>CBIHRX010000290.1:0-8376 GCA_966212555.1 uncultured Massilia sp.
ACTGCCAAGGACTATTCGCAGTCGGGCTATACGGGCATCACCTACGTCGTTGCCTATAACCTCGACGGTACGCGGCTGTGGCGCATCGTCCTGGGCCGCAACATCCGTGCCGGCGCCCATTACACGACGGTCGTCGCCTACGACTTCGACGGCAACGGCAGGGCCGAGGTGATGCTGAAGACGGCGGACGGCACCGTCGACGGCCAGGGCAAGGTGATCGGCGATGCCAGTGCGGACTACCGCAACGCCAACGGCTACATCCTGTCCGGTCCCGAATTCCTCACCGTGTTCGACGGCCGCACGGGCCGGGCGCTGGCGACCACCGATTACCTGCCGGCGCGCGGCTCGGTGGCGGCCTGGGGCGACAACTACGGCAACCGCGTCGACCGCTTCCTGGGCGGCGTCGCCTACCTGGACGGCCGCCGTCCCAGCGCCGTGTTCTCGCGCGGCTACTACACCCGCGCCGTGGTCGCCGCCTGGGACTACCGCGACGGCGTGCTGTCCAGCCGCTGGGTGTTCGACACGGACAAGGAAGGCAGCGCCGTCCGCGGCCAGGGCTCGCACTGGTTCTCGGTGGCGGACGTCGACGGCGACGGCCGCGACGACATCGTCTACGGCGCGGCCGCGATCGGCAGCGACGGGCACATGTTGTACAGCACGGGCTTGTGCCACGGCGACGCGCTGCACGTGGGCAAACTCGACCCGACCCGCGCCGGCCTGCAGGCGTACATGGTGCACGAGACGCCGTCCTGCTACGGCGCCACGGGTTCCGAGATGCACGACGCGGCGACCGGACAGATCCTGTGGGGCGTCAGCGGCAGCGGCGCCGACGTGGGCCGCGGCGTGTGCGCGGACGTCGATCCGAATTACCTGGGCGAGGAATGCTGGGCATCGCGCGGCGGGCTGATGGCGGCCAACGGCCACCAGATCTCGACGGCGCGCCCGGGGAACATGAATTTCGCCAGCTGGTGGGACGGCGACCTGGGCCGCGAACTGCTCGACGGCACCGTCATCAACAAGTGGCAGCCGGCGACGTCGAGCGTCGTGCGCCTGCTCGACGGCGCGCCGTACGGGGCGGCGTCGAACAACGGCACCAAGGCGACGCCGGTCCTGTCGGCCGACATCCTGGGCGACTGGCGCGAGGAAGTCGTGTGGCGCACGGCCGACAATACGGCGCTGCTCGTGTTCACGACGACGGCGCCGACGACCGCGCGCATCCCGACCCTGATGCACGATCCGCAGTACCGGGCGCAGGTGGCGGGGCAGAATGCCGGGTATAACCAGCCGCCGCATCCGAGCTTTTATCTGGGCGAGGGCATGGGGGCGGTGACGCAGGCGCCGATTTTTACTCGCTAAAACCGTCGTCCCCGCGCAGGCGGGGACCCATGCTGAGGTTCCGAAGTCCGTTGCTCAGTATGGGTTCCCGCTTTCGCGGGAACGACGGCTAGGCCGGCTCCGCGTGCTCCACCAGCAGCTGCACCTTGGTCACGCCGTTGTACTCGTTCGCATCCAGCCTGAACGCCACCCGCGCCTTGTCGCCCAGCGCATCCGTGTGCCCGAACCAGATCGCATCGTAGCGCCGCCCGTTCCGCTCCAGCAGCAGCTTGAGGTGCTTGTCCTTCAGGATGCGCTGGCTGACGACGCGGAATTCGTCGCAGAACACGGGCGGCGCGAAGCCCTGGCCCCAGACCTGGCCGTCCAGCAGTTCGATGAACTGCGTGCTGTAGAAATCGTCTTCCAGCGGCCCGTCCGTCTCGACGACGCGTTCCAGCTGCGCCTCCGTCAGCCACGCCCTGCCGACCGCTTCGAAGGCTTGCGCGAACGTGTCGAAGTGGTCGCCGCGGATCGACAGGCCGGCCGCCATGGCGTGCCCGCCGAACTTGTCGATCAGGCCCGGGACCTTTTTCGACACGAGGTCCAGCGCGTCGCGCAGGTGGAAGCCCGGGATCGAGCGGCCGGAACCCTTGATCCAGCCGTCGCCCGCGGGCGCGAACGTGATCGTCGGGCGGTAGAATTTTTCCTTCAGGCGCGAGGCGACGATGCCGATCACCCCCTGGTGCCAGCCGTCGTCGAACACGGCGATGGTGCTGGCGTCCGCCGGGTTGAAATCGTCCAGGTGCAGCAGGGCCGTCCCCTGCATGTCGGCCTCGATTTCGCGCCGCTTAAGGTTGATGTCGTTGAGCTCCTGCGCGATGGCCCAGGCGCGGCCCTCGTCGTCCGTGATCAGGCATTCGATCCCGAGCGACATGTCTTCCAGGCGGCCGGCGGCGTTCAGGCGCGGGCCGAGGGCGAAGCCAAGGTCGAACGGCGATGCGCAGCGCGCCTCGCGGCCCGCCACGCGGAACAGCGCGGCGACGCCCGCGTGCATGCGGCCCGCGCGCATGCGCTTCAAGCCTTGCGCGACGAGGATGCGGTTGTTCGTGTCGAGTTTCACCACGTCCGCGACGGTGCCCAGCGCGACGAGGTCGAGCAGGTTGTCGAGCTTGGGCTGGGTCTGCGCGTCGAACACGCCCCGCTTGCGCAGTTCCGCGCGCAGCGCCAGCAGCACGTAGAACACGACGCCCACGCCGGCCAGGTGCTTGCTGGGGAAGCCGCATTCCGGCTGGTTCGGATTGACGATGACGCGCGCGTCCGGCAGCGCGTCGCCCGGCAGGTGGTGGTCGGTGACGACGACGTCGATGCCGCGTGCCTTCGCGGCCGCGACCCCGTCGATGCTGGCGATGCCGTTGTCGACCGTGATGATGATGTCAGGGTTTTTCGCGCGCGCCGTCAGCTCGACGATTTCCGGCGTGAGGCCGTAGCCGTATTCGAAACGGTTCGGCACGATGTAGTCGACGTGCGCGCCCATCGCGGTGAGGCCGCGGATCGCGGTCGCGCAGGCGGTCGCGCCGTCGCAGTCGTAGTCGGCGACGATGGTCATCTTCTTGCCGGCCGCGATGGCGTCGGCGAGGTAGACGGCCGCCGCGTCGATCTGGCGCAGCGCGCCGGGCGGGACCAGCGCTTGCAGCTCGACCGCCAGCTCGCGCGGGTCGGTCAGGCCGCGGGCCGCGTACACGCGCGCGAGGACGGGGTGGATCCCGCCCTGGCGCAGCATTTCGGATTGGCGTACGGGGCAGGGGCGGATGGTGATGCGGGTCTTCAAAGCAGTCGTTCCAGGGTCGGGCGGCGCCAGAATTTACGTTGCGCCAGCGGTGTCGTCGTCGTTTCGAGGTGGCCGTCGCGGTGGCTCAGCACGAGGCGCACGGTCTTGATGCGGCCGTTTTTCAGCGCGTCCAGCAGGGGCGCGAAGAGCTCCGTTTCCAGGCGCTGCATCTGCTGCAGCCAGCCGCTCCAGTCGGCCGCGATGCCGGGCGCCACCACGTTGCCGCAGGCGAGCAGCCAGTCGTCGTCGCCGTCCAGCAGGGTATCCAGGCCGGTGAGGGCGTCCAGGCGGCGGTCGGCCAGCGCCGTCATCCAGCCGGGCGCCTCGAACGCGGCCACGCGCGGGCGCGCGAGCGGCTTGCCGGAGACCTTCGCCACCAGTTGCTGGGCGTGTTCCGTCGCCATGCTCGCATTCCCCCAAGGCCAGAAGGAATTGATCGGCAACTGGCCGCGCGCCTCGCGCGCCGCGTTGGCGGGGTCCGTGAACCACGTCACCTGCACGTCGTTCTGCAGCTTGCGGAACGCGCGCGCCTGCGGGCCGGACGGCATCCAGTCCGTCAGGTTCATGTTCACAGCGGCGTCCGGACTTGCCGTCGTGATCTCGGTCCAGGCGTCGGCGCGCATGAACCACGTGTCGCGGGTGCCCCACGCGAGCGCGTAGCCGGCGTCCTCGAAACAGGGGCGGGCGCTGTCGAACAGGGCGCGCGCTTCGTCCTCGCGCAGGTCGAGCTGGCGCGTGTCGCCCATCTGCAGGTGCGTGCGCGCGATCTGGATGTGGGTCGGGTTCACGACGAACCACATGCCGTCCTCCGGATCCAGGCCGACGCCGCGCATCGCGCTGGTCGCGACGCCCGGCACGAGTCCGTGCGCGACGCCCAGCGCCCGCGCGATCCACAGTTCGTGCGGCAGGACGCGCGCGTCGGTGTCGAGCGGGCGGAACCGCGCGTCTGATGTTTTCGACAACAGCGCGGCCAGCGCCGGCGTCTGCAGGGCGCGGGTCAGGTCGGGCGCGAATTCGGGAGCGGGGAGGGCGAACGGCAGGACGAGCGAAATATGGGCCATCCCTCTATTTTAGGTGAAATGGGCTCAGATGTCCGCCCCCGGTCCCGGCGTCGTCACGTCCGGCGTCGTCGTGGGGGCCGTCGTCGAATCGGGCGGCATCCCGGCCGACCCGCCCGGCGGCAGCATCCCGGGCACGGGCGTCAACCCGATCGCTTCGTGATACCACCCCTGGACGAGGACCAGGTGCCGGTGCTCGTCCTCCAGCGCGAGGGTGAAGCCGGCCACGAGATCGTCCTGCCCCGCCTCGCCCGCGAGCGCGATCAGCGTCTCCCAGCCGGCGCGGTCCGCCAGTTCGGCGGTCAGCAGCGCGTGCAGCGACTGCGCCAGGTTCGTGCGCGGATCGTACAGCACCTGCACGAAGCCCAGCGATTCGACGCCGGCCACGTCCGCGCTGGGCGTCTGGGCCGTCGGGTCGCCGCCCAGCGATTCGATCGCGTCCTTCAGCAGCAGGAAGTGGCGCGCTTCGTCGCGCCGGATATCGGCGACGTGGTCGCGCGTCATGCCGGCCGGACCGCCCTGCATGACGTCGCATTTCGCCAGCAGCGCGTCGTAAAGACGGGTGCCCGTGCGTTCGAACGCCAGGCGCTCGCCCAGCTTGTCGAGCAGGATCTGCGGCCGGTCGCCCTTGAGCATGTGCATGCCCATGCTGACGGCGCCCGCCACCGTGCCGGGCATCGGGATGGACCCGATGTCGCCGGCATTGATGATATAAGCCTCGCGCGCGTCCAGCAGGGCCCGCTCGTCGCCGGGGGCGCCGCGGATCGGGGCGTTGTCGCTGTCCTGCATGGCCGCGGTATCGATGGGCGACATCTGCACGCCCGTCCGGTTCATGCCCAGGTGTTCGGTCTGCTGTGCCATGGCGGCTCCTTGCGGTTCAGGGCTGGACGACGCCGCCCTGGTTGGCGGGCAGGGTTGTCGTGAGGGCCGTCGTGCCGGCGGCGCCGTGGCTGACCAGTTCCGTCCCCGGCGTCCAGACATAGCCGGCCGCGACCGTCTCGCTGGGCGAGCCGTCGCCGTTGATCTGCCGGCGATAGTCGATGCTGGCCTGGTCCTCGTGCGCCTTCGGCACGAATTGCGTGCCCAGCGCGCGCAGGTCGACCTCGCCGGCGAGGACTTGCCGCACGTAGTCGCGCTGGCTGCGGAACGGGATCGGCCCCGCGAACTCGCCCACGATCTCGGCCGGATCGCGCCGCTCGTATCGGCGGAACGCGTCGGCGGCCAGGTGGAAGTGGCCCAGCTCGTAGTCGAGGCACCGTTCCCAGACGGCCTTGACGTGGTGGTTCGTCTCCGTCTCGACGCAGCTGTAATAGGTGTAGCACTCGTTCGCTTCGTGCAGCATCCACTGCTCGACCCAGGTCTCGGTCGGATCCAGCAGCGATTCGTATTGCGTGACGTGCTGTTCCTCGACCGAGGCGATCTCCGCATACAGCTGGCGCGCCACCGGGTCGGCGAACGTCGGCCCCACGTTCATATAATAGTTGTGGGTCTGCGCCTCGGCCGCCGTGATCGTCAGCGCGTGCAGCTTGCTGAGCATCGTCGCCATGCTGCGGTCGTACGGGATGCGCAGGTCGTCGCGCGGGGCGCGGTGGTGCTCGGCGGTCGGGCGGCCGGGAAGGATGTCCGTATAGCTCTGCAGGATATTGTTCGCGTCCTTGCCCTCCACGCGGTCGAGCAGCGCCGCGTAGCGGTACAGGTGATCGAAGTCTTCCAGCAGCCCGAAACGGTACACCTGGGACAGGTAGTCGTCCGGCTCGGCCCGGGCCACGCTCGCCGTCAGCTCGATGGCCAGCTGTTCGTAGGCGATGGTCGTCTCGAGCGGCGAGTGGTCGGGCGACAGCAGCCAGTTGACCATCGTCGCCTGGTGCTGCTCGACCCGCCTGACGTCGGCCAGCGGCTGGCGCAGCGCCATGTTGCAGCGCGCCGCCATGTGCGAGAAGCGCAGGGCCTCCAGCTCGATGCCGTTCATGAGGATGATGCGCATGCGGGTAAAGGCATCGTCGTCCAGCTTGCTGATCGGCTTCTTCACCATGTCGCGCCACGTGGTGTGCTGCCGGTCGAGCGGCGTGCCCTTCGAATCGAAGACGGAAAATGCCATGGTGTGGGCCTCCTGTCTGCGTTCGATAGTCTTGCAGTGCGCGGAGTTCCGGCCATTTTAAGATGTGTGCAAGATAGAAAAAGTACTTCCAATTGTGACAACGCCCCACATGGATGAGCGTTGTGTGGCAAACTGCGGGACCAAAGCATTTACCTTGGAGCCCATGAGCCTCATCCACAAACTGCCGTACGAATGGCTGGTCGGTTTGCGCTACACGCGCGCCGGCAAGCGCAGCAGCCGCAACAGCTTCATTTCCTTCATTTCGCTGATCTCCGTGTCCGGCATTGCCCTCGGCGTGGCCGCCCTGATCGTCGTGCTGTCGGTGATGAACGGGTTCCAGAAGGAGGTGACGGACCGCATGCTGTCCGTGCTCGCCCACATCGAAGTGTTCGACGCGAGCGGCTCCATGCCGAACTGGCGCCAGGCCGAGCAGGAAGCGTTCCGCAACCCGGCCGTGCGCGGCGCCGCGCCCTTCGTCGAGACGCAGGGCCTGCTGGTGCGCGAGGACACGATGAAGCCGGCCATCATCCGCGGCATCCTGCCGTCGGAAGAGCACAAGGTGTCGGACGTGGCGAAACAGATCCGCCAGGGCAGCATCGACAGTCTCAAGTCCGGCGAATACAACATCGTCATCGGCTACGCGCTCGCGCGCTCGCTCGGCGTGGGCATCGGCGACAAGGTCAACATGCTGCTGGCGCAGGGCCAGACGACGCCGGCCGGCATGGTCCCGCGCTCGCGCGTGTTCACCGTGAGCGGCATCTTCGAGGCGGGCCACTACGAATTCGATTCCGCGCTCGCCTTCATCAACATCGAGGATGCGCAGCGCATGGTGCGCATCGACGCGCCGAACGGCCTGCGCCTGCGCATCGCCGACATGCACCAGGCCCCGTTCGTCGCCCAGGAACTCAAGCGCAGCATGTCGGGCGAGCTGATCATGCGCGACTGGTCGCAGCTGAACGCCAACTGGTTCGCCGCCGTGCAGACGGAAAAGCGCATGATGTTCATCATCCTCACCCTCATCATCGCCGTGGCCGCGTTCAACCTCGTCTCGACCCTCGTGATGACGGTGACGGACAAGCAGCCCGACATCGCCATCCTGCGCACCCTCGGCGCATCGCCGCGCTCGATCACGAAGATCTTCATGATCCAGGGCGCGCTCGTCGGCATCATGGGCACGGCGGCCGGCGTGGGCCTCGGCGTGCTGGTGGCGCTGAACATCGACGTCATCGTGCCGTTCATCGAGCACCTGCTGGGCGTGCAGTTCCTGTCCAAGGATATCTACCTGATCAGCGAAATCCCGTCCGACCTGCGCTGGCCGGACGTCTTCAAGATCGGCGGCGTCTCGGTGCTGCTGGCCTTCGTCGCGACCATCTATCCGAGCTGGTCGGCGTCGCGCGTGAAACCGGCGGAGGCACTGCGTTATGAATGACATGAATGTGAACACGGCCATCCTCGCGTGCCGCAACGTCGGCAAGACCTTCCGCCAGGGCGACTACGCGGTGCAGGTGCTGGACCATATCGATTTCTCCATCGCCAGGGGCGAGCGCGTGGCCATCGTGGGCGCGTCCGGCTCCGGGAAGTCGACCCTGCTGCATATCCTGGGCGGGCTGGATACGCCCAGCACCGGCAGCGTCACGCTGCAGGGCGAGGACTTCGCCACCTTGTCGGAGACGCGCCGCGGCGAACTGCGCAACCGCTCGCTCGGCTTCGTCTACCAGTTCCACCACCTGCTGCCCGAGTTCACGGCGCTGGACAACGTCGCGATGCCCTTGCTGATCCGGCGCATGCCGCGCGCGGAGGCGGTCGCGCGCGCGGAGGCGATCCTGGCGCGCGTGGGCCTGACGAAGCGCGCCATCCACCGGCCGGGCGAATTGTCCGGCGGCGAACGCCAGCGCGTGGCGCTGGCCCGCGCCCTCGTCACGGAACCGGCCTGCGTGCTGGCGGACGAACCGACGGGTAACCTCGACCACTCGACGGCGCAGGGCATCTTCGACCTGATGCTGGAACTGTCGAAGACGCTGGGCACCGCGTTCGTCATCGTCACGCACGACCCGGAACTGGCGCGCCGCTGCGACCGC
>CBIHRX010000291.1:0-8325 GCA_966212555.1 uncultured Massilia sp.
TCGTCAAGAGCAAGGAACTGGCGCGCGCAACCGATGTCTACGTGAAGGACAACCCATGGCGCACCGTGGCCGTGGCGGCCGGTGTCGGCCTGCTGCTGGGTGTCATTCTGGGCCGCAAATAATTCCGGTCGGGGGCAGCCATGGATAACAATGAAACCGTCGTGCATAGCCCCGGCCTCATGGGTGGGATCACGGGCCTGGCAAAGAACCTGTTCGGGCTCGTGGTATCGCGCGTGGAACTCGCCGCGCTCGAGCTGGCGGAAGTCCGCAACCACGTGATCGAACTGGTGGTCATCTTCGCGTTGGCCGCCCTGGCCACATGGTTCGCGCTGGCCTACGGCACGGCCACGATCGTGGCCCTGGCGTGGGAAGAAATGGGCTGGAAGATCCTGCTCGTCATGTTCGACGTGTTCGCCGTCATTACCCTGATCCTCGTGATGAAGGGACTCTCGCTGCTCAAGCAGGGCAAGCTGGCGTTCCCCGAGACCATGAAGGAATTGCGCAACGACCGCGACATGCTGATGTAAGCAGACAGAAAGGACCAGGAGATGGAAAAGACGATCGGCCATCACACGCATGGCTCCCACGAAGAGCGCAAGCGGGCATTGTTGCGCGACGGCGAGTTCTACCGCAGCGGAGTCGCCCACGCGCGCGCCCAGATCAAGCACGCGGCACGCCCCGAAGTCATCTTTCATTCGGCGCTCGACCACGCGACCTGGGTGTTGCGGACCCGGGCCGATGCATTGCTCAAGCCGACCGGCACGAGCATCTCGGTGCTGGCCCCGTATGCCCTGACCGTACTGGGTTTCATCCGCAAGCGCAACCTCGGCAAGCCGGCACTGGGTGTCGCCGCCGTCCTGGGCGCGCTCGGTTGGTACTTGCAGCGCAAACGCGCGCAGCAAGTGGCATACTAGGGACAACGCGGCGCGATCTGCCACCGGATCGCGCCATGCACGAATATGGTGGGGCTTGAGCGGCGTCGCAATCTTCGATTGGACGCCGTCTTTTTTTGGACCGCCGCACCCGCTCATCAAAAAAGCGTTACGTCGACATGACGCACACGTTGCGCGTGGGCGGAGGCCGCCCACCCTACGGTTTCAACGCCGTCGCAGTCTCGTAGGGTGGGCACCCCGTGCCCACGCGTTACGGCGACATGAGGCACACGTTGCGCGTGGGCGGAGGCCGCCCACCCTACGGTTTCAACGGCGTCGCAGCCGCAAAAAAAGCCGGCAGAGCCGGCTTGAAGAGTGCACGCGGCGCGCCGCTCAATACCGATAGACGCGGCCGTCGACGATGCGCACGCGGTTGCCCACGCGCAGGTCGTACACATTGTCCTGGACGATGGTGCGGTATTCGCCGTTGTCGAGCCGGACATTGACGGCGTACTGCTGTTGTCCCGCGCCGTCGCGGTTCGCTTCCACACGGTTACCGATCGCCGCGCCCGCCACGCCGCCGGCGACGGTTGCCGCCGTCCGGCCGCCGCCGCTGCCGACCTGGTTGCCGGCCAACGCACCGACGAGGCCGCCGACGATCGCGCCGGCACCGCTCGTGCGGCCTTCGCCGCTGGTCACCTGGATCGATTCGATCGTGCCGTAGCCCGTCGAAGCCGTGTTGTCGTAGCCGCTGCGGTAGCCGTCGTTGGCGTAGTAGGGCTGGGACGACTGGCTGGCGCAGCCACCGAGGAGCGCACTGGCCGTGACGAGGGCGGCAAGGGTACGAGTAGCTTTCATGACTTGTTCTCCTGGCAAAGATGTAGGACCAGATTACGCAGCCATGCGGTTGGGGTCTGTGCGATGACGCACACCTCCCGGCTGCTCATCCGATGCTTTTTCATCATCTTTTTCCGTGTGTTCGTCAGCGAACAGAAATCGTCCTTACGGCAGAGTAAAACGTCAACATCCGTTGAAAAAAAGAGTGTCAAAAGGAGAACAAGAATGCGAACACCACACATGATCCTGCTGCTGGCCGCTGCCCTGTTGTGGGCTGCAGGCCATGTCCGCGCGGCGACGCCGGAAGCGAAGCTGGCTTACCAGCAGGCGCGCGACGCGGCCGCCGCCGAGTACAAGAATGCACGCGCCCGCTGCGATGCCATCACGGGCAATCCGAAGGACGTCTGCGTGCTGGAAGCGAAGGCCGCGCGCGTGCGCACCGACGAAGAAGCGCGCGCGAAATACGAGGACACGCTGAAGGCCTACACGCGGGCACGGATGCGCATCGCCTCCGCCAACCACGACCTCGACAAGGCACGCTGCGCCGGGCTCACGGGCAACGACAAGGACGTGTGCCAGGAACAGGCCAAGGCCCGTCTCGTCGCCGCCCAGGCCGATGCGAAGGCCGACCAGAAAACGATCGAAGCGCGCAACGAAGCGCGCGAGGACAAGCTGTCCGCCGCGTACCGCGTCGCCATGGAGAAGTGCGATGCGTTCGCCGGCGCAGCGAAGGATCAATGCGTCTCGGCTGCGAAGGCCGAGTTCGGCAAATAAGCGGCTTTCAAACCGCACCCCGCTCATGAAGAGCACAACCATGTACCACCACTAACGAGGAGTTCACCATGAACGTCACCAAACGCATCGCCACCGCCATCTTCACCGCCACCGTCGCCTTCACCGTCGTCGGCTGCTCGTCGAGCCCGACCAAGGAAAGCACCGGCGAGTACATCGACGATGCCGCCATCACGGCAAAAGTGAAGGCCGCCATCTTCAACGAGCCGACCCTGAAGGCGACCGAGATCAATGTCGAGACCTACAAGGGCGACGTGCAGCTGTCGGGCTTCGTGGCCCAGCCGCAGGATGCGCAGAAGGCCGCCGATGTCGCACGTGGCGTGAAAGGTGTGTCGTCGGTCAAGAACGACATCCGCGTAAAATAAGCTGACCGGGCGGCTCGTACGCGGGCCGGCCCGCCAGTCGTTCGATTGCCGCGCCATGCGGCATCCGTCGGCGGGAAGCTGTCGACGGATGCCCGGGACCGGCTGTTTTTTTTCAGGCAGGTATCATGCAGCTCGCCCAATCCGGTCCCGCAACGCCCCAGGCTCCCGATCCCGTCACTCCGGTAGCCGCGCCGGCGGCCGACGTGGAACAGGCGGCGCGTGAAGCGGGCCTCGTCAACCCGGCCGGCGCGCCGACGGGCGAAGAGCTCGGCGCCGTCCACGGCGACCTGCGCCTGCCCACCCACGTGCATGCGCGCGGGATCACGCTCGGCGTGATCGCCACCGTCGCTTTCGTCTTCGGCCTGCAGTGGGCCAAGAATTTCCTGGTGCCGCTCCTGCTCGGCATCTTCATCGCCTACACCCTGAGTCCCGTCGTGCGCTGGCTCGAGCGCTGGCACATCAGGCGCGCCATCGGCGCCACGCTCGTCACGGGCCTGATCCTCGTCGGCATGGCGCTCACCATGCAGCGGGTACAGGGCGAATTCCTCAACATCGTCGACGAACTCCCGACCTTGACGCACAAGGTCACGCGCATCCTCACCGACGGTTCGGACGGGCCGTCGACGATCCAGCAGGTGCAGGCGGCCGCGGCCGAACTCGAACAGGCCGCCGCCAACGCGGCGGGCGGGAAGCGTGCAACGCCGCCGCGGCGGGCGCCGGCGCCGGCCGCCGCACAGACGCCGGGCGCCAGCAATTTCCGCATCATGGACTGGCTGCTGGCCGGTTCCGTCGGCCTGGCCAGTTTCATCTCGCAAGCGACGATGGTCGTGTTCCTCGTGTTCTTCCTGCTGCTGGCGGGCGACACGTTCAAGCGCAAGCTCGTCAAGCTGACGGGCCCGTCGCTGACGCAGAAGAAAGTGACCGTGCACATCCTCGAAGACATCAACACGTCCATCCAGAACTACATGTTCATGCTGCTCGTTACGAACGTGCTGCTGGCGCTGCTGATGTGGGTGGCGCTGCGCCTCATCGGCCTGGAAAACGCGGGCGCCTGGGCGATCTTCGCCGGCGTGGCGCACGTCATGCCTTATTTCGGCCCCCTGCTGATCACGTCGGCCACGGGGCTCGTCGCCTTCCTGCAGTTCGAATCGCTGCAGATGGTGATCCTCGTGGCGGGCGCGTCGCTGGCGATCGCGACGCTCGTCGGCATGGTCGTCACGACCTGGATGACTGGGAAAATCGCCAAGATGAACCCGGCCGCCGTGTTCGTCAGCCTGCTGTTCTGGGGCTGGCTGTGGGGCATGTGGGGATTGCTGCTCGGCGTGCCCGTCGTCGTCGTGATCAAGGTCGTGGCCGAGCGCGTGGAAGGGATGGAAGTCATCGCCGAACTGCTCGGCGAATGACGGCGCCGCCTCGCAGGGCAACGGCGCCGTGCGGTTCAGTGCACCGGCGACGGGCGCGCTTCCGGCGGGGGCGCACCGGGGACGTGCTTGTTCTTCAGGCTGCCCATCTGCAGCGCGTACTGGCGGGCGAATTCCGCGCCCAGGAAAAAGATCTGCGCCGAGTAATACACCCACAGCAGCAACGCGATCAGTGAGCCGGCCGCGCCGAAGCTGCTCGTCGTGCCGCTGTTGCCGATGTACAGGCCGATCGCGAACTTCCCGACGGTGAACATGATGGCGGTGCCGAGGGCGCCGATCGTCACGTCGTGCCACGACAGTTTCACGCGCGGCAGCAGCTTGTAGATGGCGCCGAACATCACGGCGATCACGAGGAAGCTGATGGCCCAGGCCACCCAGCCCAGGACGATCGTCGCGGAATGCCACATGCCGCCCAGGTATTTCTCCAGCACGGACAGCGCAGCGGACACGACGAGCGTGAACATCAGCAGCAGGCCCAGGGTCAGGATCAGGCCGAACGAGAGCAGGCGGGTGCGCACGGTGTCCCACCAGCTGGCGTCTTTCGGCGCCGGGACGTCCCAGATTTCGTCCAGGCTGTCCTTGAGTTCGGCAAATGCACTCGTCGCACCGATCAGCAGCAGGACCGTCGCGATGATCGTCGCCAGCTTGCCGCTTTCCTTGTTGCGGGCACCGGCCAGGATCGCCTGGATGGTTTCCGCGCCCTGTTTGCCGACGAGGCCGCGCAACTCGTCCAGCAGCTGGCCTTGCGCGGCGTCGGTGCCGTAGAAGAAGCCGGCGATGGCGATGACAAGCACGAGAATGGGTGCCAGCGAGAACAGTGTGTAGAACGCGAGGGCGGCGCCTTTGCTCGATGCCCGGTGAGCCAGCCATTCGGTTACCGCGCAGCGCATCACGTGGATGACCTGGCGGGAGAAAGGAATCCATTTTTCTACTGCCATCGAGTAACCTCCAAAAAGACGAACGCGCCCGAAGGCGCGTTCAAGGGCCAACGCCCGGTATCGGTAGCGGGGCGCGACGATGCGGCGCCCCGCGTCCCGCATGCCCGCGTTACTGCACGCGGCGCTCGATGGTGATCGGCTCCACTTCCACGCGACGGTTCGGTGCCAGGCACTCGATCAGCTCCTTGCGCTTCTTCTGGTGGCAGTCGGTCACGACCGGGTTCTGCTCGCCCTTGCCGTAGGCTTTCAGGCGGTTGGCGTCGACGCCCTTGGCGATCAGGTACTCGCGCACGGCGTTGGCACGGCGCTCCGACAGCTTCTGGTTGTACTTGGTCGAGCCCAGGCGGTCGGTGTAGCCGTTGATGTCCACGTCGGTAATCGACGGGTCGGCCTGCAACGCGGCGGCGATGTCGTCCAGCTTCGGCTGCGGCGACGAGAGGGTGGCGCTGTCGAAGGCGAACAGTTCGCTGGCCGACAGGGTCACCTTCTCGAAGCGGGCCGGCGGCGGCGGCGGCGGCGCGGCCGGTGCCGGAGCCGGAGCCTCGACGACCGGTGCCGGAGCGGGGGCCGGAGCCGGGGCCGGAGCCGGGCGCGGCGGCGGGTTGAAGGCGTAGTTCAGGCTGAACGTCGCGTACTTGGTGTTGGCGCGCGAGAAGCCGAACTCGTCGTCGTCGCGCAGGTGGGAACGCACGTCGCGCACGTCGGCCTGCAGGGACCACTGCTCGTTCATGCTGACCTGGAAGCCGACGCCAGCCTGGTAGTACGGCGACCAGCCGGACACGTTACGGATCGGATTGCTCACGTGGTCGCGTTCGCCGCCGACACCGATCAGCAGGTACGGGCGGAACGTCTTGCGCGACAGCATCAGCAGGGCATCGACGCCGACGAGGGTCTGGCGATAGTTGACGTTGTTGTCGTCGACGCGCGCCTGGGTGGCGCCGATCTGGATATCCCACAGCGGATGCACGGCCTTACCGAACTTCAACCCGCCGCCCCAGTCCTTCTTCGACGTCCCGAAATCGTGGTCGGGCTTGATGCCCACCACCGTCGGGGCGATATACCACGACGGATTGATGACCTCGGTGGTGTCCTGAGCCAGGGCCGTTCCGGCGGAGCACAGAATGGCGGCGGCCAGAGCGATCTTCTTCGTATTATTCACAGGTAACTCCCATAAGTTGTAAAGGTACTGACATCGCATGGCTTGCAGTGATGTTGATGTCAAGCTTACAAGTCGGCCATTTTTGGGGTCAGTGCGCTAGCGCACCTAACAGCCGGTTGTTGTGGCGATTTTACAACGTAGCCATTTATGCCATGATTGCTGTTTGTTTCAGGATGTTACGAACTGCGGGTTAATCGTCGCCTATTTCGTGTAACGTCGCCCTTCGTGCTTGCACGCTGACGCTTCATTACGAGATTGTCATCTCACAC
Source organism: uncultured Massilia sp. (assembly GCA_966212555.1). Lineage (GTDB taxonomy): Bacteria > Pseudomonadota > Gammaproteobacteria > Burkholderiales > Burkholderiaceae_D > Telluria. The sequence goes on from CBIHRX010000291.1 coordinate 6,654, forward strand.
GGCCGGGTCGATACCGCTTCGATTGCAAGTCACACAACAGGTTCCCGTTGAGCAGCACCAATTTGGTTTTTGTCAATACAGCGCTGGGTTTCGCTTGCTTTCAAGGACGAATAACTTTGAGAAATTTTTAGAAATGTTGGATGGCGCACAGACCGGGCATGGTGAGGCAGGCAATCTTGTACCCAGTTAAGCGGAACCGGCGTGTTGTCAGGTGGTCATACACGAATACGGCGGTCCGGGCCATACACAGAAACATCGTCCTTTTCACGGAGTAAACCAATATGCATGCAGCGACTCACCACAATGCGGTACAAGGCGAACTCAACGCGGTGCACACTTCCAGCAACTCTGCACTGATCGAACGCGTCCCACCGCAACCGACCGAGCGCGCTCCGATTTCGCTCGCGCCGATCGAGCGGGTGCGGTCGACGTCGGCTACCCAGCGCCGTATCGAAAACATGCAGAAGCTCATCGGCGAGCTGCAGACCCACGAGATGCTGGCCGACGAAATCGCCTGGTTCCTCAAATTCTCGCCGTCGGGCGCCCGCAAATATATCCGCGACCTGCGCGAAGCCGGCGTCATCGAACTGGCACGCTACATCGAAGGCACCGCCACCTACCTGGGCAAGGCCGTGTACCGCATCTCGCCGGATCCGGACCGCGTCAAGGCCTTCCTGGGCGCCATCTGCCAGCCCAAGCGCGAAGGCGCCGCCCCGCGCAAGGAACGCCCGGGCCTGCGCGAGCAGAGCATGGCCGGCACCGGCCGCCACTTCCACATCCTCGCCGACGACACGCATTACGCGATCCGCGTCAACCGCAGCCCGGTGACCCGCGATCCGCTCGTCGCCGCACTGTTCGGCCCGCCGCCGAGCCAGGTCGCCAAAGAGCGCGCCTGAGCGCGCTGGCGTTGATGACGGCCGCTTGACGTGCCGTCATCAGCTGCGCCACCCCGCCGCGAGGCCGGGTGGCGCTGTTTTTTTGCGGGATTCCAATTGAAAAGGCGACAAGCGTGCTCATATGCCGGGTGCGGCACCCCGACCGCTTACCCCATCAAGGAGACTCCATGCTGCCGAGTGCCGAATCGCTGGAAGGCCAACCCGTTCCCCGAGTGACGTTCAAGGCGCGCCCCGACGACCAGTGGCGCGACATCACGACCGATGAACTGTTCAAGGGCAAAACGGTCGTCGTGTTCGCCCTGCCGGGCGCCTTCACGCCCACCTGTTCCTCGGCACACCTGCCGCGCTACAACGAACTGGCGCCCGCCCTGCGCGAGAACGGCGTCGACGAGATCGTGTGTATCGCCGTCAACGATGCCTTCGTCATGCAGTCCTGGCAGGCCGGACAGGAAGCGGGGAACATCACGATGATCCCCGACGGCAACGGCGACTTCACGGAAGGCATGGGCCTGCTCGTCGACAAGCGCGACCTCGGCTTCGGCAAGCGGTCGTGGCGCTATTCGATGCTCGTCAAGGACGGCATCATCGCCAAGGTGTTCATCGAGCCGGACAAGGAAGGCGATCCGTTCGAAGTGTCGGACGCCGACACCATGCTGCGCTACCTCAACCCGGATGCCACGCCGCGCGAGCCAGTCGTGATGTTCTCCAAGCCGGGTTGCCCGTTCTGTGCCCGTGCCAAGGCCGTGCTGAAGGCGAACGGCATCGTCTTTACGGAC
>CBIHRX010000292.1:0-8322 GCA_966212555.1 uncultured Massilia sp.
GAGTTAACTCGACGATACGTAAGACCTTTGCAACGAATTTCAGTTCACATAACTAACGCGAACATAGCCAAAGAAAAGGCGTGCCGCAGCACGCCTTCGGTGGATCGCGATAACCGTCAGGCGGCCGCTTCCTGGCGGGGCGGCAGCGCGACCTGGTTGTCGACGCTGAACTGGTAATCCTTGAACACGTGTTCAGCGGACAGGATCTGATAGGTGTCGTCCGACAGCTTGTGCGTCGTGTCCTTCAGGCGGTAGGTCGTCGAGCCGCAGGTCCAGCAATTGAAGTTGCGCATGTGGGTGCACAGGCACGTCTTGTCGAACACCTGGATGTTCTTCTGGCCCGGATTCGCCTGCACTTCGCGGTTGTACGAATTGATGTAGGCGCAATTGCCCGTCGCATCCAGCAGGTAGCCGTACGATTCGCAGCCGGGACGGATGCCCGAGCCGATCGCCGGCGTCTGCTTCAGCATCCGCATCGGATAGCCGGTCGGCGAGACGCCGTTGACGATGATGTCCTCTTCGCTGGCGCGGAAATATTCCTGCTTGACGGAATCCGGCAAGCCGCATTCGTGGGTCACCGTGAAGCGGGTCGCCACCTGCACGCCGCCCGCGCCCTTTTCCAGGAACGACACGGCGTCGCTGCCCGTGAAGATGCCGCCGGCCGCGATCAGCGGGATGTCGAGTTGTTCGGCAGCCAGGTACGCATGGATCTCGTCCATGATCGTGTGCAGGTCGTAGTCCTTCCAGTCTTCCATGCCGAAGCCCAGGTGGCCGCCGGCCAGCGGGCCTTCCACGATGACGTAGTCGGGCAGGCGGTTCAGGCGCGAGACCTTGCGCAGGAACAGTTGCAAAGCGCGGACGGACGAGACGATGATGCCCAGCTTGGCGTCGCGGAAGCGCGGATGGTCCTTGATGAGTTCGAACGAGCCCAGGTGCAGGCCGGCCGACATCGTGATGCCGTCGATGCCTGCGTCCAGCGCCGCCGACAGGCGGGTGCGCAGGGTTTCCTTCGGCGCGTTCATCGTCAGCTTTTCCATGCAGTTCACGAAGATCAGGCCATCGCCTTTCTTCGCCGCCATGGTCGCGCCCACGTGCAGGCGGGTCGCCTCGGCCAGGCGTTCCAGGTCGAACTGGACAACCGACTTGTCCATGTTGTTGATGTTGAACTTGTACAGCTTGGTCTTTTCCTTGACGAAGCTGGTGTCGAACTTGCGGTCCGAGACGTCCGGCACCATCGCATCGGAAATGTGGCCGATACCGCCCAGACGGGCCGCTTCCAGGGCCAGCTCCGACGTGGAAATGTCCACGCCCATTCCGCCGATCATGATGGGCACATATTCCTTGTTGCCCAAACGCAGGCGGAAATCATCAACACGTTTCATTGCTATTCAACTCGTTGTTATAGGTAACGCCGCCGACCGGCGTGTTCGCACGCCCCGCATTTTACCCCACGCGGGGTAGGGCGGAGAGCACCTTTTGGCGCACGGTCGTGCGGGAAAACGCCGCCGGCGCGGCGCGGCATCAGTCGCGGAAGTTGTTGAATTCCAGCGGCAGGTCCTTCACGTCCTTGCGCAGCAGCGCGATCGCTTCCTGCAGCGTATCGCGATCCTTGCCGGTCACGCGCACGGTTTCGCCCTGGATCGAGGCCTGGACCTTCAGCTTGCTCTCCTTGACGAGCTTGGTGATCTTCTTCGCGTCTTCCGTCTCGATGCCGTTGCGCACCTTGAGGACCTGCTTGACCTTGTCGCCGCCGATCTTTTCGACCTTGCCTTCGTCGAGGAAGCGCACGTCGACCTTACGCTTGGTCATCTTGTTCAACAGCACGTCGCGCACCTGGCCAAGCTGGAAGTCGGAATCGCCGAACACGGTGATCTCGCGTTCCTTCTGCTCGACCTTGGCCGAGCTGCCCTTGAAGTCGAAGCGGGTGCCGATTTCCTTGTTGGATTGCTCGACGGCGTTCTTGACTTCGACCATGTCTGCTTCGCAGACCACATCAAACGATGGCATCGTGTTTTTTCCTTGCACAAAATGAGAGTGAATGGCGATATTGTAACCACTATAATGCGCCAAACACTACCCGCCCCAGCCATGCCAGCCGACCTGCACCTGTCTTCCGACGTTTCCCTCGAGTCCTTCAACACCTTTCGCATCCCCGCGCGCGCCCGGCGCTACGTGCGCGTGACCGACCCGGCGCAGCTGCGGGCCGTCGCCGCCGACCCGGTCCTGGCCGCGCTGCCGCGCCTCGTGCTCGGCGGCGGCAGCAACCTGCTGATCGCGCGCGACGAGGTCGACGCGCTCGTGCTGCACATGGCGCTCGAGGGCAAGGCCATCGTCGGCGCGACGCCGGACGCTACCCTCGTGCGCGCCCACGCGGGCGAGAACTGGCATGCGTTCGTGGAGTGGACGCTGGCGCAGGGCCTGGGCGGCCTGGAGAACATGGCACTGATCCCGGGCACCGTCGGCGCGTCGCCGATCCAGAACATCGGCGCGTACGGGGCCGAGGTCAAGGACCGTTTTCATGCGCTGACCGTATTCGATTTCGCGGACGGATCGATCCGCACGATGGACGCAGCCGCCTGCCGCTTCGGCTACCGCGACAGCGTGTTCAAGCACGCCGACGGCGCCTCCCTCGTCGTGCTGGACGTGACCTTTGCGCTGCCGCGCGCGTGGGCGCCGAACCTGCGCTATGCGGAACTGGCGCAGGCCCTCGGGGGGAACGGGCAGCCGAGCGCGCGCGATGTGGCGGATGCCGTGATCGCGATCCGCCGCCGCAAGCTGCCCGATCCGGCGGAGATCGGCAACGCTGGCAGCTTCTTCAAGAACCCGGTCGTCACCCGCGAGCATTGCGCGCGCCTGCTGGAGACGTGGCCGGACCTCGTGCACCACGCCCAGCCGGACGGCAGCGAAAAGCTGGCCGCGGGCTGGCTGATCGACCGCTGCGGCTGGAAAGGTAAAAGCCTGGGACGCGCGGGCGTCTATCCGAAGCAGGCGCTCGTGCTGGTCAACAACGGCGGCGCCACGGGGGCGGAGATCATGGCGCTGGCACGTGCCATCCAGGCCGACGTCGAGGCGCGCTTCGGCGTGCGGCTCGAGCCGGAACCCGTGCTGGTTTGACGCCCGGGGACCGGGGTCAAGCGGCCGGGTGCACCCGGTTGCGGCCGCCGCGCTTCGCATCGTACAGGGCGCCGTCCGCCCGACCGACCAGGTCGCCGGCGCTGTCGTCCTCGCCCGGCACGACGCAGGCCACGCCGATCGACATCGTGACGAAGCCGCCGGGCGCGCCCGGATGCGGCAGCGCCATGTGCTCGAGCCGCGCGCGGCAGGCTTCGCCCACGCGCAGGGCGCCGGCGAGGTCGGTATCGGGCAGCAGCAGCACGAACTCCTCGCCGCCGTAGCGCGCCGCCAGGTCGGCCGGGCGCTTCAACTGGCCGGTCAGCACGGCGGCCATCTTCTTGAGGCACAGGTCGCCCGCCGGATGGCCCAGGTGGTCGTTGTACAGCTTGAAATGGTCGACGTCGCACAGCAGCAGCGCCAGCGGCGATTGCCGGCGCCGGCCGCGGTTCCATTCCGCCTGCAGCGCTTCGTCGAAGCGGCGGCGGTTGGCAATGCCGGTCAGGGCGTCGAGCGCCGCCAGCCGGCGCAATTCCTCGTTGGCGCGCGCGAGGTCTTCCTGGCTCGCGCGCAACGACCGGTACGCGGTGTCGCGCTGCAGGCCGCTGATGTAGCCGGCCGAATGGCGGCGGATGCGCGCCGCCAGTTCCAGCTCGTCGGGCAGCTTGACGAGGTAGTCGTGCGCGCCGATGGCGAACGCGTGCGCCTTCAGGTTCGCCTCGTCGCGCGTGGACAGCACGACCACGGGAACGTCGCGCAGCGCCTCGTCGGCCCGGTAGGCCTCGATCAGCTGGAAGCCGTCGGTGCCCTGCATGACGAGGTCCTGCAGGATCACGGTCGGCCGCAGCCGCAGCGCCGCGGCGTGGGCCGCGTGCGGATCGGTGACGAAATGGAATTCGATGTCGTGGTGGCGCGCCAGCATGCGGCGGACGGCTTCGACGACGAGGCGCTGGTCGTCGACCAGCAGGACGCGCACCTTGTAATCGGCGTCGTCCCGCGCGCCGGCGCGCATGTGTCTGACTGCGGACATCGCGGTGGAATCGTGAAAATGTTGAAGTATGTACAGTGGGTCGACATTCTAACCCAATGCGACCGCAATCTTGTCAAGCGATAAAATTTTCTCGGCGGCGCCCAGTTCCGCCGCAGCGCGCGGCATGCCGTACACGGCGCAGGTGGCCTCGTCCTGCGCGATCGTGGCATGGCCGGCCCGGCGCATCGCGAGCAGGCCGGCGGCGCCGTCGCGGCCCATGCCCGTGAGCAGGACGCCGGTGGCGTTGCCGTTCCAGTGCCGTACCACCGAGTGGAAGAACACGTCGATCGACGGCCGGTAGACCTCGTCGCGGGGATGGGCGTCGTAGACGAGGCGGCGTTCGGGCGTGAGGCGCAGGTGGTCGTCGCTGGCCGCCACCTGCACGACGCCGCCTTCGACCGGGTCGCCGCCGGCGATGGCGCGCACGGGCACGGCCGCCTGCTCGCCCAGCCAGCGCGCCAGCTGGCCGGCGAAGGCGGGATCGATGTGCTGGACGACGACGGCGGCCGTGTCGGCCGGCGGGCGCCAGCGTGCCAGCAGCCGCGCCAGCGCGACCGGCCCGCCGGTGGAGGCGCCGATGGCGACCAGGCGCGCGACCGGCGGACCGGATGGCGCGGCCGGTGCCGGGGCGGCCGCGCTCGCGGCGGGGGCGGGGGCGCCGGCGATCAGCTTGCCGATGGTGCGGATCTTCGCGAGCAGGGCGGCTTCACCGCCGGTGCGGCCGAGCAGCACGGGCGTCGCCGTCACGTCCAGCGCGCCGGCCCCGAGCGCGCGGAACACCTGGCCCACGTTGTCCTGCGGCGCGGCCGTGACGATCAGGATGGCGCACGGCGCCTCGCGCATGATGCGGCGCGTCGCCTCGACGCCGTCCATCACCGGCATGGCGAGGTCCATCAGCACGAGGTCGGGCGGCAGGTCGCGGCACAGGCGCACGGCGTCGGCGCCCGTGCGCGCGACCCACGCGACCTGGTGCTCGCTTGCGCCCGCCAGTGCGCGGCGCAGCGCTTCGGACGCGGTGGGGCTGTCGTTGGCGATGCCGATCCTCATGGCGTCCTTTCCGTGCCGGCGCCGCCCACCAGGTCGCGCACGGCGTCGAGCAAGGTGGCGTCGTGGAAGGCGCCCTTGGCCAGATAATAATCGGCACCCGCTTCGAGGCCGCGCGCGCGATCTTCCGGGCGGTCCTTGTACGACACGATCATGACCGGCAGGCGGGAAAGACGCGGGTCGCGCCGGATGCGTTCCGTGAGGCCGATGCCGTCCAGGCGCGGCATGTCGATGTCCGTGATCACGAGGTCGTACTCGGCCCCGCGCAACTGGTTCCAGCCGTCCAGGCCATCCAGGGCCACGTCCACGCGGTAGCCGCGCGCGGCCAGCAGCTTGCGCTGCATCTCGCGCACCGTGAGCGAATCGTCCACCACGAGCACGCGCCGCGCGCGTCCGGCCGGGGACTCTCCCGCGGCGAAACCCAGGCGCAGCGCGGCGCCGTCGTCCAGCAGGCGCGCGATCGAGTGCAGCACGTCGGGCACGTCGAGGATCAGCACCGGCGTGCCGTCGTCGAGCAGGGCGGCGGCCGCGATGTCGCGCAGCTTGCCGAACGTCGGCTCGAGCGGGTGCACCGTCAGGCTCTGCTCGCCGCGCACGGCGTCGACGACGAGGCCGTAGCGCTCGCGTCCCGTCCCGATCGCGACCAGCGTGAGGTCCGCCCCCGCCGTCGTGTCGCCAAGGTCCAGCAGCTGGCTGGCGGCCACGAGGCCCAGCTGGCCGCCGTCCGCGGTGTCGACGTACTGGCGGCCGTGCAAGGTGCGCACGTCGGCGGCCGCCACGCGGCGCACGCCTTCCACCCGGGCGATCGGCAGCGCGTAGGCTTCGCCGGCCACGTCGACGACGAGGGCGCGCACGATCGATTGCGTGAGCGGCAGCGTGATCACGGTGGTGAACCCGGCGCCCGGCGCGGATTCCGCGCGCACCGTGCCGTTCAGGCCGCGCACGGTGTCGTGCACGACGTCCAGGCCCACGCCGCGCCCGGACAGTTCGGTTGCGCTCTCCTTCAGCGAAAAACCGGGCAGGAACAGGAAGTCCATCAGCTCGGCCTGGGACAGCTCGGCCGCGAACGCGGGCGCGGCCAGCTGGCGGCGCACGGCGGCCGCGCGGATGTGCTCCGGATCGACGCCGCGCCCGTCGTCCGCCACGACCAGCGCCAGCATGCCGCCGCGGTGGCGCGCTTCCAGGCGTATCGTCCCGTGCGCGGGCTTGCCGGCGGCCGTACGCTGCGCCGGCGGCTCCATGCCGTGGTCGACGGCGTTGCGCAGCAACTGGTGCAGCGGCCCTTCCATGCGCGCCAGCACGGCGCGGTCGACGAGCGTGTCCGCGCCCGCGATCTCCACCCGCACGTCCTTGCCGAGGCCGCGCCCCAGGTCGCGCACCATGCGCGGCAGCCCGTGCACGCCTTCCGCAAAGGGGCACATGCGCAGCGCCAGCACTTCGTCGGCGAGGCGCGCCGACACGGTCAGCGCCCGCCGTTCGTAGTGTTCGGCGCCTTCGATCGTGCGGTGCAGGGTGTCGCGCAGCGGCGCGGCGCGGTCGGCCACGCGCTGCGCCAGTTCGGCCAGGCGCGCGTCGCCCGTCGCGCGGATCGCGTCCTGCAGTTCGTCCAGCGCCTCGTGGACCGCGCGCTGGTGGCGCTTGTAGCGCTGCAGCCCGGCGATCCACGGCCGCAGCTGACCCGCGTGCAGGCGTGCCTGCCCGGCCAGCGTGAGCAGCTCGTCGCTGCCGTCCGGCGGGGAGGGCGGCGCCACCGGCGCGGGCACCGGCGTGGGCACTGCCGCTGGCGCCGGCGGCGCGGCCGGCGCTGCCGCCCTGGCCTTGCCGTGCAGTGCGCCCAGCGCCGCGGCCACGGCTCCGACACGGTTGCCGCGCGGCGCCCTCGCGTCGTCGGCTTCCGCCAGTTGCTGCATCAGGTCGACGGCGCCCAGCAGCACGTCCACGCCGCTTGCGTCGAGCTGCGTGCGGCCTTGCTGCGCCGCGACCAGCACGTCTTCCATCGCGTGTGCCAGGCGCACGGCCGGCTCCAGGCCGACGATCGCGGCCGCGCCCTTGACGCTGTGCGCCGCGCGCATCATCGATTCCAGCCGGGCCGCGTCGACGGTGCCCTGTTCGAGCAGCAGCAGGCCCTCCGTCAGCACGCGCATCTGCTCGCGCGTCTCCATGCGGAACAGGTCCAGCATCGAGTAGCCGCTCAGGTCTTCGCCCGGCTTCTCATCCTTCGTGCTCATCGCAGCAGCGCCTCCAGTTCCATGCGCAGGCGCGCCGTGTCGAGCAGGCCGGCCTCGATGGCGCCGTCGGCGACCATGCCGGCGACGAGGCCGGGCGGCGCGCGGCCGACGTTGGCCGCGGGCGCGCGCATGGCATCCCGGGCGTGGCGCAGCACGCCGTGGACTTCGTCGACCGGCAGCGCATAGCGATGGGGACCGAGGGCCAGCACGAGCAGGCGCGCGAACGCGTGCCGGCCCGGCGGCGGCGGGATGCTGTCGGTGTCCACGTTCATCAGCCGCGCGAGCGACACGGCCGGCAACAGGCGGCCGCCGACGTTGACGATGCCGAGCAGGGCGCCGCCGCTACGGTGCGGCAGGCGGTGCGCGGGCGCCGGCGGGGCGACTTCGACGGCGAGCGCCATGGCCACGGCCAGCCATTCGCGGCCCACGCGGAACGCCAGCGCGGCGGCGTCCGTGCGCGCGGGCGGCGGTTCCGGACGCGCCAGTTCGCGCGCCCACGCGTCGCGGTAGTCCGCGTCGACGGGGCGCTGCAGGTTGTGCTGGGCGGCGCCCGCGTAGACGGGGCAGTGGCGGCAATGGACGTGGCCCGCGAGCTCGGGGCAGCTGCGGTCGCCCGCGACGCCGATGCGGCGCCAGCACGCGTCCTCGTTCCAGGCGCCGGCCGGCAGGTGCTTCATGCCGTCTGCCTCCCGCGCCGCGCATGGACGCGCGCGGCGCGCTCGCGCAAGCCGGCCCCGTGGGCCGGGTCGCCGCGCTGTTCGGCGAGCAGGGCCAGCGCGCACAAGGCTTCGTAGTGTTCGGGATCGAGGTACACGCAGCGCCGCCAGCAATCCTCCGCATCGCGCGGGCGCCCCGCGCATTCCGCCGTGAGTCCGAGCAGGAACCACGCTTCGGCATCGTCCGCGCGCA
>CBIHRX010000293.1:0-8267 GCA_966212555.1 uncultured Massilia sp.
CGTGCAGTTTCGCCGTGACGCGGCGGATGTCGAAGTGGGTCAATGCCGCCCAGGCGGCATGGCCGGTGAGCCGGGCCAGTTCGGCCAGGTCGCGGCCGTAGGCGGCGATCGTGTGGTCGGACAGCTGGCGCTGCGTCTTCAGCTCCGCCAGGTAGCGGCCGGTCCAGTCGTCGGCGGCCGGCGTGTCCATGTCAGCCGAGCAAGGGCACGAGTGCCGTGCTGGCCGTCTCGCCGATGTGGACGAGGAAATCCGTCGCCATCGCGGCGCTGAAGCGGTCCGGATCGGGCGAACCGAGCACGAGCAGGCCGAAGGCGCTGCCGTTCGCGCGCAGCGGCAGCAGGACGGTCGAGCGCACCGTGTCCGCCTCGGCCAGCCAGCTTGCTGCTTCGAATTCCTTGTTCGGGCCGCAGTACGGCGCGCGCAGGCTGCTGGCGAACAGGCGCACGTCTTCGGAGACGCCGTTCGTATACCACGTGTCGGCATGCTCGGGCGCCAGCTTCCACAGGCGCAAGGTGGCTTGCGGGACGATGAAATGCTTGACGAGGCCGTCGGCGACGGCGGCCGGGATCTCGCCCGGTTCGCGGGTGCGCAGCAATTGCTGGGTCCAGCCGTGGAAACGGTTGGCGATGGCCGCGTTTTCCTCCGCGTGGCGCACCAGCTCGGACATGCGCAGTTCCAGGGCGCGGTACTTGTCGCGCATGACTTCCATCTGGCGCTCCTGCAGCGAGACCGCGCGGCCCGTAAGCGGGCTCGACAGTTTTACCTCGCCCAGCAAAGCGGCATGCTCCACGAAGAATTGCGGATGGTCGAGCAGGTATTGGGCGATGGCGGCGGAATCCAGTGTTGCGGCGGTCATGTGCGGCTTGCGAGATGGGTAGACCGTTCATTTTAACCGACCGCAATGGGTCGGCGCAGATTTCCTGCCTGCACTGTGCCGTCGTTGCATCATCGGCATTTGGAAAAACGAAGGGCGGACCCGGTTGCCCAGGTCCGCCCTTGCTCGAGCGATACGGCGGGGTCGCCCCCGCGGTCAGCTTAGAACGAGTGGTTCAGGCCGACGTCGTAGTGGTTGACGGTCGGGCTGGCAGCAGCTGCGCCGGTCGCCTGGTTGAAGACGTTGGTCTTGCGCGATGCGTCGACGTACAGGTACGTACGCTTCGACAGGCTGTACTCGTAGCCCAGCGAGTACTGGCGGGTGATCAGGTCGTGCAGGCGGACGTTTTCTTCCTGCTTCTTCAGACCGAAGCCGACCAGCAGCTTGCCCGGGCCGACAGCGTAGGTAGCACCGAGTTCCGCGCCCTTGATGGTCGGACGCTGGGTGTTGGTGTGCTCCATGTTCTGGTGCGAGTAGGTACCCATCAGTTTCAGTTCCGGGGTCACCGAGAACGAACCTGCGACCGACCAGACTTTCGATTCGACGGCGTTGCGCTCGTAAGCCAGCATCGCGGCGGCCGGACCGTTGTTGTAGGTACCAGCGATCGAGAACGGGTTGGCCGAAGCTTGTGCGCCGGTAGCGTAGGTGGTGGCGCCTGCGCCGATACCGGTCACGCCGCCGCCGTTGGCTTCTTTCGAGGCCCACGAAGCGTTCACCTGGAAGCCATTGGCGACCGGCGAGTTATAGAAGATCGCGTTCGAGATACGGTTGTTGTTCGGGCCGCTGCCGCCGACGTCCAGCGGAGCCGAGTTGAAGCCGGCGACCGAGATGTCGGTGTAGAAGCCGGCCGGCGACGGCAGGCCGTGCCACGGTTCGAACGAACCGACGATTTCCTGGAACGGGGTCAGGCCACGGCCCAGGCGGATCATACCGAAGTCGCCCTGCAGGCCGACGCGGCTCTGGCCCTGGAACAGCGGACGGCCGTTGTTCTCGGTGGTGCCGGTGTCCGGCTCGTAACGCATTTCGATCTGGAACAGGGCTTTCAGGCCGTTGCCCAGGTCTTCGGTGCCTTTGAAGCCCAGGGTGTTGGCGGCGCGCTTGCCGATGGCCAGGGTGTTGTCGGTACGCTTGACCATGCCGACGTCGATGTTGCCGTAGATTTGCACGGCGGTTTGCGCTTGTGCCACACCGGCGAATGCGCCCAGCAGAGCGGCTGCCACGAGGGTTTTTTTCATCTTAATTTTTATCCTAAAAAGTGAATCGAAGGAATCCAGAGAGCATTGAGATTTTTATTAGTTGCTGAACACTCGGATGTGTGAACCTTAAATGCTTAATGCGTCAAGATTGTCTGATTTGTCAATTATGACTGTTGCTCTTGGTCGAAAGCCAATAAATCCAATCGTGCTGTTGTATTTTCGAAACGGCCGCGCCGGCACACCGGGCGCACCTTAAGGCTCGTTTAAGTTTCCAAACATCATCATTCTCTCCCCGTACCACGGCAGGGTTTGTGCGGGCTCAAAGGCCTTTGGAATCGTAGCCGAATCGCATCGCCACGGCTTTAGACTCTGGCCCATCCGACGTCCATTGTTACCGCAGTGCGCGCCACATGAGCTCATCAGTAGCGCAACGCAAGCGATCTCGCACGTATCTTCGTGCATTGTGCTTGCGACATGGAGCTGCGTACATTTCTTAGACGTCTTTAACATCCAGAAAAGAACGATGGCAAATCGTGAAGAACTGGCGGTCATCCGCGGCGCACGCGCCGGACGCGCCGAATCGCAACTGGCCCTGGGCCGGCTCTACCTGTTCGGCAGTGCCGGACTGCCGAAGAGCCTGCCCACGGCCCTGCACTGGCTCGACCGCGCCGCACAGCAGGGTTGCGATGAAGCATGGCAATTGATCGGGAACCATATTCCGGTCGATCTCGCGCGTGACAGTCCGCAACCGGTCACCGGCTGGTACGAGCTGGCGTACGACGGCGGGCTCGTGCGCGCCGGGCTCGTCTATGCCCAACTGGTGCTGGGCGCGCTGAACGACGGCCTGTGCACGCCGGCCCAGCGCGCCAAGGCGCTGCGTGCGCTGGAAGACGCGGCCCGTGCCGGGTTCCCGGAAGCGCAGTGGCTGCTCGCGCGCGAGCACGGCGCGGCGCCGCCCGAGACGGACGAGCCGGTCGCCCGCGCGCCCGTGGCCAGCCCCGCGGGCCAGCGCTGGCTGCGCCAGGCGGCCGACAGCGGCGTCGGCGCCGCGCAGTTCGCCCTGCTGGAACAGGACTGGAACGCGGGCCGCTGGTCCGCCTGGCTGGAGCGGGCGCTCCCGCTGGCGCGTGCCCTGGCCGGTTCCGATGCCGCCCAGGACAACACGGCCGCCCGCCTGGCGCCGGACGAGGTGCTGCTGCTGTCGCGCTGCGCCCGGCTCGTCGCCGCCAACGAGGCGCCGCACGACGTGGACCAGGACGAATTGCTGCGGTTCTGGGAAATCGCCGCGGCCGAACAGGACCGCCATGCGCAATTCGCGCTCGGCCTGTGGTGTGCCCGCATGCGGGTGGACGGCAAGCGGATTCCCGGCAGCCATGGCGCGGCCAACTTCAAGAAGGCCGTGCGCTGGCTGACGCTGGCGGGCGAGCAGGGCCTGGCCGAAGCCTGGTATGCCTTGTCGCGCATTTATATCAAGCCGGAATTCTCCCAGCGCAATGTCTTGGAAGCGCAGAAGTACCTGGAGCGCGCGGCGGAGATGGGCTATCGCGATGCCCAGCTCGAATGCGGGAACGCGGCGTGGCGCGCGCGGCGCGAGAACGAGAACAACGACGTGCGCGCCCTGTTCTGGCTGCAGAAGGCGGCGGCGCAGGCTTGTCCCAAGGCCGCGGCCGCGCTGCGCAAGCTTGCGCCGCGCCAGCCCGGTGCGTGGAAGGACCTGGACGGGGTGGCCGGGCGCGACCTGGCGGCCCATCCGCTGCTGGCCGCGCGCCTGGAGCTGGCGGTGGCGTTCGGCTTGAGCCGGGCCGAAGCGCTGCTGCTGGATATCCGCAGCGCCGACCGCGGGCACTGCCTCGTGATCGACATCCGCGCCAGCTACGGGCGCAGCCGGCGCAGGCTGATTTCGGTGGACACGGTGCAGGAACGCCAGCTGCTCGACCGCGTGGCGCTCGTGTTCGAGAACGTCGATTGCGGTCCGGGCGGCCCGGAAGGGAATTATCGCCAGCGCCTGTACCGGTTGCGCAGCCTGTTGCCGGAGATGGCGAGCGCGGAGTCCGGAACGGATGAACCGGAAGCGCCTCCGGCGCCGGCCGGCGCGCCGGATGGTGGCTATTCGCTGGCCGCCTGAATCGGGCGCGCTTCAGATCTCGATTTCGCCTTCGAATACGGTCTCGGCCGGACCGCTCATATAAACAGGCTGGCCTTCGCCGGCCCAGTTGATGGTCAGCTTGCCGCCGCGGGCCTGGACTTGCACGGGCGAGTCCAGCAGGCCACGCCGGATGCCGGCCACGACGGCGGCGCAGGCGCCGGTGCCGCACGCCAGCGTCTCGCCGGCACCCCGTTCGTACACGCGCAGCTTGACGTGGTTGCGGTCCTCGATCTGCAGGAAGCCGGCGTTCACGCGGCGCGGGAAGCGCGGGTGGTGCTCGATCTGCGGACCGGTTTCGAGGACGGGCGCCGTCTCGACGTCGTCCACGACCTGCACCGCGTGCGGATTGCCCATAGATACCGTCGACAGGAGCACGGTCTGTTCCTGGCCCTTGTTCGAGACGGTGATCGGCCACAGCGTGTCGCGGCCTTCGGCAACGCCTTCCAGGCCGGCCGCATCGAACGGGACGCGGCCCGGTTCCAGGATCGGGGCGCCCATGTCCACCGTGATGCTGCCGTCGTCTTCCAGGCGCGGCGTGATGATGCCGCTCATCGTTTCGACGCGGATGCTGCGCTTGTCGGTCAGGCCCTTGTCGCTGACGAAGCGGACGAACGCGCGCGAACCGTTGCCGCATTGCTCGACCTCGCCGCCGTCGTTGTTATAGATGCGGTAGCGGAAATCGCTGCCTGCCGTGGCCGGGCGCTCGACGATGAGGATCTGGTCGGCACCGACGCCGAAGCGGCGGTCGGCCAAGCGGCGCCATTGTTCCGGGCCGAGGTCGAGTTGCTGGTTGATCGCGTCGATGACGACGAAATCGTTGCCGGCGCCATGCATCTTGGTGAACTTGAGTTTCATGGTAGTTGTCATTAATCGTAGAACGAGGGCTCGCCGGGCGGCCGGGTCTTGAAGCGTTTATGGGTCCAGAAATACTCGGCCGGATGTTCGCGCACGCGGTCCTCGATGAAGGCATTCATGCGGCGGGTGGCGGCGCTGATGTCGTCGCCCGGAAAATCTTCCCATGCAGGATAGAACTCTACCCGGTATCCCTTGTAGTCGGGCAGGAAAGTGGCGACGACCGGGATGACTTTTGCGCCGGTCGCGCCCGCCAGCCGGCCCATCGCCGTCAACGTGGCGGCCGGGATGCCGAAGAACGGGACGAAGGTCGCATCCTTCTCGCCGAAGTCCATGTCCGGCAGCATGAAGTAGGGGAGGCCTTCGCGCAGTGCGCGGATGATCGGCTTGATGCCGTCGGTGCGCGTGAACAGACGCACCGGGCCATAGCGTTCGCGGCCATAACGCAACAAATCGTCGAACGCCTTGTTCTTTTGCGGCGAATACATCGTCGACAGCGGCACGACGCGCGACGCCACGCCGGCCACGTCCAGGCACACGAAGTGCGGGCAGAACACGATGGTGGGGCCGCTTTCCATCTGTTCCTTGGGCACGTTCGGGACGATCTCGATGAGGCCGCGGATGCGTTCGAACGGCGCCCACCAGATCAGCGAGCGTTCCAGGATGCTGCGCGAATAGGCCATGAAATGGCGCTTGGCGATATCGACCCGCTCCGCTTCGCCCAGCTCGGGCATGCACAGGCGCAGGTTGACCAGCGCGATCTTGCGGCGCTTGGGGATCGCGTAATACATCAGCCAGCCGACGGCGTTGCCGATGCGACCAAGGACAGGCAGCGGCAGGAAGTGCAGCAGCCACAACAGGAAAATCAGGAACCTCATGCGACGGTCTCGGCTTGCGGTGCTGCAACGCCTTGCGGCTTCTTGTAGCGGTTATAACTCCAGAAATACTGGGCGGGGCAGAAGGCGATGAGCTTTTCCATCTGGCGGTTGATGGCGGCGGCCTGCTGGGCGGCGTCGCCGTCCAGCGACCCTTCGAACGGGACGAAGCGGATCGCGAAGCCGCGGCCGCGCGGCAGGCGTTCCGCGTACACGGTCAGGATGTCGGCCTTGCCCAGCTGGGCCAGCTTGGCGGGCAGGGTCATCGTATAGGCGTCGCGGCCGAAGAACGGTGCCCACACGCCTTCGCCTTCTTGTGGAACCTGGTCCGGCAGCACGCCGACCGGCTGGCCGCCCCGCAGCGCCTTGACGAGCATGCGCACGCCGGCCAGGTTGGCGGGCGCCAGGTGCATGTGCTGGCGCTCGCGGGCGCCTTCGACCAGGGGTTTCAGCGCGCTCTGGCGCGGCGGGCGGTACATGACCGTCAGTTCGACGCGCAGCGAGACCTGCTGGGCGGTCAGTTCGAAGCAGCCCAGGTGCGGCGTGAGGAAGACGATGCCGCGGCCGGCGTCGAGCTGGCGCTGGACCAGTTCCCAGTTTTCCATCGTGACGTGGCGGGTGACGCGCTCTTGCGGCGCGCACCAGACGAAGGGCAGCTCGGCGATGGCCTTGCCGGATTCGGCGATCGCGGCGCGCAAGTGGCCGCCGTAGCCGGCCTGCTCGAGGTTCGCGCGCAGGCGCCGGCGGTGCGACGGCGATAAAAGATAGACAATCCAGCCGAGCGCGGCGCCGAGCGCGTGCAGCGCGCGTAGCGGCAAAAACGACAGAATCCGAAACAAAAGGACAAGCATTGATTGATTTAGGGTAGAGAACCGACGAGTTGCCATGCCAGAATTTTTGGAGGAGCGTAAAATACCACTTTGTAGCATCCGCGGAGTTAATGACAACTTGCGAAGCGGAATATAAATCTCGCTAAAGCGTCGCAGGCCTTGGTGCTGCGGCAATTTTTACAACAGTATCAGGAGCCTTAATGTCTTCCAACGACTATCTCTTTACTTCCGAGTCCGTCTCGGAAGGCCATCCGGACAAAGTCGCCGACCAGATTTCCGACGCCATCCTCGACGCCATCCTGGAACAGGATCCGCGCGCGCGCGTGGCTGCCGAGACCTTGTGCAACACGGGTCTGGTCGTCCTGGCCGGGGAAATCACGACGCACGCAAACGTCGATTATATTCAAGTTGCACGCAATACCATCAAGCGCATCGGTTACGACAACACCGACTACGGCATCGACTATAAAGGTTGCGCCGTGCTGGTCGCCTACGACAAGCAGTCGCCGGACATCGCCCAGGGCGTGGACGAAGGCGCCGGCCTCGACCTCGACCAGGGTGCGGGCGACCAGGGCCTGATGTTCGGCTACGCGTGCGACGAGACGCCGGAATTGATGCCGGCCGCGATTTATTACGCGCACCGCCTCGTCGAGCGCCAGTCGCAGCTGCGCAAGGACGGCCGCCTGCCGTGGCTGCGCCCGGACGCCAAGTCCCAAGTTACGCTGCGCTACGTCAACGGCCGTCCGGTGTCCGTGAACACCGTCGTGCTGTCGACCCAGCACGCGCCGGAAGTCAGCCACAGCCAGATCGAGGAAGCGGTGATCGAGGAGATCATCAAGCCCGTGCTGCCGCGCGAGTGGCTGCAGGACACCCGCTACCTGGTCAACCCGACCGGCCGCTTCGTCATCGGCGGCCCGCAGGGCGATTGCGGCCTGACCGGCCGCAAGATCATCGTCGACACCTACGGCGGCGCCGCACCGCACGGCGGCGGCGCGTTCTCCGGCAAGGATCCGTCGAAGGTCGACCGCTCGGCCGCCTACGCCGCCCGCTACGTCGCCAAGAACGTCGTGGCCGCCGGCCTGGCGCGCCAGTGCCAGGTGCAGGTCAGCTACGCGATCGGCGTGGCCCGTCCGATCAACATCACGGTCTACACGGAAGGCACGGGCGTCATTTCGGACGAGAAGATCGCCGAACTGGTGATGGAACACTTCGACCTGCGCCCGAAAGGCATCGTGCAGATGCTCGACCTGCTGCGCCCGATCTACACCAAGTCGGCCGCCTACGGCCACTTCGGCCGCGAAGAGCCGGAATTCAGCTGGGAGCGCACCGACAAGGCCGCGCTGCTGCGCGCCGAAGCAGGTCTCGCGTAACATCCCGGGCGTTGTAAAACGCCTTCAGCCGGTGGGCAGAAGCCTGCCCACCGTGCTACACTTACCAGTTCCGAGGAGCGTTGCGACGAGATTCCCCATCTCGCCAGGCTCGGATCATCAACA
>CBIHRX010000294.1:0-8249 GCA_966212555.1 uncultured Massilia sp.
CGTGCTGGCTGCTGTCCTCGCCGATGAACAGGGTGCGCATCTTTTCCGAGAACTTCAGGTTGTCCGGATTGCCCACCTTGTCCGGGTTCGCCGTGTTGCCGAGGGCGTCGGCGGCGATGTCCTCGCCGACCAGCAGCGCCTTCGTATCCGCCGGCATCCACTCGCTGTCGATGGCGTTGCCGGCCGTGTCCTTCTGGCCGCCCTTCAGGTTCAGCATCATGACGGCGCCCGCGTTCAGCGCCTTCGGGATCGAGATGCCGTTGCCCGGCACGTTCAGCGCGTTCCCGGCCACCATCGAGCTCTGGCAGTTCTGCAGGGCCGAGTAGGCGATCTTGTCCTTGATGTTGACGGTGGTGCCTTCCATCTTCGTGAAGCCCATCGACGCGCCCACGAGGGCGGCGTAGCGGTGCGTCTCCAGGAACGCGGCCGCCTTCTCCATGCCGGCCTTCACCTTGATCCACTCGACGCGGCCGTTGGCGGTGACCTTCGTGTACGTCGCATCCGCCGGGTCGGTCGTCTTGACGTCCATGATGTCGGCCGGTTTCAGCGACGCGGCCAGCGAGCGGATCTCGGCGCTCGTGGCGGAGCCGAGCTTGATCCACGTGAGCGGCGCCGGGCTTGCTGCCGGGTCCAGCGAGAAGCCGGTGCCGACCTTGGCCACGTACAGCGAGCCCGCGGACAGGTCTTTCTCTTTATCGGCCACGAACACGAAGTAGCCGCTGTTGGTGGCGTCGTCGCCCATGATCACGGTGCGGTTGTCCGGCATGACCTGCACCAGCTCGTGCGAGATGCGGCCCAGGCAGTAGTGCTTCTTGATCGACGCGGTGCCGTCCGTGTTGACCGTCACTTCCGGCAGGTGGCCGTAGTTGTACGGGTTCGCCTTGGTCTCGTCGCCGTACAGGTTCTTGCTGAAGGCCTTGAACTGCGCGTCGGTCGATGCGAGGTAGGCGTTCGGCTCGTACTCTTCGCTCGACAGGTGCGTGCCCCACGGCGACAGGCTGGCGCCGCACGTGATCCACAGGCCGTTGACGCTGGAGGTGTCGACGTTGTGGTACTTCACGAGCGTCAGCTTGCCGGTGGTCTTGTCCTGGTCGAGGGTCAGCACGGCGATCGGCGACGGCAGCCTGCCGTACATGTCCGTCTTGCCGTCCTGCGCCCACGTCGTGTACTCGAACTGCACGACGGCGAACACGGGATTGCCCTTCACGCCGGCCACGTTCGCGTTCGGCACGCTCAAGAGCGACGTGCCGTCCGGCGAATCGGAGAAGAACTGGCGCTCCTTGCCGGCGACGGTGGTGTCGACGATCGGCTTGTTGTTGATGTCGTAGTAGCCGCCGGCGAGGATGGTGCCGCCGCTGCCGTTCGGGACCATGTCGCCCGTGATGAAGAACGGTTGATACGACAGCTTGAAATCGAGCTTGCTGCTGTCGCTGAAGTTGACCGTCATCGTCGAGCCGACGGTCGTCGTCGCCATCGCAGCCGCGGCGGCCAGGGTCGGCGCCGTCATCGACCCGAACGACACGCTGGCGAGGGTCACGGCCGGAGTCGTCGGCGCGGTGGTCGTCGGGGTGTCACTGACGTTGTCATGACTGCTGCCGCCGCCGCAGCCCGCCAACAGGGCGGCCACGCCGCCGGCGCCGAGCGGCAGCATCGGAGTGGCGCCCATCAGGCGAAGCAGGCGGCGGCGGGACAGGTCGGGATTCGGATTCATGCGTCAACTCTCCAGGGTTTCACAAAGGGAATGCCCCGGAGATTAGTTGACAAGTATGTCACCTTGATTACATCGATTTAACGCGAGCGACGGCGCCGGCGTGCGGCCGCGACGCCGAGCAGGCCGGCGCCGAGCAGGCCCAGCGTGGCCGGTTCCGGTACGGCCGCGACAGGGTCGGCGTTCAGGTTCGCCAAGTTGCCGAGGGTGCCGTTGGTGGCCGTCATCGTCACGCGCCACGCGGCCCAGTCCAGGTTGCCGGCGCGCGGATTGAAGGTCGTGTTGGTGGAATAACCGCGCAGCGCGTCCGCGCCGGAACGGCCATGTTCGCCGAGCGCGATCATGTACGTGCCGGCCTCGCTGAACGTGTGGCTGAAGGCCGTGTCGTAGGTGTGGACGGAGCCGTCTCCGAAGGTGAGGGACGAATCGTCCTCGCTGCGCAACTGGGTCGTGACCTTGAACAGCCACATGTGGACATCGAAGCCGGTGATGGCCTTGTCGCCGTTCAGGTCGACGTTGGTCGCCTCGTAGGCCAGCGAATCGAAGAACACCGTCGTCCCGGCCGTGACGGAGAACGTGAACTGAGAGATGCGGACGTCGTCGACCTGGCCATCCTTGTCGCCGTCGATCTTGTGGATCGTGCCGTTGATGACGGTGGCATGGGCGGCCCCCGCCAGTACGAATCCGGCGGCGCACATCAGGGTAGCGAGCAGCTTTTGCATGAATTCCTCCTTGGTGAAAAACCCATACTCAGCAATTGGTGTGCCAGCCTGTCAATGCGCGAGAAATCAAGGACTTGCGCGATGAATCGCGCCCTGCTGTCAGCATCGACGGCACCCCATCGCTGGGGGTGGTTTCCCTAAATCATGCATATGCCTGCGACATACCGGCTGGATCTACGCCGGTTTCGTCGCGGCGACCACTCCGATAGCGGCCACCAGGACGGCCGAGGCCATGTCAAAACTGTCGTCACCCCTTGCGTGGGGGCAAAAAGCCATACCCGCGAGCATGGAGCGGATTCTGCCGGCAATGACAATCGGGGCCATCAGTGTTGATTACAGGAATCCTTGCGCTTCTTCAACGTTGCGACATTTCCGGCGCGTTAGTTTCCCAAAGCAATCAAACCACCGACGAAAGGGGACGCATCGCATGAAACTCGGAGACTTCGCCATTGCCCTGTGCCTGATCCCGCTGGCCGCGACGGCCGCACCGGTCGCGACACCGTACGCGGACAACAACGGCGCGCTGCCGCCGTCCAGCCAGTACACCGGCCCGCTGTTCAAGCTCAGCCACGCGTACCCCGCCAAGGCCGCTACACCGGCCATGCCCTGGCGCGACGCCATCCAGAACGGCCAGATCACGGTCCAGAACGCCAGTGCCTACGCCGAGGCATTGAAGGCCGCGGTCGGCAAGGATATGCAGACCCTGCTGTTCGATTACGCCCACTGGAACGCGGCCTCGCGCGGCTGGTACAACGAACCGTGGCTGGGCAGCGCCAACGGCAGCTACGGCGGGCGCGAAGCCATCCACGGCATGTACGTCGGCAGCAACCCGCTGGACGCCTCGCTGTTCGCCGCCAGCGGGTTGAAAAAGCCGATCACGACCTATGTGCTGACCTATTACGACAAGGTCGCGGCCCAGACGCTGAACCGTGTGTGGACGGCGGGCGGCGGCATGAAGCCGAGCGTCACGTCCACCAGCACTCAGTTCGCGGAAGGCGCGCTGATCATCAAGGCCGCGTTCATCACGGCCGGCCCGGACGTGTGGCCCGTGATGGCCGGCACCCAGGCCTGGCCGCTGTACATCACGACCAATGCCACGTCCGGCGACACCAAACTGCCGAAGGTGACGAACACGTACCTGATGCAGTTCGACATCATCGTCAAGGACAGCCAGTCCGCGCCGGACACCGGCTGGGTCTTCACGACACTCGTCTACGACAAGAGCGTCAAGCCCGGTCCGAACGGCATCTGGGACCAGATGGTCGTGCTCGGCGCGCAATGGGGTAACGACCCGCAGGCCAACAGCACGGTCAACCCGGCCGCGCCCCTGCTGCAGAACTGGAACAACCCGGCCGCACCCGCGTACGGCGGCGCCACGTTCGGTTGGGGCAACCGCCTGTCCGGCCCGAACGACGGCGCCATGAACGACATCGCGTACAAGGACGGCGGAACGCTGAAGGAGGTCGGGAATGCCCAGAACTCCTCGTGCATGAGCTGCCACAGCACGGCGCAATGGAATGCGAAGACGAACACCATGCCGTCGTTCCTGCTGCCCGCCACGTCGAACCCGCCGCAGATCGCTTCCAACCAGTACATCGTGTCGCCGGCGCCCGGGTCCCCGGACTGGCTGCGCTGGTTCCAGAACCGCAAGGGCAATGTGCCGATGGACGCCGGCAGCATCGCGGCCGACTTCGACATGGTGCTGACCTTCAAGTCGCTGCCGCTGTGGTACAGCGCCACGACGCACAAGCCGCACCTGCTGAACGGCCTCGACCTGCGCGGCAAACGGGCCGCCAAATAAGGAGACAGCATGTCAGCCGACTACAAACGCTTTTATACGAAAGCGGCCGCCATGCCGGCCGGGATCAACGAAGGGTACCCGGTGCCGGGCCCGCAGACCGCGGACGCCGACCGCATCGCGGCCAGCGCCTTCTTCACCACCGACTGGGCGCAGGCGCAGGCGACCGCCTACGACTTCATCGTCATCGGCACGGGCCCCACCGCCGTCGCCTTCATCGACCGCGCGCTGGCGCGCAATCCGCAGGCGCGCATCCTCGTGCTGGAGCGCGGCGGCTACTGGCTGCCCGTGCATTACCAGATGCTGCCGACAGCCTTCCAGGCCACCAGCTCGCCCTGCACGACCTACCCGTGGACACGCAGCACGACGATGGCCACGACCGGCTCGAAGTTCTTCCAGGCCGGCTACATCCCCGTGCTGGGCGGCCGCTCGACCTACTGGAGCGCCTGGTGCCCGGCCCCGGAACCGGACCTGATGCGCGACTGGCCGCAGGCGCTCGTCGACGTCACGCGGCAGCCGGGCTTCTGGGAAGGCGCGCGCGCCTTCCTGCACGTGACGACCGCAGACCGCATCGACGACACCGTCTACGGCAGCCTGCAGCGCCAGCTCGACACCAACCTGCGCGAGAACTTCAAGCGCTTCGTCCCGTCGGCCGAAGGCGCGTTCCCGGCACCGATGGCCGTCGGCCACAGCGAATGGCAGGGCGTAAAGTTCTACAAGTACTCGACGGTCGGCGCCCTCCTCGGCCTGCAGCAGCGCCAACAGGCCCTCGCGGACCAGGGTCACGGCCAGGCACTGGCGCTCGTCGACCAGTGCATCGTGAAGGAGCTGCTGCACGACGGCCAGGGCACGGTCACCGCGCTCGAGACGAGCCGCGGCCCCTTAAGCGTGGGCAATGCGCGTATCGTGCTGGCGATGGGCACGATCCCGCCGGCGACCCTCTTGATGAACGCCTTCGGCGACCAGTTGCCGAACATCGGCAAGCGCTACACGGGCCACTTCATGTCGCACGTGATCGCACGCGTCAAACGGTCGGCGTTCAAGGATCTCGCCGCGCTGGAACTGGGCGCGCAATACCTGCACGGGAAAGACGAGCAGGGCCTGCAATACCACGTGCAGGTGAGCGCCTTTGCGTCCAGCGACCCGGCCCGCGACGCCGCCACCATCGCGTACGAGGCCCCTGACGCCGCGGCCGTCGCGTCGATGGCGCAGCTGGCGGGTTCGGAAGACTACGTCGTGTTCGTGTGCGCCACGCTTGGCGAGGTCGGCGAGAACAACCCCGACAACTGGATCCGCCCGAACGGCGGCCTCGATCCGACGACGAACATCACCGTGCAACTGCAGGCCGGCCCGCGCGAACAGCATTTGTGGGACGTGCTGGACGAAGCCACCTACCAGACCATCGCCGCCCTGGCCAGCCGGGGCAGCGGCGCGACGCCGGAGATCGAATACTGGATCGAAGGCGGCGCGCCGGAACAGGGCTTCTGGCAGGCGCGCCGGCCGGGCAAGCAGCAGATCCGGCTGCCGATCATCGTGCACGAGGCGTCGTCGTTGTGGATCGGGGAGGATCCGGCGACGTCGGTCGTCGGGCTGGATTATCGGCCGCATGGGGTCAGGAATGTCTACGTCACCGGGGGCGGGTTGTTTCCGACTTCGGGGTCGTGGAATCCGACGCTCACGATGTGTGGGCTGGCGCAGGATTTGGCGGAGAAGCTGGGCTGACCATGCTACGCTTCAAGTCTTTGACAACACGTATTTTTCGAAGTTGACCGGACCGTCAATTATCGTTAAAATTGACAATAACACGGCCCTTCTCGGTGATCCCGCTTCGGTGGGAAAGCTGCTGAAGGGTTTTTTATTTCTACTTTACCAATCCACTTCCCAACTTTCCGGGGCACCCATCCCAGCCAGGTTGAGTCCCAAATGAGATAAGTCGGGAAAGGCGCGAAGATGTGCCCTCATCCGATCCGACCAGCTGGAACGCGGGTTGATAACGTGCATTAAGTGCCGAGTGATCCTCAGCAGTAAAAAACACCGGGCCCGGGCATGCTCGTCCGTCTCGAACGGCGCTACCCACGATTGTTCTGTTGTAGACGGTAGCCGTGGTTGATCGACGATATTACGGTTCCATAAACGGCTGTGGTGGGCGCATACATTGCGCAGATAATTCAGGCTGCGCAGCCAAGTCGCGAAAATGCGCCCATTACTGATTCCATATTGCCCGGCGATCGAATCCTGTTCACCTTCACGCATCCCCTTGAACAGCGTCGACATCGTACCGAAATCCCATACCTCGCAAGCCACCCACATCGCCAGCGGCAATCCATATTTGGCCTTGTTGTGACGGACGAATTCTTCTTTCGAGCGGTTGATCAGTTGAGCATGCTTTCCGAGCCACTCATGATGTCGCGTCAGTCCACTATCCTTGTCCAGTTTGCCGCTGAATTCCTCATGAAAGAACTCCGGCTTCAGATAAGCAAATTTGTCCAGTCGGCCGAGTACATGAGACACGTCGACGCGTAAAGCGACTTCGATGCGCTCCAGCGCGTCCAGCGCAAGAAGGCGCAGCTGCTTATCGAATACGTAGAGATCAACCGCGTTCTGAAACGTGGCGCCAGGTTTGAACTGATCGAAAAGTAAGGTCTCGACTTTTACTTTCCTGGGCTTGCGACCGTCTGCTCCGAACAGGATCAAAGGCCCGCTTCGCTCACGGAATGCAAACCAGTAACCACTCAGCCGGTAATAGCCGATACGCTCGAGATAATCGAGCGCCAGGGCACGATCACCGACAGCCATGCCACGAGAAACCAGTTGATCCAGTTGTTCCTCGTAGCTTTTCCAAGGTTTGGAATAAGTCATCAGCGCCTACTTCAGACCGATGATGGGATTACTGGTAAATATGGACTTACAAGGCCGGAACCGCCAGATTCCGGCCTGATGCTTAGACGTTGAACAGGAAGTTCAACACATCCCCATCCTTGACGATGTACTCTTTACCTTCCGCACGCATTTTGCCCGCTTCCTTGGCACCGGCTTCACCCTTGTAAGTGATGTAGTCCTCGAAGGAAATGGTCTGCGCACGGATGAAGCCGCGTTCGAAGTCCGTGTGGATCACGCCTGCCGCCTGCGGGGCGGTGGCGCCGATCGGGACGGTCCAGGCGCGCACTTCCTTCACGCCGGCCGTGAAATAGGTCTGCAGGCCCAGCAGCTTGAAGGCGGCGCGGATCAGGCGGTCGAGGCCCGGCTCTTCCATGCCCAGGTCGGCCAGGAATTCCAGCTTGTCGGCGTCGTCCAGGTTGGCGATTTCCGATTCGATCGCGGCGGAGATCGCGACGATCGGCGCGTTCTGCTTGTTCGCGAATTCCGTCAGCTGGTCCAGCAGCGGATTGTCCTTGAAGCCGCTCTCGGACACGTTAGCCACGAACATGGCCGGCTTCGACGTGATCAGGCACAACGGCTTGATCAGTTCCATCTGGTCGGCGTCCAGGCCCAGCGTGCGCACGGGCTGGCCTTCGTTCAGGTGCGGCAGCAGCTTTTCGATGATCGCGCACAGCTTGATCGCGTCCTTGTCGCCGGCGCGCGCCTTCTTTTGCTCGCGGTGCAGGACTTTCTCGGCGGTGCTCATGTCGGCCAGCGCCAGTTCGGTCTGGATGACTTCGATGTCGTCGATCGGGCTGACCTTGCCGGCCACGTGGACGACGTTGTCGTCTTCGAAGCAGCGCACGACGTTGACGATGGCGTCCGTCTCGCGGATGTGCGACAGGAACTGGTTGCCCAGGCCCTCGCCCTTCGACGCGCCGGCCACGAGGCCCGCGATGTCGACGAATTCGACGATGGCCTTGACGACGCGCTCCGGCTTGACGATGGCCGACAGCTGGTCGATGCGCGGATCCGGCACCTCGACGACGCCGACGTTCGGCTCGATGGTGCAGAACGGATAGTTTTCAGCCGGGATGCCGGCCTTGGTCAGGGCGTTGAACAGGGTGGACTTGCCGACGTTGGGCAGGCCGACGATGCCGCA
>CBIHRX010000295.1:0-8238 GCA_966212555.1 uncultured Massilia sp.
CGGGCGGAAGTTCGACTTGATGTCGGAGCGGTTCGTGTCGAACGAGACGTCGCTCGGGATGTCCAGCTTCAGGCGGTTGTCGGACGTCTGCGACACTTGCACGCCGGTGCCGCGCGTGGCCTGTTCCATCTGCTGGCGCTGTTGTTCCATGTGGCGCGACCAGACGTTGCCGGCGACGGCGCCGGCTGCCGCGCCCAGGATCGCGCCGCGGGTGGCCCGGCCGGAACCGCCGCCGCCCGTGGTGGCGCCGAGGACCGCGCCGAGACCGGCACCGATGCCGGCGCCGGTGGCGGTGCCGCGCTGGGTCTGGTTCATGTCGGCACAGCCGGTGGCGGCCACGGCGAACGCGGTGGCGCACAGGGTGGAACGGATCAGGGTCGTGTTCATGGTGGTCTCCTTGAAAAAATATCCGTTTCGTAGTCGCACCCGCAGCAGTGGGCACGACCGCGAAACGGATCGGTCAGGTCCGCAGGTCACTGCGGTCCGGCACGGCGGTGCGTGCCGCTGTGATGATGCTATATGCCTCGGCCACTGATCAGGCGCACCAGGATCATGATCACGGCGACGACCAGCAGGATATGGATGAAACCGCCGACGGTGTAGGAGGTTACCAGACCGAGCAGCCACAGAATAATGAGAATGACGGCAATTGTATAGAGCATGATAGTGTCCTCATGGTTGACGGCAATCGGGGCGCCGTGAATCCAGTATCGAACTAACAAGCTTTGCATTCCGTACGATGCCGTACATTACATCGCGCTTTTTTGTTCCTTGTGCAATCCGGGTACCCAGCCCATGAAGCCCATCAGGCCGAGGAACCCGATCAGGCAGGTCAACAAGCCGCCCGTGATCAGGAAAAAGACGTCCTGCGCCGCCATCTCGGCCGCCGTGGCCTGCGGTACCGGACCCGCGCTGGCGAGGCCGAAGCCCGTCAGCAAAAGTCCCCAGAGAATGATGCCGATCCATGCCAGGCTGTTCATGTCGCGTCCTTTCGCTTGCGTGTTCTCTGCCGTATGAAGCCGATTCTTATGTGCGCAGGCGAACTGATCAGTGCGCTAACGCACATTGCGAAAAAGAAAACTTAGTGAGCGATCGTACAAGGTGCAAACGCAACGCACCTGTCTTCAACATAGCACGCAACTGGACAAAACAAAACCGGGGCCGCGGCCCCGGTTTGGCGGTCAATGCCGGTTCCCTCAGGCCGAGCGCAGCGCGCCTTTCACGATGCGCACGCGGTCGCCCGTGCGCCACGGCGGCGCGCTGTGCTGGTGGAACGTACGCAGGGTGCCGTCGTCGAGACGGACGCGGATTTCGTAGCTGACGTCGGCTTTCATGTTGCCTTCGACCTGGTTGCCGACGACGGCGCCGCCGACCGCACCGGCGACCGTGGCCAGCTGCCGGCCGTGGCCGCTGCCGACCTGGTTGCCCAGCAAACCGCCGAGGATGGCGCCGCCCGCCGCGCCCACGCCGCTGCCCTGGGCGCGCGTCTTGATTTGGCGGATCGATTCGATGTTGCCGCAGTTATTGCACCAGTTGCTGCCGGTGTCGTTCGATGCGACCTTGGTCGGCTTGCGCGCCACCTTGGGCGCGGGCGCCGGCTCGGCCGGTGCATATTGCGGAGCCGGGGCCGCCGCGTAGTCGGTGCCCGATGCGGTCGATCCCTGGCTGCCGCCGGCACCGTACGCCGTGTTCGGCGTCGCATAGGATTGCGCGCCGGCCGGGGTGGGGTAGCCAGGCTGCACCGGCGTCTGCACCGGGTAGGCAGCCTGCGGCTGGCTGGCCAGCGGCGTGGCGGGTAGCGCGGCCGGCGGCAGCGTCGACGGCGCCACATAGCCCGGCTGGCCCGGCTGTTGCAATCCGGCCGACAGGGCCGCGCGGTCGGCATCGTTCAGCTGGCCGCGGCTGCCGCCGGTCGACGACGGCATCCAGCCCATGATGGCCGCCGTGCCGATGGCGCAGAACAGGATGACGGCGATCGCGGCCGCGATGAGTAACGGGTGTTGCCTGGCCCTTGCGGGCGGGTTGGGGTGGGTGTCCATGGCGTTCCTTTCCGGTGTCGATGGGGACGAGGCAGGCCTCGAGTCCGGTACGTTTCCATTGTCCCTGGCAACAACACCCCGTTCCGTGCGTCACCGTACATACTTGCCCTGGCGCGGCCGGTACGCTGACTGAAAGTTGTCAGCAAATGTTTCCGGGCAGTGTAAATATCCAATCTCCCAAACGTGTGAACCGATGAAGTCCAACCGCGAGGGTCCGATGAACTCAGCCGCTCCACCTGTGGTCGCCGAGCATAATGCCAACCTGCTGCTGGCCGCGCTCCCGCCGCAGGAGCTGGCACGGATGCTGCCGGCGCTCGACCAGGTCAAGGTGGACGTCGGCGCCGTGTTGTGCGAGCCGGGCGACACGATCCGGCACATTTATTTCCCGCACGACTGCCTGATCTCGCTGATGGCCGTGGCCGAAGGCCGCATGACGCTCGAAGTGGGCCTCGTGGGCCGCGAGGGCATGCTGGGCGCCACCGTCGCGCTCGGCCATGACACGACGCAGGTGCGCGCCGTCGTGCAGCGTGCCGGCAGCGCCAGCCGCATCGACGCCGACCGCCTGCGCACGGAATTCGCGCGCAACCCGGTCCTGCAGCGTGTGCTGTACCGCTACACGGATGCGCTGCTGGCCCAGGCCATCCAGATCGCCGTCTGCAGCCGCTACCACGTGCTGGAAGCGCGGCTGGCGCGCTCGCTGCTCGTCACGCGCGACCGTCTCCAATCCGATAAATTCCACCTGACCCACGAATTCCTCGCCCACGCGCTGGGCGTGCGCCGCGTGGGCGTCACCAAGGCCGCCAGCGCGTTGCAGCAGCAGGGGCTCATCAACTACAGCCGCGGCAACATCGAGATCCTCGATCC
This sequence comes from uncultured Massilia sp., assembly GCA_966212555.1. Classification (GTDB taxonomy): domain Bacteria; phylum Pseudomonadota; class Gammaproteobacteria; order Burkholderiales; family Burkholderiaceae_D; genus Telluria. The sequence goes on from CBIHRX010000295.1 coordinate 2,904, forward strand.
GGCACGTCTCGCCGCGGCCGCGTGCACCTGCTACGAGATCGTGCGCGAAGCGGGGGCCGGCGTGGGCGCGCCCGTGCTGGCCTGAGCTTCATCGATCCAAAAGAAAATGCCCCGGCAAGCGGGGCATGTTCATTGCGATCCGAAACGGGATCAGTGCGTCGACTTCACCTGGTTGCCGATCACGCCGCCCACGGCTGCGCCACCGACGGTACCGACTGCGCTGCCGCCCGTCAGCGCGCCACCGACCACTGCGCCGGCGCCGGCGCCGATGGCGGTGTTGCGGTCTTGCGTCGACATGCCGGCGCAGCCCGTCAGGCCCAGGGCTGCGGTTGCCAGCGATGCGGTCACGATGATGTGCTTGATGGTTTTCATGTTGATCTCCTTTAGGTGGGTTGCTTGCTCACTTGAGGCGCAGCTCATTCCTGACCGACCTGACGCCCTTCACGGTGCGCGCGGCCGAGGCGGCCGCCGCCACGTCGTCCGCGGAGCTCACGAATCCGCTCAGCCGGACGACCCCCTGGTCCGTGTCGACGTCGATCTCGCTTGCCTTCAGGCTGGCATCGCCGAGGAGGGCGGCCTTCACGCCGGCCGTGATGCCGGCGTCGTCGGTTTGCCCCACGACAGCCGTCGGGCTGTCCGTCGCGCATCCCGCGATCGGGCCGAGGGCCAGAGCCACCAGCAGGGTCAATGCAGCCGACGCCGCCGGGGTCTTGCCTGTGCCAAATCGTTTCATGCCTTCTGCGCTTCCTCGCGATGCCGGCCTGCTGTTCAGAACGGCGCCGGCCTTACCATGACTCCAGAATAAATGTCATTGGCATAGCGGTCTGTACGACAAATAACACTGTGTCATGCCGTGCTCAACGCTTGGCGCTTTTCCCGGGCGGCGGCGCAACAGGCTTCGCGCCCGCCTTGGCCAGCAGGGCGTTGCACGGGCTGTCCTTGCCCGGCCCCATGTTGATCAGCGGAAGGAGGGCGGCCGCCGGTGCCGCGACGACGGCCAGCGCGGCCGCCGCACCACCCTTCAGGGCCAGCACTTTCTTGTCGAGCGACAGGTCCGGATGCTTGAACGTGCCGCGCACGTAGAACGGCGTACGCAGGGTGAACAGGCGCAGCGCCTTGGTCTCCGGCTTGATGCGCAGATCCATCTGCTCGGTCGACATATTCACCCAGCCGTTGATGTCGACGATGGCCTCGTCCGTGTCGAGTACGAACGTGCGCGTGCGCGCCACGCCGTCCGTCACGCCGAGGTCCGCGGCGAGGCAGTTCAGCTTGACCTCCTTGTCGCCGAACAGCTTCGTGATGATGATGTTGCCGACGTTCAGGCCCGCCTCTTCGAGCAGCAGCTTGCTGACGACGCCCTGGCTGACGAGGCCCTTCACTTCGCCGTTCGCATCGGCCAGCATGGCGCCGACGGAATCGCCCGTTGCCGACAGCTTCGCTTCGCCATAGATCGAGCCGACGGTCGCCTGCATCTTTTCGATTTGCGGGAACAATTCCTTGATGTGAATGTCGCGCGCCTTGACGTCGGCCGTCGCCTTGATCGGGTTGTTGGCGTTGCTGCCGTCGAGCTTGATGTTCGAGTTGACGTTGCCGCCGGCCAGCACGAAATTCAGGGGCTCCAGGGTCAACACGCCATTGTTCATCACGACATGGCTTTGCAGTTTGCTGATCGGCAGGTCCTTGTCCTTGACGATGCGATCGGCCGTGAAGCGGACGTCGGCGTCCAGCACCTTCCAGCGCTCCGTATGGAATTTCTCGACGGGGAGGGCCTTGTTTTCCGGCTGCACGGCCTCGACGCCGCGCGCGCGCTTGCTCGCGTTGGAGTCGGCGCCGATCAGCGGACCGAGGTCGGCGAAGCGCAGCTGGTGCGACACGATGTTGCCGGTCAGCTTGTTGCGCGGCTTGCCCGTTGCGAACTCGAGGCGGCCCGCGATGTCGGACTGGCCCACCTTGCCCTTGAACTTGTCGTACACCCAGCGGCTCTTGTTCTCGCCCAGTTCGCCCGTCAGGCGGCCGTCGGTCGAGAACGCGGGCGTCTCGGGCAGCAGCACGCCCGTGAACGGATACAGCCGCGCCATGGAGGGCGCCGCCAGCTTCAGCTTCAGGTCGATGCCCGCGAGGTGGGCGGGGCGCGTCACCGTCCCTTCGATGGCGACGCGGGTATTGGCCGAGTGCACGTCGGCCTGGATGGGGAACGGCTCGTCCTGGTCGCGCAGCGACAGCACGGAACCGGTCTTGCCGCCGCCGCCCACGGGCGCGCCGTTGTATTCGCCGCGCAGCTTGAAGGCGATGCCATAGGTCGGGTCGTTCGCGATCGTGTCGATGTCCGCCGTGACGTCGGCCTTGGTGACGGCGTCGATCACGTGAATCGTCCCCTTGTTCAGCACGACCCGCTCGAGGTCGAGCGTCCACTTCGATTTTTTCTGCTCGTGCTTGTAGACCCAGTTGTAGTGCGTGGCGTCCGTGCGCAGCAGCTCGGCCTGCGGACCGTCGAAGCGCAGCACGGGCACGTGGATGCGGTGGCCGAGCAGGGCGAACGGATCGAGCGAGAACGAGAACTGGCGCACGCTGGCCATGTCGCGCTGGGGCAGGCCTTCCGGGTTGCCCACGTGGACGTCGTCCGCGTACAGGTGCGGCCACGGGATGTAGTCGCGCCACGTGCGCTGGCCTTTCGGTATGCTGTTCGACGGCTGCTCCCAATGCACGGCAAGATTGCCGCGGATGGCGAACGGGCGCTCGATCGCGTCGCTGACCTTGTCGTTGAGCCAGGGCTTCACGCGGTTCCAGTCGAACGTGAGCAGGATGATGATGGCGATGACGGGAATCGCCACCAGCACGCCGACGATGCCGAGCGTGATCTTCACCGGACGCGACAAGCGCGCGCCGTGCCTGGGCTGTTGGGTGGGCTGGGTTGTCATGGCCTTCCTTCTGGTGGGATGGGTTGAACGCAGATTAACGTAAAGGTCCGGGTGTCAATGTGCGGTGCCGCACCGTAGCCCGGCCGCAGGAAGGGCAAGGCCGTGTCTATGTGCGCCAGCGAACCGATCTCGTCCGGTGCGAGGGTTATAACGTTACCAACACAATCTGAAGACAGGAGTCGCAAGATGGATACGAAATCGATGAACCTGCTGATGCGGGTCGGCGCAGCCGCCGCGGTCCTTACGCTGGCCGCCTGCGCCAGCCCGGAAAAGACCCCGGCCACCGCTGCCGTCGCGGTTTCGCACAATGCTGTCGAGAACGCCGTCACGGCGGGCGCGCCCGAGCTGGCGCCGGCCGAGATCTCGGCCGCGCGCGACAAAATGATGCGCGCCAACCAGGCACTCGCTGCCAAGGATTATAAGACGGCCCGCGAACTCGCGGTCCAGGCCCAGGCCGACGCCAAGCTCGCGCAGAGCAAGGCCAACTCGGCCAAGGCCACGGCCGCCGCCGACGCGCTCAACGAAGACCTGCGCGTGCTGCGCCAGGAAGTCGACCGCGCCAATTCCGACCAGCAGCAGTAACGCCCAACAACAAGAACATCAGAAAGGAAGCATCATGACAATGAATTTCCTGAAGACCCTCGTCGTTGCCGGCACGATCGCGCTGGCGGGCTGCAGCACCGTTCCGACCACCACGCCGACCCTGGACGAGGCACGCGCCGACTTCGTCGCGGCGAACAACAATCCGCAGGTCGCGACCTACGCGCAGATGGAATTCAAGCAGGCCGGGGAAGCGCTCGACCGCGCCAACCAGGCCGCCGCCCAGCGCGAAAGCCTCGACACGATCGACCGCCTGGCCTATGTCGCCAAGCAGAAGATCGCCACCGCCCAGGAAGTGGCGAAGACGAAGGCTGCCGAGACCGAGGTCGCGAATGCGGGCCGCGAACGCGATCGCGTCCAGCTGGAAGCCCGCACCGCCGAAGCGGACCGCGCCAAGCGTGACGCCGCCGCCGCGCAGGCCCAGGCCGCCGCCGCACAGGCGCAGGCCCAGGATGCGCAGGCGCAGGCCGCCGCGGCCCAGCAGCAGGCCGCCCAGCAGGCCGACCGCGCATCGCGCCTGGAAGCGCTGCTCGTCGAACTGCATGCGCAGAAGACGGAGCGCGGCATGGTCGTCACCATCGGCGACGTGCTGTTCGCCACCGACCGCGCGGAACTGAACGCGAACGGCATGGCGACCGTGAAAAAACTGGCCGAGATCATGACGCAGAACCCCGACCGCACGGTCATGGTCGAAGGATTTACCGACAGCACGGGCACCGCGGCCCACAACAAGGACCTGTCCGAGCGCCGCGCGGCGTCCGTGGCCCAGGCCCTGGCCGGTCTCGGCGTACCGCGCGAGCGCATCGCCATGCGCGGCTACGGCGAGGCGTTCCCGGTCGCGTCGAACGACACGGCCTCGAACCGCCAGCTGAACCGCCGCGTGGAGATCGTGCTGTCGAACGCCGGCGCACCGATCCCGCCGCGAGCGGCGCAGCGCTGATATTTAAGACCCCACTGAAAGAGGAAGATTCATGGAACAGAATGCATCCAACCTGGCGCACGGCTTCGACATCGCGGAAATCCGCCGCGCGGCCGCGAATCTCGAAGACGGCGCCGTGACGGAGGGCTACGCGGCCGACCGCGAAGCCGTCATCGCCATGCTCAACGCCGCACTGGCGACGGAACTGCTGTGCGTGCTGCGCTACAAGCGCCACTACTACACGGTCAGCGGCCCCAACACGGGCCACATCAAGGCCGAGTTCCTCGAGCATGCGCAGCAGGAGCAGGACCACGCCGACCGCATCGCCGAGCGCATCGTCCAGCTGAACGGTTCGCCGAACTTCAACCCGGCCACGCTGACCCAGCGCAGCCATGCGGAGTACGACGATTCGGAAGACGTGCAAGCGATGATCCGCGCCGACCTGATCGCCGAGCGCGTGGCGATCGAATCCTACCGCCAGATGATCCAGGCGATCGGCGACAAGGATCCGACCACCACGATCATGCTGACCGAGATCCTGGCCACCGAGGAAGAGCACGCCGACGACATGCGCGACCTGCTGGCCTGAACCTTTACCCACCACTACCGACAACAAGGAGTACATCATGTTAGAGTCCATCCGCGCCAACGCCAACGCTTCCCAACTCAACGGCGCAGCGAACAATGCTTCCAGCGACATGAAATCGCTCGTCAAGGACGCGCAGTCGCTGCTGAGCGCCGCCGCTTCCCTCACCGGCAACAAGGCCGACGACCTGCGCGAGCGCGGCATGGAACTGCTCGACCAGGCGTTGGGCAAGGCCAGCAAGTACCAGGATCAAGCCGTCGTCAAGAGCAAGGAACTGGCGCGCGCAACCGATGTCTACGTGAAGGACAACCC
>CBIHRX010000296.1:0-8196 GCA_966212555.1 uncultured Massilia sp.
AGTGTGAAAGTAGGTTATCGTCAGGCTAGTTATTAAGAAAAGCCCGCTCAGTATGTACTGAGCGGGCTTTTTGCTTTTGGGCGCCCAACTTCGGCTACAATGCGCCGCTGTTGTCTTTCCATTACGCCGAATGTCACGCTCCTTCGTCCATGTGCTGCTGTCGCTGCTGCTGCTCCTCACGCAGCAGATGTCGTTGCAGCACGCGGCGACGCACCTCGCGGAAGCCGTCAGCCCGCAAGCGGCCGGGCAGGTGGAGCAGGGCGCCGACGGCAAGCCGGCGCTGCGCGACCTCTGCGCGCTCTGCCTCGACGGCGCCCAACTGGCGTTTGCGGCGCCGCCGCCGGCGCATGTCTTCGTACCGCCCGCATTGGCCGACGACAGCCCGGTCGTCCCGGTTCGCACCGGCATCCGTCCGCAGCCGGTCCACGTCTACCAGCCGCGCGGTCCACCCCAACCCTGATCAGCCCCGCAATCGATGCATCGTACCGCCACGGCGCCCGCGCCCCTGGCGGCGTTGCGCATTATTCGCTGAACAGGATTTGGAAACATGAAGATCAAGAACACCCACCTGCGGTGCGTGCCGCTGCTCGCCGGTACGCTGTCCATCCACGCCATGGCCGAACCGCCGGCCGACACCGTACACATCACCGGCCAGCGCACGGCCTACCATGCCCTCACCGTGGCCGGTGCCACGAAAACCGATGCGCAACCGCTCGACCTGCCGCAGAGTACCCGGACCCTGGAGGCCGACCTGCTGCGCGACGCGGGCGTCACGAACCTGGCCGACGCCCTCGATCTGGCCAGCGGTATGTCCCGCCAAAGCGACCTGGGCGGCCTGTGGGACAGCTACGCGATGCGCGGCTTCACGGGCGATCCGAACTTCGGGTCGGACTACATGGTCAACGGCTTCAGTTCGAGCCGCGGCTACAACGGCCGGCGCGACGTGGCCGGCACGCAGTCGATCGAAATCCTGAAAGGACCGGCATCGGCACTGTACGGCCGCGGCGAACCGGGCGGCACGGTGAACATCCTGACGAAGAAGCCCCGCTTTGCGCCGCAATACGGCATCGACCTGGGGCTGGCAAGCCACGGCACGCGCCGCGCTGCCGCCGACCTGGCCGGGCCGCTGTCGGACAGCGTCGCGTACCGGTTCAACCTGGCGCACCAGGCCGGCGGCAGCTTCCGCGACCTGGTGCACGCGGAGCGCACCTACGTCGCGCCGTCCATCCTGTGGCACGCGGGCGACGACACGACGGTGTCGTACGAGATCGAAGCGACGCGGCAGCGCACACCGTTCGACCGTGGCGTGGTCGCGGTCCCGGGTACGCTGCCCGTCTCGCGTTTCCTCGGCGAGCCCGCCGACGGTCCGGTCACCGTGCAATCCGTGGGCCAGCAGCTGTTCATCCAGCACGCGCTGGCGGACGGCTGGTCGGTGCAGGGCGGCGCGTCCTATCGCGACAGCGCGCTGGCCGGCGCTTCGACGGAAGCCAGCGACCTGGCGGCGGATGGCCGGACGCTGCGCCGCCAGCGGCGGCACCGCGACTTCGCGGCCATCGACCGTTCCGCGCGCGTCGAGCTGCTGGGCAGGCTAGGGAGCCATGCCGTGCTGGTCGGCGCCGACACGTACCGTTTCGACGACCGGCGCGTCCAGCTACGCCGCAATCCGTCGGCCGCGAATCCGTACGCGGTCGACATCTTCGCCCCCGTGTACGGCGGCGTGGCCGCGCCGCTCGCCCTGTCCATCGATACGCTCGAACACCAGCGTGCCACGGGTTTCTACGTGCAGGACCAGTTGAACCTGACGACGCGCTGGAAGGCGCTGGTCGGGGTGCGCCACGACCGCTATCGCCAGACCGTGATCAACCACCGCACGGCGGCCGTCAACCACCAGCGTCTCGGCGCCGCCAGCCCGCGCGCCGGATTGGTCTACCAGCCGGATGCCACGGTCGCGCTGTACGCGAGCATGGCACGCGGTTTCCGCCCCAACAGCGGCATCGGCATCGACAACCAGGCGTTCCCGGCGGAAGAGAGCCGCGCCGACGAGGTGGGGGCCAAGCTCGATATGCCCGGCGGGCTGGCGGGCACCCTGGCGGTCTACCGGATCCGGAAAAAGAACGTCCTGACGACGAACCCGATCAACCCGGACTACGCGATTCCCGCGGGCGAAGTCGCGAGCAGGGGCGTCGAACTGGACGTGTCGGGACGGCTGCGGCGCGACCTGAAGCTCTCGGCGTCGTACGCGTACACGGACGCGCGCGTGACCCGTGGCGACAACACCCTCCGCACCGGCAGCCGCGTTCCCAACGTGCCGCGCCACAGCGCCAACGTGCTGCTCGTCGCGGGCGATGCGCAGGTCTCGGCCGGTGCCGGACTTGCGTACGTGGGCGAGCGCTTCGGCGACGTGGCGGCGTCCAGCGACTTCAGGCTGCCCGGCTACACGACGGCCCGCCTGGTGTCGGCCTTCGCGCCCGACAAACGCTGGCGCATTGCCCTGGACGTCGACAACCTGTTCGACCGGCGCTACTACGCCAGTTCGTACAGCCGGCTGTGGGTCATGCCGGGCAGCACGCGCACGGCGACGGCTACCCTGTCTTACCGCTACTGAGGAATGGCCATGAACGGTAAACGCATCCTCTCGATCGACGTGATGCGCGGTCTCGTCATGCTCCTGATGACGGTCGACCACGTGCGCGAGACGTTTTATCTCCAGCACCAGGTCGGCGATCCGATGGACGTGGGCACGACGCCTTCCGCGCTGTTCTTCACCCGGTTGACGGCGCATTTCTGCGCGCCGATGTTCGTGTTCCTGACCGGCCTGTCGGCATGGCTGTACGCGCATCCGCCCGCCGTTCCGCGCAGCGCGACGGGGTTCCTCGTCAAGCGTGGCCTGTTGCTGCTCGCGCTCGAGGCGACGGTGGTGAATGCCGCGTGGTCGGGGACGCAGCTGTCCACCATGTACCTGCAGGTGATCTGGGCGATCGGCCTCGCCATGCTCGCGCTGGCGCTGCTGCACCGCCTGCCGCTCGCGGTGATCGGCGCGCTGGGTGTCCTCATCGTGGGCGGGCACGATGCGCTGGAACAGGGACAGTTGGCGCCGGCGGCGTGGACGATCCTCGAACAGCGCGGCTTCCTCGCGCTGGACCCGGTCCGCATCAAGGTCAGCTATCCCGTGCTGGCCTGGATTGGCGTGATCCTGCTGGGCTACGCGTGCGGTCCCCTGTATGCCAGGGCGGCCGCGCCGGCGCTGCGCGTGCGCTGGCTGACGGCCGCGGGCATCGCCTGCCTCGCGTTGCTCCTCGTCCTGCGCAGCGTGAACTCTTATGGCGACCCCGTGCCGTGGACGCCGCAGGCCGACCCGGTGCGCAGCACGATGGCCTTCCTCAACTTCACGAAGTATCCGCCCTCGCTCGACTTCATCCTGTTGACGCTCGGGGTGGGCTGCATCGCGCTCGCGTGGCTCGAGCATGTGGACACGGCGGCGACCCGCGTGGCGGCGGTATTCGGCGGGGCGCCGCTGTTCTACTATCTGCTGCACCTGTACGCGCTGCTGGTGCTGCAGAAGCTCGCCGCCGCCGCGCTGGGCGTGCCGCGCGCAGACGTGGCGCACGTCTGGCAGGTGTGGGCGATCGCCGCGCTGCTGGCCGCCGTCCTGTATGTGCCGACGAGGCTGTTCGGCAGCTACAAGCGCGCAAGCGGGAAAGGATGGGTGAAGTATTTCTGATAAGCTTGTCAATTCAACCAGCGAGGAGGCCCATGAACGAACGGACCGCACGCGATGTCGTCCTGATGCGCGCCATCGAAACCGCCGACACGAAGCGCGAGATCCTGTCCGAAGACGACCGCGTCTACGCCCGCCGCAGCGCGCGCGCGCGGGCGCACTGGCCGGCGGCCGAAGTCAAGAGCGCGCCGCGGCGCGACCACTTCCTCGGCCAGCGCGCGGAACTCATCCTCAAGCGGCTGGCCGAGCGCACGCCCGCGTTCGCCGCGTTCCGCCAGCGCCGCAGCGTGCTGCCCGTGCTGGCCGTGCTGCTGCCCATCGTCGGCTTCGTCGCCGGCGCGGGACTGGACCGCATCGGCAATCCGCACCGCGTCGACCTGCTGTCGGCGCCGCTGCTCGCGATCCTCGCCTGGAACCTGCTCGTGTACCTTGCGCTGATCGTGTGGGCGCTCGTGCCGTCGAAGCGGACCGGCTGGGTCAGCCCGCAACTGCTGCGCCGCCTCTCGGTCGGCAAGGCCGCGCTGCCGCGCAAGCTGCCGGCACCGCTCGCCGCGGGCATCGCGCAATACTTCACGGACTGGTCCCAGCTGACGGCGAAGCTGACGCACCTGAGGCTTGGACGCACCATCCACCTCGCGGCCGCCGCGTTCGCGCTCGGTGCGATCGCGTCGCTGTACGCGCGCGGCGTGCTGACGCAGTACGCGGCCGGGTGGGAGAGCACGTTCCTCGATGCGCAACAGGTGCACACGCTGCTCTCGATCCTGTTCGCGCCCGCGCTGGCCGTGTTCCCGCTGCAGGGCTTTACCTTGGCCGACGTCCAGGCGCTCCGCTTCGTGCAGGAGCCGTCGCCCGCCGGCGGCGCGCGCTGGGTGCACCTGTATGCGGCGACGCTGTTCCTGCTGGTCGTGCTGCCGCGCCTCGTGCTGGCGCTCGTGTCCGGCCTGCGCGCGCGCCGTCTCGCGCACCGCATCCCGCTCGATCTCGGCCAGCCGTATTACCGGCTGCTGGCCGACCGCGTCGGTGCATCCGGTCCGGCCGTGCTGCGCGTGATCCCGTACAGCTTCACCGTCGACGAGGCGCGCCACAAGGGTCTCGCGGCCGTCGCGGCGATGGTCCTCGGCGAACAGGCGCAATTGATGCTGCGGCCTTCGTGCCCGTACGGCGAGGAGCCGAAAGAGCTGCTGCGCGACGCCCGCCTGGACGATGCCGGCGTCGCCATCACGGCCGTCCTGTTCAACCTGGCCGCGACGCCGGAGCGCGAGAACCACGGCGCCTTCCTCGACTACCTGGCACGTAACACACCGCGCGGCATCGCCGTGCTGCTCGACGAGTCCAGCCTGGTGGAGCGGGGCGCCGTCGACGCGCGTGTCGTGGAACGCGTCGCGCTGTGGCACCAGTTCTGCCAGTACCACCACATCCAGGCGACCGTCGTCGACCTGCTGCATCCCGAGCGCCATCCGCTCGACCTCGGCAGCGGCCTGCCCGTATCGGGGGCGGCATGAGTGCACAACCCGTCGACATCCAGTTCGCGCTCGTCTCGCACACGAACAACGGCAAGACGACCCTGGCGCGCACGCTCGTCGGCATGGACGTGGGGGAGGTGCGCGACGCCGCCCACGTGACCGTGTTCGCCGAGGCGCACACCTTGCAGACCAGCGCCGCCGGCGACCGCCTGCTGTTGTGGGACACGCCCGGCTTCGGCGATTCCGTCCGCCTGCTCAAGCGCCTCGCGCAGGCCGGCAACCCGATCGGCTGGTTCATGCGCGAAGTGTTCGACCGCTACCGCGACCGGCCGTTCTGGCTCAGCCAGCAGGCGCTGCGCGCGGCGAAGGATGCGGCCGACGTCGTGCTGTACCTCGTGAATTCGTCCGAGGATCCGCGCGATGCCGGCTACCTGCCGGCCGAGATGCGGATCCTCGAATGGCTCGGCAAGCCCGTCGTCGTGCTGCTCAACCAGCTGGGCCCACCGCGGCCGGACGAGCAGGAGCAGGCGGAGCAGGCGCGCTGGAAAGCGCACCTCGACCAGTACACGATCGTGCGCGACGTGCTCGCGCTGGACGCGTTCGCACGCTGCTGGGTGCACGAGGACGTGTTCTACGAGCGCGTCGGCAAGTTGATCGACGAATCGAAACGCGACGGCTATGCGCGGCTGCTCGCGGCATGGCAGGCGAACAACGTGCAGCGTTTCCGCGCGGCCGTGGAACTCGGCGCGCAGATGCTCGCCGGCGCCGCATGCGACAGCCAGGCCATCGAGCAGGAGGGCAAGGCGGGCCTGTTCAAGTCGGCGCTGAAGGCGGTCGGCCTCGGCAAGGATGAACAGAAGCGCCAGGATGCGGCGATGGCCGGCCTCGTCGAACGGCTGGAGCGGCGCATCGGCGACACGACCGTCGGCCTGCTGCGCCTGCACCGCCTCGATCCGGGCGACGCGGGCCGCATCAACGCCCGCGTGCGCGAGAACTTCGCCGTGCGCGCACCCATCGACAAGGCGCAGGCGGGGCTCCTGGGTGCCGTCGTTTCCGGCGCCGCGACGGGCCTGTCGGCCGACCTGATGGCCGGCGGCCTCACCTTGGGCGGCGGCGCGCTGCTCGGCGCGATCGTCGGCGCGCTGACGATGGCCGGCGCAGCCTGGGGTTTCAATACGACGACGGACCGCGACCGGCCGACCGTGCAGTTCGCGGATCCGTTCCTGCGCACGCTGCTCGTCGGCAGCGTGCTGCGCTACCTGGCCGTCGCCCACTTCGGGCGCGGACGGGGCAACTTCGTCGAAGGCGAGGCGCCGCCGTTCTGGCAGGCGGAGGTCGAACGCAGCGTCGCCGCGCACGAGGCGGAACTGGCGCCGCTGTGGAAGGCCGTGCGCGCCGCGCCCGATGCGGCGGCCGCCGCGACGCCCCTGCAGGCGCTGCTGGGACGCGTGATGTCGGAAACGCTCGAACACCTGTATCCGGAGGCCGCGGCGCGCGCGCTGGCACGCGCGGACATGTGACACCTGTTGCAAATTGGGACAAGGGCGGGCCGCGCACGCCGCGCTTCAGGGCGTACGGCGCATGGCACGCCGATTGCTCATGTGGGGATAGACCGATAAACCTACAGGAGACATCACCATGAAGCACACGATCCGCATCGCCGCCGGCGCACTGGCGCTCACGGCCGCCGCACTCACCTCGCTCTGGGCCAACGCGCACGGCAACGTGGTCCCGCAAGCCGTCGACACGACCGGCCTGCCCACCCTGGGCGACAAATGGCGCGACGAGAATCCGTACCGTACCAACAAGCTCGCGCTGAAGATCGGCGCATCGGCCTACGGGCAGAACTGCGCCCGCTGCCACGGGCTGGAAGCGGTGTCGGGCGGGATCGCGCCGGACCTGCGCCTGCTGGACCGCGACTGCACCGGCATCAAGAACGAGAAAAAGAAGGATGCCTGCTACAAGGAGATCGACAACTACTTCCTGGCCAGCATCCGCCACGGCAAGGTGCGCAACGGCGCGGTCTACATGCCGCCGTTCGAAGGCGTGTTCAACCAGGAAGCGATGTGGGCCATCAAGACCTACCTCGAATCCCGCCGCGCCGCCGACTGAGGCCGTCATGTCGACCCCGACATCGCCATCGCGCCGGCGCGTGCTCGCCGCCGGCCTGCTGCTGGGTGCCGGCATCGCCGCACCCGCTCGCGCGGCAGACAATCCCGTGCTGCGCGAGGCCGGCCATCTCAAGGTGGCCGTCTATAACGATCTCGCGCCGTTCTCCGACCATGGCCAGGGCATCGACGCCGACCTCGGTGCCGCACTGGCCGGCAAGCTCGGTCTGAAGCCGACGCTGTTGCCGTTCAACGCCGGCGACGACCTCGGCGACGACTTGCGCAACATGGTGTGGAAGGGCCACTATCTCGGCTACGGCCCGGCCGACGTGATGCTGCACGTGCCGGTCGACCGCATGCTGATGAACGCGAATCCGCAGGTCGAGATCTTCGCGCCGTATTACGTGGAGACCGTGCGGCTCGTGCGCAATGCGCAGTCGATACCGCAGTTCGACGGCGTGGACGCGCTGGCGGGCAAGCGCATCGGCGTCGAGAAGGTGTCGATCTCCGGCATGGTGATGCTGGGCGAGGGCGGGGGACGCTTCCGCGAACAGGTGCACATCTACTCCACCGCGACCGAGGCGCTGGAACGGTTGAAGGCGGGCAGCCTGGACGCGGTGCTGGCCACGCGCGCCCAGATCGAATCCGTGATGAAGGGCGATCCCGCGTTCCCGCTGCAGGAGGTGCCGTTCGACCGCCTGCCGCGCGGCGGCTGGGCGGTCGGCATGGCGGTCAAGAAGGATAACGTCGGCCTCGCGCGCCAGCTGCAGGCCGCGCTGAACGACCTGGCGGCCAGCGGCGAACTGAAGACGATCTTCGCGAAGTATGGGGTGCAGGCCGTCAGGCCGTGACCGGACGGCGTCTCACTCCTCGGACCACAGCTTGCCTGCTGTGGCCCAGTGCTCGC
>CBIHRX010000297.1:0-8139 GCA_966212555.1 uncultured Massilia sp.
CACCTTGCGTTATTCAACAATCGGTTGCGTCTAAAAATGCCATAACCATGGCCTCCAGCCCGGCCTTGTCCTCGTCGGAAAAGCGGTCGAGCGACGGGCTGTCGATATCGAATACGCCCACCAGCTTCCCGTTCTTGACGAGCGGGATAACGATTTCCGAATTCGACGCCGAATCGCACGCGATATGGCCCGGGAACGCGTGCACGTCCGGCACGACGATGGTTTCGCGCTTGACGGCTGTCGTGCCGCACACGCCGCGGCCGAACGGGATGCGGGCGCAGGCCGGCTTGCCCTGGAACGGGCCGACGAGCAGGTCGTCGCCGTTACCCGACTTCGCGGGCACGGTGAGGTAGAAGCCGGCCCAGTTCAGGTCGGCCAGCGTGTCGTAGACGAGCGCCGAGAATTGCGCCGCGTTGGCGGTGAGATCGCGCTCGCCCTCGAGGACGCTGGCGACCTGGCGTACCAGCAGGTCGTAGTCGGGGCGGGTACTGCGTTCGGGATTGATGTGCATGGCGGACGATGCTGCGTTGTCGAAAGTACGTATTTTACGGCAGCGCGCGGCCGGGCGCAGGCCGGGAAAATAGATGGTAGTTGACATCTATCTTGGAAAATGGATTATGATTGACATCCATTTTGGAGGAAACCATGCGAGTCAATCGAATCCAGGCGGAGGAAAACCGCCAGGCCGTCATCGACGCCGCCAGCCGCCTGTTCCGCGAACGAGGCTTCGATGGCGTCGGCCTCGCCGAGCTGATGGCCGCCGCCGGCCTCACGCACGGCGCGTTCTATAAGCAGTTCAAGTCCAAGGACGACCTGATCGCCCAGGCCTGCGATCGCGCGCTGGAAACGGGCATCAACGGCTGGCGCCGCGCGGCGGCCGAGGCAGGGGAGAGTGCGTACCAGGCCCTCGTACGCCGCTACCTGACGCCGGGGCACCGCGGCCGCGTAAGTTCGGGCTGCGTCATCGCCTCGCTCGGCCCGGACGCGGCCCGTCACGGCCCGGAACTGCCGCGTCACTTCGAGGCGGGCGTCAAGACCTTCGTCGACATCCTTGCCGATGCCATGCGCAGGAAGAACCCGGACGCGACGCCGGACGATGCGCTCGCCGCATTCGCCACGATGGTCGGCGCGCTCGTGCTGGCGCGCGCCGTCGACGACGACGCGTACGCCCATCGCATCCTCGACGCGGCCACGGCCCGTCTCCTCGACTAAGGATTCCTATGCTTTCCACATCTCTCGCCCAGTGGATGCGCCGCCGTGGCCTGCACTACGGCTGGCTCGTCGCCGCCATCACCTTCCTGACGGCCCTGTCGTCGTCCGCCGCCCTCGGCCTGCCCGGCGCGCTGCTGAAGCCCCTGAGCCAGGAATTCGGCTGGACCGTCGACCAGATCTCGTCGGCGCTCGCCGTGCGCTTCGCCCTGTTCGGCCTGATGGGGCCCTTTTCCGCGCTGCTGATGGAGCGCTTCGGCCTGCGCAACGTGATGGTGACGGCGCTGGCGGTCATCGCGGCCGGCCTCGGTCTCGTGCGCCAGATGACGGACTTCTGGCAGCTCGTGCTGCTGCTCGGCGTGATGCTGGGCGTCGGCTCCGGCATGACGGCGCTGGTGCTCAACGCCGTCGTCGCCAACCGCTGGTTCGAACAGCGCCGCGGCCTCGTCATGGGGCTGTTGACCGCCAGCTCGGCGACGGGGCAGCTCGTGTTCCTCCCCGTCGGCACGTGGCTCATCGAGCATGGCGGCTGGCGCATGGCGCTGCTGCCCGTGATGGCCAGCTGCGCGCTCGTGGCCATTCTCACGCTGCTGTTCGTGCGCGATCATCCGCAGGAACTGGGTCTCGCACCGTACGGCGGCGACGCGTCCGTCGAACCCGTCGTGCCGGCCCGCGCACCCGTGTCGATCCGCACGCCGTTCACGACCTTGGCCAGCGTGCGCGCCGACCGCGTGTTCTGGGTGCTGTTCGGCAGCTTCTTCATCTGCGGCCTGTCGACGAATGGCCTGATCCAGACGCACTTCATTTCGCTGTGCGGCGATGCAGGTCTCGGCGCCGTCCCGGCCGCGTCCGTGCTGGCGATGATGGGCACGTTCGACCTGGTCGGCACGATCCTGTCCGGCTGGCTCTCCGACCGCTACGACAGCCGCTACCTGCTGTGCTGGTACTACGGCATGCGCGGGCTGTCGCTCGCGTGGCTGCCGTCGGCCGACTTCACGCTCACGGGCCTGTCGCTGTTCGCCATGTTCTATGGCCTCGACTGGATCGCGACCGTGCCGCCGACCGTCCGCCTGGCCGCGCAGGCATGGGGCAAGCGCGCGCCGATGATCTTCGGCTGGATCTTCGCCGGCCACCAGCTGGGCGCGGCGGTGGCGGCCTACGGCGCGGGCCGCATCCGCACGATCGCGTTCACGTATTCGCCGGCCGTGTACACGGCGGCGGCGGCGTGCGCGGTGGCCGCGCTGATCGTGCTGTTCGCGCGGCGCCGCGCTTCCGTCCCCGTGCCGGTGGCCGAAGGCGCCGTCAACTGAGCGCCACGCGCGCGCGGCCGGCCGCGTCGAGCTTGACCGTCACGAGGCGCTCGCCGATCCGCACCTTCACGGCTTGCCCCGCCTTGCCGCGCAACGCGACACGCGTGGCGCGCCCGCCGGCCCAGTCCAGGTCGACCTCGATGCCGCCGCGGGCGCGCACGCCGTGTACGAAGCCCTCCGGCCACGCGCGCGGCAGCGCGGGCAGGATGCGGATCTCGCCACCCCACGATTGCACGAGCATTTCCAGGATGCCGGCCGCGCCGCCGAAATTGCCGTCGATCTGGAACGGCGGATGCGAGTCGAACATGTTCGGGTACGTGCGCTCCGGACCGAGCAGGCCGCGCAGGATGCCGTACGCGCGCTCGCCGTCGCCCATGCGGGTCCACAGCGCGAGGCGCCACGCGGTGGCCCAGCCGGTGGACATGTCGCCGCGCGTGTTCAGCGTCGTCTTTGCCGCCGCGATCAGGTCGGGCGTGTCGCGCACGTTGATCTGCTCGCTGGGGTAGACGGCGTACAGGTGCGACACGTGGCGGTGATGCTGCTCCGGTGCCTGCGCATCCCAATCCTCCAGCCATTCCTGCAACTGGCCCTGCGCGCCGATGCGGTCCGGTGCGAGGTGTGCCCTTTTCGTTTCCACGGCCTTGCGGAAATCCGCGTCCGGGTCGCGCAGCTTGTCGTGCGCCGCCAGCGTCCACGCGAACAGGTCGCGCACGATCTGGCGGTCCATCGCCGGCCCCGCGCATACGGCGACGCCCGGACGGTGCGTGTTCTCGGGCGAGATCGACGGCGACGTGACGAGGCCGCGGCCCTGCGGATCCTCGACGAGGGTGTCGACGAAGAACAGCGCCGCGCCTTTCAGCACGGGGTAGACGCGGGCCAGGAAGGCCTCGTCCGGGTTGTATTCGTAGTGGTCCCACAGCGTCTTGCACAGCCACGCGCCGCCGCAGGGCCACATGCCCCAGTTCGGCCCGTCGATGGGCGCCGCGGCGCGCCACAGGTCCGTGTTGTGGTGCGCGACCCAGCCGCGTGCGCCCCAGGACTCGCGCGCGACGGCCGCGCCGGAGACGGCCAGCTCCTCGACCATCGCCACCAACGGTTCCACGCACGGCGCCAGGTTGGCCGCTTCCGCGTGCCAGTAATTCATCTCGGTGTTGATGTTGATGGTGTACTTGCCGCCCCATGGCGGATTCGTGCCCTCGTTCCAGATGCCCTGCAGGTTCGCGGGCTGGCTGCCCGGCCGCGACGACGAGATCAGCAGGTAGCGGCCGTATTGCAGGTACAGCGCGGCCAGCGTCGCGAGGGAAGCATCGTCGGCCCGCGGGACGGCGGCGATGCGCGCATCGGTGGGAACGGTCGGCGCGTCGGCATGGCCGAGGCGCAGCGACAGCTTGCCGAACAGCGCCCGGTGCGCCTTGACGTGGTCGGCGCGCAGGCGCGCGTACGGCTTGCGCGCGGCGGCATCCACGCGCCCGCGCACGGCCTTCACGGGGTCGCCGTCGATGTCGCGGTGGCTGACGAAACTGGTCGCGGCGCCGATCAGCAGCGTGACCTCGCGTGCGCCGCGCACGCGCAGGCGGCCGCCTTCGACGTCCACCTTGCCGTCACCGATGGCCGCCACGCGCACGGCGTAGCGCAGCGCGCCCTTCACGCCGGCGTTGTCCGCGTTGCGGCCTTCGACGAGCAGGGCGCGCGGGCCGTCCGCGCGGATGGCCAGGCTCGCGGGACGCTGCGCTTCCAGCAGGTCTTCCCTGACGTCCCATGCGCCCCCCGCGGAGACGTCCGGCTTCGCCTGGGAGCCGTCGTACGTGGTCTCGCCGTACTTGACCTCGCGCGGGTGGCGGTAGCCCACGTCGAAGTCGAGCGTGCCGCCCGTCGCCTGCAGGCGCAGCACGATCACCTGGTCGGGCACGCTGGCGAACACCTCGCGCACGTGGCGCGCGGCGCCGCTGGTAAAGCGCGTCGTCGCGATCGCGCTGTCGAGGTCCAGCGTGCGCCGGAAGCCCTGCGCGCCGTCGACGCCGTGGAAGTCGAGCAGCAGGTCGCCGGCCGCGCCGTAGGGCATCTGCGTGGCCGGCTTCGCGATCATCTCCTGCGAGATGAGGTCGCGCGCTTCGATGAACTTGCCTTCGTCGATCAGCGCCCGCGCGCGCGGCAGCGCGGCCTTGAAGCCGGGATTGTCGAAGCGGTACGGGCCGCCGGCCCACAACGTGTCCTCGTTCAGTTGCAGGCGTTCCTGCAGCGGGCGGCCGTACACCATGACCCCCAGGCGGCCGTTGCCGACGGGGAGCGCTTCCACCCACTGGCGCGCGGGCTTGTCGTACCACAGTGCCAGCTTGTCCTTGTCGCCGTCCGTGCGCGCCACGACGGTTGCGCCGGCGAGCCCGGGCATGCCGGTTGCGGCGGCCGCGAGGCCCAGCGTGCCGAGCACGCGGCGCCGGATCCGGTTGACCTGTTGATGACCTGCTTTGTCCAATCTTGTCTCCTGGTTATTGTGATCATTGTTTATTATATATAACAACCAATCCGGGAGAAGATTTTTCGTTACGGCACGCTGGTCCGGTACTGCGTCCGCGCCTCGCACACATGCCGGTGATGTTCGTCGGCCCACGCGACGAGACCCCGCATCGGCACGAGGAACGAGTGGCCCAGCGGCGTGAGGTCGTACTCGACCCGCGGCGGCACTTCCGGGTAGACGGTGCGGCGCACGAAACCGTCTTCCTCCAGGCGCTTCAGGGTCTGCGACAGCATCTGCTTGGAGATGTCGCCCAGAGCGCGCATCAATTCGTTGAAGCGTTTCGTGCCGCCTTCGAGCGCGTCGAGCACGAGGAGGCTCCACTGGTCGCCGATGCGGTCCAGCACGTCGCGGATGGGGCAGGGTTGGTCGAAGGGGCGGTCGGCGGCGAGCAGGGTGGTCTTGGTCATGGTGTGTTCACGGGTGGCGGTCAGTTTCCGCTGACCTGATCATGCCGCGCTGACTTCTTGTGCGGCATATGCAGACTAGCATAAGATGGTTCGACGGTCTCGTTTCCAGACCTATTCTCAACCACAGACCAAAGGAATTCCATGGCACGCATCGCTCTCATCGGCGCCTCCGGCAACGTCGGCACGCGCATCCTGAACGAACTCGTTTCGCGCAACCACCAGGTCACGGCCATCGTGCGCGATCCATCGAAAGTCCCGCCCCGCGCCGGCGTGACCGCGGCGCGCGGCGACGTGGCCGATCCGGCCGGCCTGGCCGAGGTATTGAAAGGCCACGATGCCGTGATCAGTTCCGTGCGCTTCCTCGACACCGATCCGCAAGCCCTGATCGGCGCCGTGCGCGCGTCCGGCGTAAAACGTTATCTCGTCGTGGGCGGCGCCGGCAGCCTGTACGTGGCACCCGGCAAGCGCCTCGTCGACCAGCCCGATTTCCCCGCCGCGTACAAGGACGAGGCCACGAAAGGCGCCGATTTCCTGGACACGCTGCGTGGCGCGGGCGACCTCGATTGGACGTTCATCTCGCCGTCCGCCCTGTTCGTGCCGGGCGAGCGCACCGGCAAGTTCCGCCTCGCCAAGGACGAGCTGCTGGTGAGCGAGAAGGGCAGCACGATCTCGTACGAAGACTATGCCGTCGCGCTGGTCGACGAGATCGAGAAGCCCGCGCATGTGCGCGAGCGGTTCACGGTCGGCTACTGATTTTTGTCCGGCGTCCACACGTCCAGCCGCCGGCCTTCCGCGCACGCCGCGATGAGCCGGTCGAGCCGCGCGGCCCGCGTTTCCGGCTTCTTCGCGCTCGTCACGACGTGCAGCATGCGCTTGCGGGCCCCGGGCGGGCACGCTTCGAAGAACGCCCACGCGGCCTTGTGGCGCTTGAAACGGGCCAGGTCCGCCGGTTCAAGTTCGGCGGGCGTCTCGCGCTCGTGCGAATACACGCGCGAGCGGTCGTCCGAGCGCTGCGCGAACGCCGCCTCGCCCGCCGGCATCATGAGGCCTTGCGCGCGCAGCGTTGCGACCTTGTCGATGTTCACCGCGCTCCAGACCGAGCCGGCTTTCCTCGGTGTGAACCGGATCGTGTAGGTGGCGTCGTCCACGCGCTTGCGCACGCCGTCGATCCAGCCGTAGCACAGCGCCTGGTCGACCGACTCGGACCAGCTCATGCACGGCTTGCCCGTGCCGACTTTATGAAAGCCCACGAGCAGTTCTTTCGTCTCGTGTGCGTGGGCCGCGAGCCAGGCGCGGAAGTCTTCTGCGGTCTCGAAGAAGACCGGCGTCATCATCCGATGAACGAATCGAACTGCAGGTCGAATTCCTGCAGCGCCTTCTGCGCGTTCTGCATCTTCTTGCGGAATTCCGGACCGCGCTGCAGCGCGAGGCCGACCGCGAGGACGTCGATCACGACGAGGTACGCGAGGCGCGCCGAGATCGGCGTGTACGGGTCGATCGCGAACACGAGGTCGATCGGGATCAAGAGGCTCGCCATGTCCGCGAGCGGCGTGCCGGACGGCGCCAGCACGATTACTTCGGCGCCGCCGCGGCGCGCCAGTTTGGCGGAGCGCGTGAGCGACGGGTTGTTGCCGCGCTGGGAGATCGCGACGAGCGCGTCGCCTTCGCGCAGCAGCGCGGCCGCGATCGCGTGGATCGCGGGATCCGTGTATGCGACGGTCGGGACGCCCGAGCGGAAGAATTTGTGCTGGGCGTCGGCCGCGACGAAGCCCGACGTGCCCTGGCCGTAGAACTCGATCTTGTTGGCGCGCGACAGGATGTCGAGCGCCTTCTGGATCAGTTCCGGTTTCAGGTTGTTGCGCAGGTCGAGCAGGGTGTTGATCGAGCGGCTGCAGATCTTGTTGACGAGGTCCGCGGCCAGGTCGTCCTGCGCCGGCTGCTCGCTGGCGCCGGGCAGCGCCAGGGCGAGGCCTTGCGCGAGCTTGAGCTTGAACTCGTGCCAGCCGTCGTAGCCGAGCGTGCGGCAGAAGCGCACGACGGTCGGCTCGGACACCTGCGCGCTGCGCGCCAGCGCCGTGATGTTCTGGCTCACGGTGGCGCTGGGCGCGGCCAGCACGGCGAGCGCCACCTTGCGCTCGGACTTGGACAGCGAGTCGAGCTGGGTACGGATCGAATCGAGCAGCACGGTAATTCCTCAGTCTTCCGGCAGCGCCTCTTCGCGCCACTGCAGGCCGTCGCGGCCGATCAGTGCGGAAGCGGCAGCGGGGCCCCACGTGCCGGAAGTATACGGGACCGGCGTCGTGTCGTCCTGCTCCCAGTATTCGAGGATCGGCTCGACCCATTCCCATGCGGCTTCCAGTTCGTCGCCGCGCATGAACAGCGTCAGCTGGCCGCGCAGGACGTCCAGCAGCAGGCGTTCGTACGCTTCCATGCGCGGGGACTTGAACTGTTCGCGGAAATCGAGTTCGAGTTCGGCCTGCTTCAGGCGCATGGAGTCGCCCGGCGTCTTGGCCATCAGGTTCATCGACAGGCCTTCGTCCGGCTGCAGGCGGATCACGAGGCTGTTCGGCTGGAAGCTCGACGTCGGCTGGTTGAAGATCGAATGGGGAATCGTCTTGAAGCGCACGACGATCTCCGCGAGGCGGTCGGCCATGCGCTTGCCGGTGCGCAGGTAGAAGGGCACGCCGGCCCAGCGCCA
>CBIHRX010000298.1:0-8080 GCA_966212555.1 uncultured Massilia sp.
GGTTCGCCCGGGTCGAGGTAGCGCCAGCTGTCGAAGAGGTTCGGGCCGAAGCCCGTGCGCGCGACCGACTTCAGGAACTGCTTGGGCAGGATCGCGTCGGTGTCGACGTTGTCGCGCCGCAGCGGCGCGGCCAGCCCTTGCACGATGGTGAACGGTTCCATCAGCGCCCTCCCCGCGCGACCGCGCGCACGTCGACGAAGTGGCCCGCCAGCGCGGCCGCCGCCGCCATCGCCGGGCTGACGAGATGGCTGCGCCCGCCGGCGCCCTGGCGCCCTTCGAAATTGCGGTTCGAGGTCGACGCGCAGCGTTCGCCCGGGGCGAGACGGTCGTCGTTCATCGCCAGGCACATCGAGCAGCCCGGCTCGCGCCACTCGAAACCGGCCGCCGTGAAGACGCGGTCGAGTCCCTCGCGTTCGGCCTGGGCGCGCACGAGCCCCGAGCCCGGCACCACGAGCGCCTGGCGCACGTTCGGCGCGATACGGCCGCCCGCGGCGGCAAGGACGGTCGCGGCGGCCCGCAAGTCCTCGATGCGGCCGTTGGTGCAGGAACCGATGAACACCTTGTCGATGCGGATGTCGGCGATGCGGGTGCCCGGCGCGAGCCCCATGTAGCCGAGCGCCGCTTCCAGCGCGCGGCGCCGCCCCGGGTCGCCCTCGTCCTCCGGATCGGGCACGGCGGCGCCGACCGGGGCCACCATGTCGGGCGACGTGCCCCAGGTGACCTGCGGCGCGACCGCCGCGGCGTCGAACGCGAGCATGCGGTCGAAGCGCGCATCGGGGTCGGACACGAGGCCGCGCCAGTATGCCGCGGCCTCGTCCCACTGCGCGCCGGCCGGGGCGTACGGACGGCCGCGCAGGTAGTCGAGCGTGGTGTCGTCCACGCCCACCAGGGCCGAGCGCGCGCCCGCCTCGATCGCCATGTTACACAGCGTCATGCGCCCTTCCATCGACAGGGCGCGCACGGCGGTGCCGGCGAATTCGAGCGCGTGGCCGGTGGCGCCGGCGGTGCCGATGCGGCCGATCAGGTACAACGCGAGATCCTTGGCACTGCAGCCCGGCGCCAGGTCGCCGTCGATCCGCACGAGCATGGTGCGGCTCTTGCGCGTCGCCAGCGTCTGGGTCGCCAGCACGTGCTCGACCTCGGACGTGCCGATGCCGAACGCCAGCGCCGCCAGCGCGCCGTGGGTACTCGTGTGGGAGTCGCCGCACACGACGGTCATGCCCGGCAGGGTCAGTCCCTGTTCGGGCGCCACCACGTGCACGATGCCCTGGCGCCGGTCGTGCATGCGGAACTGCGGGATGCCGTGGTCGTCGCAGTTGCGCGCCAGCGTGTCGACCTGCAGCCGCGACAGCGGATCGGCGATGCCGCCGGCCCGGTCCGTGGTCGGCACGTTGTGGTCGCACACGCCGAACGTGGCGCCGGGGCGCCACACCGGCCGCGCGCCGGCGGCCAGGCCGGCGAAGGCCTGCGGGCTGGTCACTTCGTACACGAGGTGGCGGTCGACGTACAGCAGCGCGCTGCCGTCGTCGTCCACGTCCACGAGATGCGCGTCCCAGAGCTTGTCGTACAGGGTGCGCATCAGGGTGCGATTTCCTCGAGCGATTTCTGGCGCGTCTCCGTCATGCCGAGGGCGGCCAGCAGGCCCAGCACGCAGACGCCGGCGAACATCAGGAACACGGGCGCCACGCCTTCGCTGCCGAGCACCACGCCGACGATCGCCGGGCCGGCCGCGGACGCGGCGCGGAACCAGGACGTCGCCAGCGCCGTGCCGACGGCGCGCATCCGGGTCGGATAGATCTCGGGGGTGTACAGGAACAGCAGGATGGTCGTCGTGCCGATCACGGCGTACGCGGTCGACCCCAGCAGCATCACGCCGTACGCCGACGGGGCGCCGCTGAAGTACAGCGCGGCCAGCAGCACGCCGGCGATGGAGAACGACGACATCACCCAGCGGCGGCGGCCGACGCGGTCGACGAGGAAGGCGCACACGAGCACGAAGATCACGCTCAGCACGTTCGACATCGACGCGAGGCGCAGGGCCTGGCCCAGCGGCAGGTGGTACACGGTCTTGTACAGGCTGGGCATCCAGTTGTTCAGGCCATTCGCCACGAAGTACGCCGTGCCCCACAGTGCCCACACGACGAACGTGCGCTTGCGGTAGAACGCGGAGAAGAGTTCGCGCACGCCGGCCTTTTTCGTCGCCTGCGCGGGCACGGGCGGCCGCGCCTTCACCTCGATGCGCTTGTCCGTGCTGGCCTCGATGCGCTCGATGATGCGCTCGGCCTCGTCGAAGCGGCCCTTGCCGATCAGCCAGCGGGGCGATTCGGGCAGGAACCAGATGAAGCCGACGATCAGCAGTCCCGGGATGCCGCCCACGAGGAACATCGACTGCCAGCCGACGTGGGGCACGAGCAGCGAGCCGGCTTGCGCGGCGGCCAGCAGGCCCAGCGGGAAGATCAGTTCGTACAGCAGGAAGAAGCGGCCGCGGTTGTGCGCCACCGACAGCTCGTTGATGTACACGGCCGCGACCGGATTGCCGCCGCCCACGCCGATGCCCTGGATGAAGCGGCACACCATCAGCCCGTTGAAGTTGCCGGTGGCGGCGCACGCCAGGCTCATCACGGACATCAGCAGGATGGTCCAGAACTCGCTCTTGACGCGGCCGACGCGCTCGGCCAGCCAGCCGAAGAAGATGGCGCCGACCAGCTGGCCGATGTAGCCGGTGGCGATCAGCACGCCGATCTGGCCGGGGGTCAGGTGCCACATGCCGATCAGCACCGGCAGGACGTAGGCCAGCGACAGCGCGTCGAAGGCGTCGAAGAACGTGGCGCTGCCCATGACGACACGGGCCCGGACGTGCCAGCGCGAGATCGGCACGCTTTCCATGCGCGCGATGAGGGCGGCGCCCCTGCCGTCACGGTCGGCCGCTGTCGTGCTGGAGGAACCCGGGACGTCGGTAATGCTGGATAACATGTGGCACCTTCTCTGGTTAAACGAATCGGATCAGAACTGCACTTGCACGCCGGCGCGCGTCAGGGTCTGGGTACGCCCGCTCGACGGCGTGTAGCCGAAGGCCGTCGCCCGGGCGCCCGGCCCGGACGCGCGCACGTAGGCCGCGCCGCAATAGATCTGCACGGTCGGGCTCAGGTATTGGGTCAGGAACGCGTTGTACTGGTTGTACGTGATCGCTTCGAACGTCGAGTGTGCCATCGACAGGCCGAGGATGCGCACCTTGCGGCCGCCGCTCAGGTCCGTGTTCACGCCCGCCTGCAGGTTACGCTGGATCACCTCGCCGCGGGTGTTCTCGAGCTGGACCTGGGTGACCGTCGCGTGGGGAACGAAGATGCCGACCTGGTAGCTCGCGCCGAGCACGCCGGTGCTGAAGCGGTCGGCGTTGAATGGCGCGGTCGCCAGGCTCTGGCCGAGCACGTTCGTGACGCCGAAGATCGACTTCAGGTCGGCCGTCCGGTTGTGGAACATCGAGTACGAACCGGCCAGCTTCAGGGCCGCGTTGTTGTAGCGGAAGCCCACCGAGTACGTACGGGACCGCGAGAAATTGGTCGGATCCTCGCCGAAGCCGTTCATCACGCCGACCTGCAGGCCCGCCATCACGGGCGTCTCGTAGCGGACGGCATTGTCCATGCCGAAGATGTTGGCGAGATTGTCGAGGTTGCCGGGCGAGTAAGACCACGAGATGCCGGGCACACTGTTGTTCAGCACGCCCACGTAATCGTAGGCGAAGTCGGGCATGTGACCCAGGGTCAGCGTCCCGTAGCGCGTGCTCGACAGGCCCACCTGGGCGTAGCGGTTGAACAGCTTGGTCGGGTTGGCCTGCGTGCCGAGGTCGGAATTGAAGCCGGTCTCCAGCTTGAAGAAGGCATTCAGGCCGCCGCCCAGGTCTTCGGTACCGCGGAAGCCGAAGCGGTCGGGCGAGCGCTTGCCCGCGTTGACGGCTTTCAGGGAGTGGCCGGCGGCGTTGTTCACGTAATCCAGGCCTTCATCGATGCTGCCGTAGAGCTGGACATTGGTTTGGGCAAGCGCGGTGCTGCAAGTCAGGACACCCGCTGCCAGTACAAGGACGTTCGGTTTGATGATTTTGTCTCCATTATTTATAAACAACTGCGCACAATGTCATCGATTGTCGCGTTGTCCCGCTCGCGCATTTCATGTCGCTGCGCTTGGTGAAAGCGGGTCGTCGCCACGATCTCCATCGTGTGGCGCCGAGTCAATATAGGGCAAAAGTCAAGCAAGAATAAGCAAAAAGATTCTATCGATAAATCGAATAATTTTGACAATCGACCATATCAAATCAAGGATCTACCGATTCGACTTATCCAGGAATCCGCATAATCACGATCATTCCCTGCATCCTTCGCGCCACAATTTTCACAAAATTTATACAAGGTATTTGCGTTTGCGCTGCACGCTGCGGCATCATTCGCATTTCAAACAGGAAATTTTTTGTTGAAGCAGGAAACAAATTTTTTCTATTAATTGATAGATTTTTTCGATAAATAGAGGTGAAG
Organism: uncultured Massilia sp.; assembly: GCA_966212555.1. Lineage (GTDB taxonomy): Bacteria > Pseudomonadota > Gammaproteobacteria > Burkholderiales > Burkholderiaceae_D > Telluria. The sequence continues at coordinate 4,527 of CBIHRX010000298.1, forward strand.
ACATGACGGAATGGTTGGCCAAGCTGAATATTGCCGGACGGCTTGCCGTCGGCTTCGGACTGGTGCTGGGCCTGGGAATACTGACCACGGGCTTCAGCATCTGGCGTATGCACGACATCGCCCTGGCATCGCAGGCGATTGCCGCGCCGCTGGCGAAGGAACGGCTGATTGCGGAATGGAATACCCAGGTGTTCGGGGCGATCCGCCGCACCGGGGCCATCGTCAAGAGTAACGATCCCGGCGTCGCCGCCTATTTCAAGGGCGAGATGGACGAGGCCATCAAGCGGTCGGCGGATCTCGCCCGGCAGATCGAACCACTGCTGACCACGCCGGACGAAATCGCCCTGCTGCGCCGCATCGATGCCCAGCGCCAGCGCTACCGCGCCGTGACCGCCGCCGCGATGAAAGCCAAGGCCGCCGGCGACACCGCGCTGGCCGAGCGCCTCCTCAACGAGTCCTTCGTGCCGACGGCGCGGGGCTACCAGGACATGCTGGAAGAGCTGCTGACCCTGCAGCACCGCCAAATGGATGCGCAAAACCACGCGATCCTCGACATCGAAGCCCGCGGTTCGCGCCTGGCCATGGCCCTGATGGTCGCCGCCGTTCTGGCGGGCGCCGTCTGCGCGTGGCTGCTCGCCGCCGGCATCGTCCGCCCGTTGCGCGCGGCCGTGGACATCGCGCGCAGGGTGGCCTCCGGCGACCTGACCCAGGCCATCGACGTGCGCGGCCGCGACGAGACGGCGGCCCTGCTGCACGCCCTGCGCGACATGAACGGCAGCCTGGCCGCCATTGTCAGCCGCGTGCGCGACGGCACCGACATGATCGCGACAGCGTCCAAGGAAATTTCTGCAGGCAACCTGGACCTCTCGAGCCGCACCGAGCAGCAGGCCGGCGCGCTGGAGGAAACGGCGGCGTCGATGGAAGAGCTGACGTCCACCGTGCAACGCAACGCGGGCCACGCGCAGGAGGCGAGCCAGCTCTCGCGGGCCGCGAGCGCGGTGGCCGGCGAAGGCGGCGCCGTGGTCGGCCAGGTGATCGCGACCATGGCCGACATCGACGCGTCGGCGCGCAAGATCGCCGACATCACCGCGGTCATCGACGGCATCGCCTTCCAGACGAACATCCTCGCCCTGAACGCCGCCGTCGAAGCGGCCCGTGCCGGCGAGCAGGGACGCGGCTTTGCCGTGGTGGCAGGCGAGGTGCGCAACCTGGCCCAGCGTGCCGCGGCCGCCGCCAGGGAAATCAAGGACTTGATCGGCACGTCGACGGCCCAGGTCGAGTCGGGGACGCGGCTGGTCGGGCAAGCCGGCGCGACGATGGACCAGGTGGTCGCCAGCATCGGCCGCGTCAGCGCCATCGTGAACGACATCGCCGACGCGAGCCGGGAGCAGAGCAGCGGCATCGGGCAGGTCAGCCAGGCAGTCACCCAGCTGGACGCGGTCACGCAGCAGAACGCCGCCCTGGTCGAGCAATCGGCCGCCGCGGCGGCGGCAATGCAGGAACAGGCGGCGCGGCTGGCGCAGGTGGTGCAGGTATTCCGCGTCGGCACCGCGCTCGGCGCGCCATACCCTGCCGTCCGCCGCCTGGCCTGACCGCAGATCAATAGCTCAAATTCGGGGTCAGAGCACGTTTTCGGTCAATGATCCCGAGGACACGAAATAGGCGTCTCGAACACGGTGCTTGCAAAAAAGTCTACGCTTGCGTTGACAGGCCACGAGCAGGTCATGCGAAAAGGTGTGGCAGGGTCATTGCTCCAAAAAGTGCTCTGACCCCGAATTGGGGACGACTACGCGAGCTTTGACTTGAAGAACGCCAGCGTCCTGCCCCACGCCAGCTTCGCGGCCGCTTCGTCGTAGCGTGGCGTCGTGTCGTTGTTGAAGCCGTGCTCCACGCCCGGGTAGACGAAGTGTTGATAGTCGACGTGGCTCGCCTTCAGCGCGGCCTCGTACGCGGGCCAGCCGGCCAGGATGCGCTCGTCCTTGCCGGCGTCGTGGATCAGCAGCGGCGCGCGGATGCGGGCGACGTCCGCCGCCGGCGGCTGCATGCCGTAGAACGGCACGGCGGCGGCCAGGTCGGGCAGCTGCGTGGCGAGGTAGTTGGCGATGCCGCCGCCGTAGCAGAAGCCAACCACGCCGACCTTGCCCGTGCCCTGCGGCAGCGCCGCCAGCGCGTGCGCGGCGGCGATGAAGTCGGCGCGCGTCTTGGCCTGGTCGAGCTTGGGGAATACTTCTCGCGCCTTGTCCTCGTCGCCCGGATAGCCGCCTAGCGGATACAGCGCGTCCGGCGCGAACGCGACATAGCCCTCCAGCGCGACGCGGCGGGTCACGTCCTCGATATGCGGATTCAGGCCGCGGTTTTCGTGCACGACGAGGATCGTCGGCAGCTTGCCCTTGGCGTGTGCCGGCTCGGCGAGGTAGCCGTGCACCTTGCCGTAGCCCTGCGGCGACGGGAAGTCGACCCGGCTCGTCTTCAGGCGCGCGTCCGCAGGGGCGACGAGCGGCGCCGCGAACGAGGGCGACAGTTGCGCCAGCAACGTGGCGGCCGTCGTGCCGCCGGCGGCGTAGCGGCCGGCACGCGACAGGAAATCGCGGCGCGACACGCGGCCGTGCACATAGCCGTCGAACAGTTTCAGTACTTCGGGGTCGAAATCCGCTGCGGTCAAACGCGTCATCGTGCTGCCTCCGGTACGGTTGAAATGAGCGCTAGCATACTTCAGATCCGGATGACGATGCGCCTCTTGAACAGCTGCCACAGCCCCGCCCCCAGCACGAGCAGCAGCAGGGCCGAATACGCGGCCGACGCCACCCGCGCCTCGGGAATCGCCTGCGCCAGCCACGCGGCCAGCAGGTCGTGCCCGCTGCCCGCGTCGAGCGGGAGCTGCATGACCGTATCGATCAGCGTGATGCCGACGAAGGCCAGCGTCGCATTGGTGCCGAATGCAAGGACCGGCCGGGTCCACGCGGGCGCGTCGTGGCCGGGCGGCACGAGGCGCATCAGGACGAGCAGCGACAGCAGCGTGAACCCGCCGGATGCCAGCGCAAAGCTCGGTGTCCACAGTTTTTTCACCATGGGCACGAGCGGATCGAGCAGGAAGCCGGCCAGCAGGCAGGCCACGCCGGCGACGGCGAGGGCCGTCAACGTGGCGCGCTTGTGCGACCGCATCAGCAGCAGGGACGCCGCCACGCCGAACAGCACGTTGACGAGCGCGCCCAGGGTGGACACGAGGCCTTCCGGATCGAAAGAAACGACATCGCCGGTCTTCCCCCACGGCCACAGGTGCGCGACGCCGAACACGGCGCGGTCGACGACGGCCGGCAGCGAGTTCATCGAGTCGAAGCAGGCGCGCCCGCAGCCGGGTGCCTCCCACGCGAGCAGCAGCGCCGCATAGCCCGCCAGCAGCGCGACGCCTGCCGCCACCGGTACCGAGACGCGCAGGCCATCCCGTCGCAACGCCAGCACGCACCCCGTCCCGACGATGGCGTAGCACAGCCCGATGCGCTGCAGGATGCCCGGCAGGCGCACGTGGGCGACGTCGAAGCCCGGCAGCAGGTTCA
>CBIHRX010000299.1:0-8044 GCA_966212555.1 uncultured Massilia sp.
CCTCCGAAGCCGAACACTTCCTGGTAGCGCTTCGACGTGTCGACGAAGACGGCGATGTCCGTCTCGGGCGGCTGGCCCGCCGGCTGGAACGCGCCGAGCGGACGCGCGGCGAAACGGTCGGCGCCCGGCGCGGACGTCACGACCTGCCAATCGCCGCCTGCCGCCCGGGCCGGCGGGGCCGCCGCGCGCGCCGGCGCTGCCGCCGCCCGACCGGTCACGCCCATCTGTCCGCCCACCAAAGTCGCGGCGCCCAGCAGCCGCATTGCATCTCGTCTCGTCGTCATCGTGTCTCCTGTCGTGGTGTTGTCGGCCGCATGATTGGAAACGTTACCAATCGAAGTCGGACGACTATACCACCCGTTGTTTCACGATGTCAAAAGGCTGTGTTTAAAGGATCTCCTGGACCAGCTCGGACGGCCGGCACAGCCGCACACCCTTGGGCGTCACGACGAACGGGCGGTTGATGAGGATCGGATGCGCGACCATGGCATCCAGCAGCGCGTCGTCGGTCGTGGCCGGGTCATCCAGGCCGAGTTCCTTGAACAGCGCTTCCTTGCTGCGCACGGCGTCGCGCACACCGAGGCCCGCGCGGGCGATCAAATCCTTCAGCGCGTCCCGCGCCGGCGGCTGCGCGAGATAGTCGACCACGCGCGGTTCGACGCCGGCCGCGCGGATCGTCTCCAGGGTCGTGCGCGAGGTGCCGCAGCGGGTATTGTGGAAAATCGTGATGTCCATCTTGAAAATCCTTGTTTGAGAGGCAAGGATGATACCGACGCGGCTGCAACGCTTCCAGTGTTTTCGCTTGTTCCCTCACTGGTAGCGCTATAAAATGCCCGGTTTGCTTGCCGATGCGCAACCACCATTGCCTGGTGACGGCCCGCTGTATGGAGAGAACATGGACGACTACCTGATGCGCCCTGCGGCGCTGCCCACCTGGCGCCAGCGCACCGCGCTGCGCGTGCTGAACGCGTTCGGCTGGAATTTCCGCTTCAAGCCCCTGCCCGGCCCGCACGGCATCGTCGTCGTGTATCCGCACACGTCGAACTGGGATTTCCCCATCGGCCTGCTGGCCAAGTGGGCCGTCGGCATCCAGTTCCGCTGGCTCGCCAAGGATTCGCTGTTCCGCGGCCCGATGGGCGCCCTCATGCGCTATTGGGGCGGCGTCGCGGTCGACCGCAGCTCGCCGCAGGGCGCGATCCGGCGCCTCGCGCAGACGATGCACGCCGCCGACTGGTTCTGGCTCGCCATCACGCCGGAAGGCACGCGCAGCTACCGCCCGCACTGGAAGAGCGGCTTCTACCGCATTGCGCTGGCCGCCGACGTGCCGGTGCTGCTCGTCTCGCTCGACTACGGCAAGAAGGTCATCGACGTCACGCACACGCTGGCGATGACGGGCGACGAAGCGGTCGACATGGCCGCGATCGCGCAGGCGTACGACGGCGTGCGCGCGCTGTATCCGGAGAACGCGGCGCCGATCCGCCTGGCCGAACCGGGATCGGGCTCGGACGACACCCGCAAGCAGGCCTAATTCAGACGACGCCCGCAAGCAGGCATATTCCTGCCGCACCGATCGCCGCGCCCGCCATGCGGCGCACCCGTTCCCCCTGCAGCGCGCCGAGCAGCATCACCAGGGCGCTCGCCACCAGGAAGCCGGCGCCGCTCGCCATCCCCGCCAGTTCCTCCCCGTGCGCCAGCCCGTGCAGGAAGGCACATCCACCCACGACGACGACCGTCACCTGCGGCGGCAGGCCGGCCGCGCACGCGACGAGTACCCCCAGCAGCAGCACGGTCGCGGCGATCGACGTCTCCAGCGCGGGCAGCACCAGGCCCGCGCCGGCGCACGCGGCGCCGAGCGCCATCATCACGAGGAACGCGGGCGGCAGCACGGCACCGTGGCGCTGCTGGCGGCTCCACAGGCCGACCGCCAGCAGCGCCAGCAGGTGATCGAGCCCCGTCAGCGGATGCAGCAGGCCGGCCGCGAAACCGCCGTCGGCATGCCCGGGATGCGCGGCGGCCGGCAGCGCCACGGCGAGGGCGGCGAGCGCGGCGACCGCCCCGCCCAGGCGCGTGCGCGGACGCGGGGACGACTCTTCGTGGCGCACGCGGACGTTCGTGTTGTCGTTCCATTTCATGGCATTCCCTTTCATTGGGCGAGTAATCCCTGCTCGCGGATGAACGTGACGACGGCGTCGACGCCCTCGCCCGTGCGCAGATTCGTGAACACGAACGGACGCGCCCCCCGCTGGCGCTGCGCATCGCGCGCCATCACGTCCAGGTCGGCGCCGACGTGCGGCGCGAGGTCCGTCTTGTTGATGATGAGGAGGTCGGAGCGCGTGATGCCGGGCCCGCCCTTGCGCGGGATCTTTTCGCCGCCCGCCACGTCGATGACGTACAGGGTCAGATCCGACAGCTCCGGGCTGAACGTGGCGGCGAGATTGTCGCCGCCGGACTCCACCAGCACGAGCTCCAGCGCCGGGAAGTCGGCCTGCAGCCGCGCGATGGCTTCCAGGTTGATCGACGCATCCTCGCGGATCGCCGTGTGCGGGCACCCGCCCGTCTCCACGCCCATCAGGCGCTCGGGCGGGAGCGCGTTCGCGCGCAGCAGGATCTCCATGTCTTCGCGCGTGTAGATGTCGTTGGTGATCACGGCCATGTCGTAGCGCTCGCGCATGCGCCGGCATAGCATTTCGCACAGGGCCGTCTTGCCGGAGCCGACCGGCCCGCCGATGCCCACCCGCAGGGGATTCGATGTCATGTTCAACCTCGTTCAGGAACGGTACAACCGCCCATGCTGCACCTCGTGCCGCATCGACAGCATGGACAGGCCGGGCGACCAGTTCGACAGGTCCGCATCCGGCAGCGCGCAGGCCGTGGCGGCCGCGCGTTCGAGATCCGGCCGCAGCGACAGCAGCAGCCGCTGCCCCGCCACCTGCCCCAGCGGCACCGACTTCACGCACACGAGCACCTGGTTCTCGGCCCACGCGAACAGCATGGCCAGGAGCGCATCCTCGCGGGGAATGTCGAGCGCGTCGACGACGCACGCGTACGCGGCCGGCAGCGTCGGCTCCTCGTCCAGCACGCCGGTGTCGGCCACGCCCAGTTCCGCGATCAGCCGCGTGAGCGAATAGCCCATCTGGATGGTCTCGGCGCGCAGTTCGGCCGTGTCGCGCGACGCGAGGAAGCATGCGCTCCACTCGGCGACGGCGGCGGCGTCGCGCGCGGCGAACGCGTTCATCAGGCGCCACAGCAGCGGCGCGTCCCAGCGCGCCAGCACCTCGTCCAGGTAGCGCACGAGCCACGCGTGCGCGCTGACGGCATCGTGCACGCGGCCTTCCTCGATGGCCGTCTCCAGGCCCTGCGAGTAGCTGTAGCCGCCGATCGGCAGCGCCGGACTCGCGAACTGCAGCAGGTGCAGCAGGCTCGCCGCGTTCATAGGTCCGCCGGCCGGTGGATCTTCTGCCGCACGGGCACGGGCGCCAGCAGGCCGTGCCCGTGGTGGTGGCCGCCCTCGTACGCGCCCGCTTCCGGCTCGAACTTCGCCAGTTCCTCCTCGACGTGCGCGCCCAGGCCCAGCACCATGTCCTTCAGCACGGGATCGACGCGGATGCGCAGCCAGCCATCGCCGACCTGCGTCTGCGTGTGGCGGTTCCCGAGGTGGAAGGCGCAGCGCGCGAGCATCGTCGGGTCCGCGCAGCGCACGAGATAGGTGGGTTCGGGCGCGGCGACCACCCGCACGACGCGCCCGCCCTCGCCGCTCAAGAGGTCGCCGTCGCGCAGCACGGTGCCGCGCACGAGGAACAGCGCGACTTCCTCGCCGGACGCGAGCCGCGCGCGCTGGCGGCAGCGTTCGCGCCGGTCGTACGGCAGCACGAGCTGGTCGTGCACGACGTCCGCCTGGGCGATCTTCGTATGCAGTGACAACATCGTCGTTCCTCCGATCGGTCAGAACAGGAAATACCGTTGCGCCAGCGGCAGCACCCTGGCCGGCTCGCATACGAGCAGGCGCCCGTCGGCACGCACTTCGTACGTCTCCGGATCCACTTCCATGTGCGGCGTGGCGCCGTTGTGGACCATGTCGCGCTTGCGCAGCCCCCGCGTGTTGCGGACCGGGATCACGGTCTTGGCCAGCCCGAGCTCGCGCGCGATGCCAAGGTCGAACGCCGCCTGCGACACGAACGTGAACGATTTGCGCAGCCCCCCGCCGAACGCCCCGAACATCGGCCGGTAGTGCACCGGCTGCGGCGTCGGGATCGACGCGTTCGGGTCGCCCATCAGGCTCGCCGCGATCATCCCGCCCTTCAGGATCAGCGACGGCTTCACGCCGAAGAACGCGGGCCGCCACAGCACGATGTCGGCGATCTTGCCGGGTTCCAGCGACCCGACGGCGTGCGCAATGCCGTGCGCGATGGCGGGATTGATCGTGTACTTGGCCACGTAGCGTTTTACGCGCGCGTTGTCGCTGCGCGTGGAGTCGCCGTCGAGCGGTCCGCGCTGCACCTTCATCTTGTGCGCCGTCTGCCACGTGCGCAGGATGGTCTCGCCGACGCGGCCCATCGCCTGCGAGTCGGACGACATCATCGAGATCGCGCCCAGGTCGTGCAGGATGTCTTCCGCGGCGATCGTCTCGCGGCGGATGCGCGATTCGGCGAACGCCACGTCTTCCGCGATGGCGGGGTCGAGGTGGTGGCAGACCATCAGCATGTCGAGGTGCTCGTCCAGCGTGTTCACGGTGTACGGGCGGGTGGGATTCGTCGACGACGGCAGCACGTTGTCCTGGCCGACGGCCGCGATGATGTCGGGCGCATGGCCGCCGCCCGCGCCTTCGGTGTGGAAGGTGTGGATCGTGCGGCCCTTGAACGCGGCCAAGGTCGATTCCAGGAAGCCGGCCTCGTTCAGGGTATCGGAGTGCAGCGCGACCTGGACGTCCATGCGCTCGGCGACGGCCAGGCAGTTGTCGATGGCGGCCGGCGTGCTGCCCCAGTCCTCGTGCAGCTTCAGGCCGACGGCGCCCGCTTCGATCTGCTCTTCGAGTGGCCGCGGCTGGCTCACGTTGCCCTTGCCGAAGAAGCCCAGGTTCATCGGGAACGCGTCGGCCGCCATCAGCATCGAGTGAATGTGCCATGCGCCCGGCGTGCACGTCGTGGCGGCCGTGCCGACTGCCGGCCCCGTGCCGCCGCCGAGCATCGTCGTGATGCCGGACATCAGCGCCTCGTCGATCTGCTGCGGGCAGATGAAGTGAATATGCGTGTCGATGCCGCCCGCCGTGACGATCATGCCCTCGCCCGCGACGATCTCCGTCGCGCCGCCGATGGCCATCGTCACGCCGGGCTGGACGTCCGGGTTGCCGGCCTTGCCGATGGCGGCGATCAGGCCGTCCTTGACGCCGATATCGGCCTTGACGATGCCCCAGTGGTCGACGATGACGGCGTTCGTGATCACGGTGTCCATCACGTCCGCGCGCGGCCGCTGCGATTGGCCCATGCCGTCGCGGATCACCTTGCCGCCGCCGAACTTCACTTCCTCGCCGTAGATCGCGCAGTCCTTCTCGATCTCGACGACGAGGTCCGTGTCGGCGAGGCGGATGCGGTCGCCCGTCGTCGGGCCGTACATGTCGGCATAGGCCTGGCGCGAAATGGTAGCCATTAGACGCCTCCGTTCACGCGGCCCTGGAAGCCGTGCACGATGCGCGCGCCTGCCAGGTCGACCAGTTCGACGGTGCGCCGCTGCCCCGGTTCGAAGCGCACCGCGGTGCCGGCCGCGATGTTCAGGCGCATGCCGCGGGCGAGCTCGCGCTCGAACTGCAGCGCGTCGTTCGCCTCATAGAAGTGGTAATGCGAGCCGACCTGCACGGGCCGATCGCCCGCGTTCGCGACGACGAGCGTCACCGCGCGGCGCCCGGCGTTGAGCGGGATGTCGCCGTCCTCGAGGAAGTACTCGCCGGGGATCATGCGGCCTCCGGCATCGGCAGGGTTTTCGCGGCCAGCAGCATGCGGGTGCCGGCGGCGACGGCCAGGCGCACGTCCTGCCAGTGGCACAGGGCCTGGCGGCGGTCCAGGTCGAGCGCGATACTGGAAAAGGCGCCGCAGGCCACCGCGTCCAGCAACAGGTCGGCCAGCTGGGCGCGCATCACGTCGCAGGCCTGGGCATCGAGCAGGAGGATCTTCATCGGGGGCTCACGGAATCGGGTTGTGGACGGTGACGAGCTTGCTGCCGTCGGGGAAAGTGGCTTCGACCTGGATGTCCGGGATCATCTCCGGCACGCCGTCCATCACGTCGGCGCGCGTCAGGATCGTGGTGCCCGCGCTCATCAGCTCGGCCACGCTGCGGCCGTCGCGCGCGCCTTCCATGATGGCGGCCGTGATCAGCGCGACAGCCTCCGGATGATTCAGCTTCAGGCCGCGCGCGCGGCGGCGTTCGGCCAGCAGCGCGGCCGTGAAGATCAGCAGCTTGTCTTTTTCGCGCGGGGTCAGGTCCATGGCAATCCCTTATGTATTCCAGATGCGCGGCGGCGCGGCCGGCCGGTCCAGCAAATGCGGCCGCAGCACGGCCCACGCGCCCGTCAATGCGGCGCGCGCCCGTTCGCCGTCGTCGCCGAGGAAGCGCGCCACGAACACGTGCTTGACCTGGCTGACGGCGAGGCCGGGCTCGACGGCGCGCACCGCGTCCCGCAGGCCCGCGGGCACGGGCTTGCCGACGGCGACGAGCGTCGCGCACACGCCGTGCCCGGCCATGCCCAGCGGGCTCGCGAGCAGCGCCGGCGTGGCGCCGCCCTGCTCCCACCACACGGGCCGGCCGCCGATGCGGATGCGTGTGCGCTGCCCCACGCGCCCGCGCGTAAAACGTTCGCCGGACGCGCGGCGGCCGAAGCACAGCACCTCGCTGCCGATGTACACGGCGCCCGGGGCCAGGTCGACGTCGTGCGCGAGCATCACGTCGGCGTCGTCGTAGACGATGGTTTCCTGCGGCAGCCATTCGATCGCGGCGCCGGGACCGGCGGCCAGGCGCACGTCCTGGCGCGACGTGCGGCCGTTGGCGCGGTACCACTTGGCCGCGCCGGGCGACGTGGCCAGCACGTGGCAGCCGGCCGGCACGTCGAGCGCGATGTCGAGCCGGTCGCCGCCCACGACGCCGCCGGGCGGATGCACGACGATCACGTGGGAGACCTCCGGGCCCTCGGGGTACAACGCCTTTTGCACGCGCAGCGGCCCGCGGTGTTCGCGCCGGACGAGGCGCGTGCAGCCGCCGTCGCGCGCGAAGCCGAGGCGGAGGGTCGCAAGCCAGGAAGCGGAGGTCAGGTCGTCGAAAGGCATACCCGATGAGTTAGCACGATGCGTGCCACTCCCGGGACAGGGGAACGCGTGGACGCGGCGCACCAACGCGGCACCAGCGCGGCACCGGCGGCACCGGAACGGTGCGGGCGCGCGCCCAGATCAGGTGATCAATATGATTTCGGCAACGTCAGGAGCGCAACAGGGAGACGGCCGCGCATGGCGGCCAGTGAGGAAAACGGAGCGTGTCCACGAGCCCGACCGGTGACGAACACCGGTCAAGCGGGTGAACCGGAGCCGCGCAGGATCAGCGGCGGCGGCGCAGCGGGCGGGCGATGCGGACCGGGCGCAGGGCGCGCTCGCGGTCGGCGGCGCGCTTGTAGGCGGCCAGTTCGAACGTCAGCGCCAGGGCGATGCCGGCCGGGACGGCGGCGGCGAAGCCGAGGGCGAGCAAGGCGACGGTTGACAACAGAATAACGATAGTGCTGGGGCGCGGCATGGTATCCACCTTTACTTTAAAACCGTGGTTCCATCCTGCCACAGCTGGGATTTGCTTGCAATCACGTGTCGTGCCGTGCGAGGGCATCCCAGGCATTGGCTGTACTTAAAAAGAGACGGCCGCTGAGCTCACTCAACAACGTCGACGCGCGCAGGCGGTCCAGCACCGGTCCCTTGACCTCGGCCAGGTGCAGGCGGACGTCGCGCCGCGCCAGGGCGCGATTCAATTCGAGCAACCCGAACAGCGCCGAACTGTCGATGGCGTTCACGGCCGACAG
>CBIHRX010000300.1:0-7748 GCA_966212555.1 uncultured Massilia sp.
GGCGGTGCTGCAGGCCCTGGGCATAGCGGGTGACGAGGCCCTTGGCGGCGCCGTACACATAGTTCGAGCGGCGTCCGCGGTCGCCCGCGACGGAACCGATGATCGTGATGACGCCGCCGACAGGTTCCATATGGCCCGCGAACGCTTCCGCGAACAGCACGGGCGACACGCCGTTCACGTCGAGCGCCTCGTACGCGGCGCCGAGGTCGCGCTGGCATTGCTGCTGGTCCGGCAGCGAGCCGTGCGCGATCAGCACCTGCTGCGGCATGCCGTCCGCGACGATGCCGTCGGCGAGCAGCCGGATCGCGCGCGGATCGGAAAAGTCGACGGTCCGCGCGGTCACGGTGGCGCCGCGCACGCGCAGGTCCGCGGCCACGCGTTCCAGGCGGCCGGCGTCGCGGCCGACGAGGGTCAGCGCGACGTTGCCTTTCGTCGCCCACAGGCGCGCGCAATGCTCGGCGATCGAAGAAGTCGCACCGACGATCACGATGCGTTGGAGGGAATCCGGCATATCAGCTTCCTATCAGACGGCGCGACATCGACGAGCTGATGCCCGGGTCGCGGTATTGCAAGAATTCGGCCAGGCGCGGGTAGCCCGATTCGAACAGGTCGCGCGGCATGCGCGCATCCTTGGCCGCGTAGATGCGCCCGCCCGCGTCGCGCACGATGGCGTCCAGGCGTTCGAACAGCGCGTGCGTCCGCTCGCCGCGGTTGGGAAAATCCAGCGCCAGCGTGACGCCGGGCTGCGGAAAACTCATCATGCCGCGGCTCGCGCGGTCGCCGAACGTCTTCAGCACGGCCAGGAACGAGCCCTGCCCCGACGCCTTGATCGCGCCAAGCATCGCCTGGATCGCGGCACGCCCGGCTTCGCGCGGCACGACGCTCTGGTACTGGTAAAACCCGCGCGGACCGTACATGCGGTTCCAGTCGTGCAGGTTGTCCAGCGGGTAGGTGTACTTTTCGAAGTGCGCGATGGCGTAGCCGGCCTTCAGCACGTTGGCGCGGTAATACGTCTCGTTGAACGCGCGCAGCGAGAGGCCGTTCACGAGCGACACGGGCGGCACGAACGGCACGCGCTTCGGCCTGCGTCCGGATTGCGCTTCGCGGTCCGGGATGTCGGCGAGATTCGCGCGGAAGAACAGGCCGCGGCCGATGCCCGACAGGCAGTCGACCCACGACACCGTCTGCTCCCAGCCCGCTTCCGAGGTGTCGGCGAGCGCGAAGAATTCGTCGAGGTTGCGGTACGGGACCGTGTCCGTGACCAGCCAGGGCCCGGCGACGCGCCGCAACTGCAGCTCGGCCTCGACGATCACGCCCGTCAGGCCCATGCCGCCGATGGTGGCGGCGAACCAGCCCGGCTCGAGGTCCGGCCCGCAATCGATCACGCGGCCGTCCGTGCGCGCGAGGCGCAGCCCCAGCACGTGGTCGCCGAAGGCGCCCAGCACGTGGTGGTTCTTGCCGTGGACATCGTTGGCGATGGCGCCGCCGACCGTGATCATCTGCGTACCCGGCGTCACCGGCAGCAGCCAGCCGTGGGCGATGCTCATGCGCTGGATGTCGCGCAGCAGCACGCCGGCTTCGCAACGCAGGCGGCCGGTGGCGGGGTCGAAGGCGATGAAGCGGTCCAGGCCCGTCATGCGCCACAGGCGGCCGTCCGGGTTCAGGCACACGTCGCCGTAGCTGCGCGCATTGCCCTGCGCGAGGCCGCGGCCGCCCGCGACGGCACGTACGGCCTGGTCGCGGTCGGACAGCGGGACCAGGTCGTGTTCGTGGCTGTCCAGCCTTCCCCACGACGAGACTTTTACCATGGCCACCCGAGGGCGCCGACGACGAGCGCGGCGCCGAATGCGAGTCCGGCCAGCTGGCTGGCGCGGTCCTTCACGGCGAACACCACGGGATCGTCGTGCATGTGGCCGCGGTGCGCCTGCATCCAGATCCAGCTGATCCAGAAGATCAGCACGGGCACGGCCCCCCACACGGCTTCCGGACGCACATACAGTTCGAGCACGACTTCGCTGTTCAGGTACAGCGCCAGCACGACGGCGGATGCGTAGCCGGCGGTGACGCCGAGGTTCAGCACGAGCGGTTCGTCGCTCGTGTAATAGCCGCGGCCATGCACCTTCTGCTTGCCGGACAGCGCCTGCGATTTCAGTTCCGCGTAGCGCTTCACGAACGCCAGCGACAGGAACAGGAATACGGAGAACGCCAGCAGCCAGAACGACAGCGGCATCGACAGCGCGGCCGCGCCGGCCGTGATGCGCAGGGTGTACAGCATGGCGAGCGTGATGCAGTCGAGGAGGATCACGCGCTTCAGGCCCCACGAGTACACGCACGTGAGCACGAAATAGAACAGGAGCCAGGGCAGGAATGTGCCGCCGACGAAGGCGCCCAGCGCGAGGCTGACGACGAGCAGCACGGGCGCCAGCACGACGCCCTGCCAGGCCGGCACGGCGCCGGAGGCGAACGGGCGCAGGCGCTTGCGCGGGTGGGCGCGGTCGCTTTCCAGGTCCAGTAAATCGTTGGCGATGTAGACGGTCGACGCGCACAGGCTGAACGAGACGAAGGCCAGCACGAGGGTCAGCCAGCCGTCGACGTCGGCGATGCGGTGCGCGGCCATCAGCGGCACGAACAGCAGCAGGTTCTTCATCCACTGGTGCACGCGCAGCACCTTGCGCCAGGCCGCGAAGCCGCGCGGCTGCGGCGGGAATTCGCGCTCGACGTTGCACAACGCCGCCGCTTTTTGCGCGAGCCCGCGCGCGCCGTTGACGACGATCGCCTTGCGCGCGCGGCGCCACACCTTGAGGTCGGCGCTGGAATTGCCGACGTAGTCGAAGTTGCCGTGGCCGTAGTGCTGTGCCAGCGCGTCCGCCTTGTTGTCGCCGGCCAGGTTGACGGCGCCGTCGCTGGCCAGCACGTCGTCGAATACGCCCAGGTGGTCCGCCACGGCCTGCGCGATCGAGCGGTCGGACGCCGTGCACAGCACGATGCGGCGGCCGGCCGCACGCTCTTCCTTGAGCCAGGCGAGCAGCGATTCGTTATACGGCAGCAGCGACGCGTCGAAGCTGCTGCGGCTGGCCAGCTCGCTCTTCAGCACGGCCTTGCCCTGCAACAGCCACAGCGGGATGCGCAACACGTCCAGCGGACGGTCGCGCGATACCCGCAGTGCGGATTCGTGCAGCATGTCGGTATGGATCAGCGTACCGTCCAGGTCGACGATCAAAGGGGCCGTGTTCAATTGAATGTCCTGCAGGGAGGCTGGCGAGCTCATGCAATACCGCCAGACACTGTGAAATACTTAATAGCAAAAGTTCAGTATTATAACCGAGCAATATGAATGGCTTCTTGATTTCAGCCTTGCGTGTCAGGGCTTTATTGTAACGATTTGTCATCTTTTTTCACTGTGAGGCGACGATGTTTTCCCATGTCTTCGTCGGCGTCGGCGATTTCGACCGGGCGCTCGCGTTCTATGAGCCACTGCTGGCGGCGCTGGGCCTGGAAGCGCGCTTTTGCGACCGGTCGCGCCCCTGGGCCGGCTGGCAGCAACCGGGCCGGGCGCGGCCCCTGTTCCTCATCGGCGCCCCGTACGATGGCGAGCCGCATGTGCAGGGCAACGGCCAGATGACCGCCCTGCTCGCAGCCGACCGCGCGGCCGTCGACGCGGCCTACGGCATCGCGCTGGCGCACGGCGGCAGCGGCGACGGCGCGCCGGGCTTGCGCCCCCACTACCACGCGCATTATTACGGCGCCTACGTGCGCGACCCGGACGGCAACAAGCTGTGCGTGGTGTGCCACGATCCGGCCTGGAAGGACGACACATGACCGCGCTCCTTGCCTACACCGCCTTCGCGATCGGCGTCGCGAGCCCCGGCCCCAGCGTCCTCGCCGTGATGGGCACCGCGATGGCGCAAGGCCGCGCGCGGGCGCTCGCGCTGGCGGCGGGCATCGTGTGCGGTTCGCTGTGCTGGGGACTGTGCGCGGCGTTCGGCCTCGCCGCGCTGATGGAACGGTGGTCCGGCGCGCTGGCCGTCGTGAAGGCGGTCGGCGGCGTGTACCTGTTGTGGATGGCGTGGCAGGCGGCGCGCAAGGTACGCGGCACGAAGGGAGTATCGGCAGCGAAGGCGGTGGATGAAGGCTATGCACGCACGTGCGCGCGCGGCCTGGCCATGCACCTGACGAATCCGAAGTCGGTCGTCGTGTGGCTGTCGGTGGTGTCGCTGGCCCTGCCCGCCGGCGCGCGCCAGGCGGACGCGCTGGCGTTCGTGCTGTCATGCGCGGCGCTCAGCGCGACGATCTTCTGCTGCTATGCGTTGGCGTTTTCCACCGACGCGGCGCGCCGTGCCTACCGGGCCGGCGAGCGCTGGGTGAATGCCGTGCTGGCCGGCGTGTTCGCGTATGCCGGCGTGCGCATGCTGGTGGCCAGGTAGGGTGGGCACCCCGTGCCCACGCGTAACGCCGATCAGATCAGGACGAGGTTATCGCGGTGCACCAGCTCGGGCGCCTCGACGTAGCCGAGAATGCTCTCGATCTCGCTGGAAGCGTGACGCATGATGCGTTTGACTTCGCCGCTCGTGTAGTTGACGAGGCCGCGCGCGACCTCGTTGCCCGCGTCGTCCACGCAGCCCACGAGGGCGCCGCGACCGAATTCGCCGCGCACGGCCGTCACGCCGATCGGCAGCAGCGATTTACCCTCTTTCGCCAGCTTCTGCACGGCGCCGGCGTCCAGCACGAGCTGGCCGGCCGTGTGCAGGTGGTCGATCATCCACTGGCGGCGCGCGGTCAGGCGCGCGGTCGGCGCCGTCAGCTGCGTGCCGATCGCCTCGCCGTGCGCGAGGCGCGTCAGCACGTTGTCTTCGCGGCCCCACGCGATCACCGTATGCGCACCGGAGCGCGCGGCGCGCTTGGCGGCCAGCACCTTCGTCAGCATGCCGCCGCGGCCGATGCTGCTGCCGGCGCCGCCGGCCATCGCTTCCAGGGTCGTGTCCCCGGCCTGCGCTTCTGCGATCAGGCGGGCGGACGGGTCCTTGCGCGGGTCGGCCGAATACAGGCCCTTCTGGTCGGTCAGGATCACGAGGGCATCCGCCTCGATCAGGTTGGCGACGAGCGCGCCCAGCGTGTCGTTGTCGCCGAACTTGATCTCGTCCGTGACGACGGTGTCGTTCTCGTTGATGATCGGGACGACGCCCAGGCGCAGCAACGTCGTGAGCGTGGAGCGCGCGTTCAGGTAGCGTTCGCGGTCCGCGAGGTCGGCGTGCGTGAGCAGCACCTGCGCCGTCTTCACGCCGTGGCTGCGGAAGCTCGTCTCGTAGATTTGCGCGAGGCCCATCTGGCCGCACGCGGCGCAGGCCTGCAGTTCGTGGATGTCGGTCGGGCGCGACGTGAAGCCCAGGCGCAGCATGCCTTCGGCGATGGCGCCGGAGGACACCAGCACGACTTCCTTGCCGAGCGAGCGGAGGGACGAGATCTGCGCGGCCCAGCGCGCGATGGCCTCGTGATCGAGGCCGCGGCCTTCGTTGGTGACGAGCGAGGAGCCGACCTTGACGATGATACGGCTGGCAGATTGGATGGCGGAACTGAGGGAGTTCATGGCGACGGTCGGATTGACAGGAAGCGTCCATGCGGGCGCAGGCCGATCAGCGCCAGGCCGACCGCCAGCTCGATCCCGCTGACGACGAACAATAAGCCCTGGGGCAGGCCGATCGCGAAAGCCGCGACGAGGCGGCCGAGCGGCTGCGCCAGGATGAACAATGCTGCGAGGTCGCCGAGGATGGGCTGGTCGCCCTGCCTGGCCGCCAGCAGAGCCAGCCCCGCGGTGGCGAGGCGCACTCCGACGTACAGGGCGTAGAACTGGCTGTAGCCGTTCACGCCCACGGGGAACAGTCCCATCGCCGTCGCCACGCGGTCCGGATCCAGCAGGGCCGCGAGCGCGGCCAGCGAATGGGCGGACGCCGCGACCGACAGCAGCTGGCCGCGCAGGCGCGCGCGCAACGACGCGCTTCCGGCATGGGCGATGGTGACTGCCAACGACTTAATCTTCGAGGATCTTGAAGCGGGGATCGTCCGGATCGATCGACGAGATGCCGCGCGCTTCCTCGGTCATCTGCGTCTCTTCCGAGCGCTGCTCGCTGTGGCGCGTCTCTTCGAGATACTTGTAGATCGCGTGCACGAGGTCTTCGCAGCCTTCGCGGTTCAGCGCCGACATCTCGAACACGGGGCCCTTCCAGGCCATGCGCTTGACGAAGTCCTTGACGACCTTCTTGCGCTCGTCTTCCGGCACGACGTCCAGCTTGTTCAGCACGAGCCAGCGCGGCTTGTTCACGAGTTCCTCGTCGTACTTCTCGAGTTCCTTCACGAGCGCCTTGGCTTCCTTGACCGGATCCGTCTTGCCGTCCATCGGGGCGACGTCGACGATGTGCAGCAGCAGGCCCGTGCGGCTCAGGTGGCGCAGGAACTGGTGTCCGAGGCCGGCGCCTTCCGCCGCGCCTTCGATCAGGCCCGGGATGTCGGCGATGACGAAGCTCTTCGCATGCGACACGCGCACGACGCCGAGGTTCGGGTGCAGGGTCGTGAACGGATAATCCGCGATCTTCGGACGCGCGTTCGACACGGCCGTGATGAACGTCGACTTGCCGGCGTTCGGCATGCCGAGCAGGCCCACGTCGGCCAGCACCTTCAGCTCGAGGCGCAACTCGCGACGCTCGCCGTCCTTGCCGTCCGTCTTCTGGCGCGGCGCGCGGTTGGTCGACGTCTTGAAGTGGATGTTGCCCCAGCCGCCCTCGCCGCCCTTGGCCAGCAGCTCGACCTGCTCGTGTTCCGTCAGGTCGGCGATGATCTCGCCGGTGACGTCGTCGACGATCAGGGTGCCGACCGGCATGCGCAGGTAGACGTCTTCCGCGCCCTTGCCGTAGCAATCGGAACCGCGGCCCGGCTCGCCGTTGCGCGCCGTGTGGACCTTGGAAAAGCGGAAGTCGACCAGCGTGTTGACGTTGCGGTCGGCGACTGCGTAGATCGAGCCGCCGCGGCCGCCGTCGCCGCCGTCCGGACCGCCGAACGGGCGGAATTTCTCGCGGCGGAACGAGGCGCAGCCGTTGCCGCCGTCGCCGGCGATGACTTCGATGCGTGCTTCGTCGATAAACTTCATGATGAGACCACCAAAACGAAAGGCTGTGTCACTGTTAAAAGCGGACCAGGCGTCCATGATAGACGAACGGCCGCGGAAAAATCCGCACTTAACGGTGACAACGCCGAAAATTAAAAAGGCCCTACCGGAGGGCAGAGCCTATCGATTGCAAGGCTTGACGCCTTACCGAGCGGGACCCGCAGGTCCCGCTGTGCCGCTTGAATTAAGCAGCGACTGCTTCAGCAGCTACGACGGTCACGTACTGCTTCGAACCGACGCCTTGCTTGACGAACTTGACCGTGCCATCGACCAGGGCGAACAGGGTGTGGTCCTTGCCCAGGCCAACGTTGGTGCCCGGACGAACCTGGGTACCGCGCTGACGCACGATGATGCCGCCGGCGTTGATCGCCTGGCCGCCGTAGACTTTCACGCCGAGGCGTTTGCTTTCTGAGTCACGGCCGTTGCGGGTAGTACCGCCGCCTTTTTTGTGTGCCATTTAGATGCTCCTTGATGACTGAATAGGGACGCGCGGCAATTAGCCGTTGATCGCAACCACTTGGATTTCGGTGTAGTTCTGGCGATGGCCTTGACGCTTCTGGTAGTGCTTACGACGACGCATCTTGAAGATACG
>CBIHRX010000301.1:0-7687 GCA_966212555.1 uncultured Massilia sp.
CGCCGTCCAGGGTCGCGATGACGGTGCCGCGCGCGAGGTCGAAGCCGGCCTGCATGGCGGCCGTTTGCCCGAAGCCGCGGCGCAGGATCGCGCCGCTCAGGTGGCGGGGGCTCGCGGCGACGGCCTCGCGGATGCGTTCGCTGGTGCGGTCGCGGCTGCCGTCGTCGACGAGGATCAGTTGCCACGGCCACGGCGCGCCCGCGAGCGCGGCCTGGACCTGGGTCGCCAGCGGCAGCACGTTGTCTTCCTCGTCGCGCAGCGGCACGACGATGGACAGGGAGTGGCCCGCCTCATGCATGGCGCCCCTCCCGCCGGCCGGCGTGCCCGGGCGTGCCCGGCATCGCGTTGTAGACCATCATCCCATTCTCCTAGTCCGCGCCGGCCGTTCGGGCTGGCAGCGGTATCTTCGCGTGCGGCCGGGATACGGGGACGATTCAGGTCAAACGTGCGCGGGTCGTGCGACAATCGGCTGTCTCGCAAGAATTCGACACGACAACAATGCGAATGGAGAATTACGCAAGAACGGTGCGGACCGCGCTGCTGGCATGCGCGCTGGCCGCGGGCCCGGCGGCGCGCGCGCTGGAAGTCCGCCTCGCCTCGCAGGAGGTGCTGGAACCGAAGTGGCTGCGCGACGGCGAGCGCGTCACCGGCATCTGTCCGGACATCATGGCCGCCATCCAGAAGATCGAACCGCGCCTGCACTTCACCGGCTACCAGCGCACCAGCCGCTCGCTGTCCGGCATCGAAACGGGACTGGAGACGGGCACGCTGGATGCCGCCTGCGGCCTCGTGCAGTCGGCGCACCGGCTCGGCATCGGGCAGCCGGTCGGCAAGCCGCTCTATCAGGTGCGGCATTACCTCGCCGTGCGCCGCAACGATCCGGTCACCGTCGAATCGGAGGAAGACCTCGCCCGGCTCGGCGACCTCGTCACGAGCCAGCGCGCCTCGGTGTTCACGGCACGCCTGGCCGCCGCCGGCGTGCGGATCGACGATGCGACCGACGACAACCGCGTGAACCTGCGCAAGATGCTGGCCGGCCATGGCCGCTTTGCCTACATCAACGACCTCACGCTGCGCTACCTGATCCACAAGGACGGCCTGGAAGACCGCGTGCGCGTGCTGCCCGTCGTGCTGGGCGACGAGCCCACCTATTTCTGGGTCAGCCGCCGGGCCGATCCCGCGCTCGCGCCCCTGCTGGGCGCCGCCCTCGACAAGCTGAAGGCAAGCGGCGAACTGGACCGCATCTACGCGCGCTGGGCCGACATGCCCTGACCGGATCAGGCCGGCGTCAGCAGCTTGAGGCCGACGATGCCGGCCGCAATGAGGCCGATCGACAGCAGGCGCAGCGCGCCGGCCGGCTCGCCCAGCAGCACCATCCCGGCCACCGCCGTGCCGATCGTGCCGATACCGGTCCAGACCGCGTAGGCCGTACCGAGCGGCAAAGTCCGCAGCGCCAGGCCCAGCATGCCGACGCTGCCCGCCATCGTGGCCAGCGTAAACACGGAGGGCCACAGGCGCGTGAAGCCGGCCGTGTACTTGAGTCCGACCGCCCACGCGACTTCCAGCAGGCCGGCCACGGCCAGGTAGATCCAGCTCATCGATTGCTCCCGCCCGATGGAAAAACCCGCCAGTATAGCACCGGCCCGTCGATGCCGCCCCGGCACCGCGAAATCGAGGCGTCCCCTGCAGGATTTCCGACCCTGCTTTAAGATGCCCTCTCTTCGCCGCACGAACGCGGCGGATCAACGAAACAGGAGTACCGATGACGACTTTGTTTGACCCGATCAAGGTCGGCAGCCTCGAGCTGCCGAACCGCATCATCATGGCGCCGCTGACCCGCTCGCGCGCCGTGGGCGCCGGCCGCGTGCCGAACGCCCTGATGGCCGAATACTACGTACAGCGTGCCTCGGCCGGTCTGATCCTGTCGGAAGCGACCTCGGTGACCCCGATGGGCGTGGGCTATGCCGACACCCCGGGCATCTGGTCCGACGAACAGGTCGAAGGCTGGAAGCAGGTCACCGCCGCCGTGCACGCGGCTGGCGGCCGCATCTTCCTGCAGCTGTGGCACGTGGGCCGCATCTCCGATCCGATCTTCCTGGACGGCGAGCTGCCGGTCGCACCGTCGGCCATCGCGCCGAAGGGCCACGTCAGCCTCGTGCGTCCCGTGAAGCCGTACGTCACCCCGCGCGCGCTGGCGCTCGAGGAAATCCCGGCCATCGTCGCCGCCTACCGCAAGGGCGCGGAAAACGCGAAGAAGGCCGGCTTCGACGGCGTCGAGATCCACGGCGCCAACGGCTATCTGCTCGACCAGTTCCTGCAGGACAGCACCAACCAGCGTACGGACGCTTACGGCGGCCCGATCGAAAACCGTGCCCGCCTGATGCTGGAAGTGACGGACGCGTGCATCGACGTCTGGGGTGCCGACCGCGTCGGCATGCACCTGGCGCCGCGCCGCGACGCCCACGACATGGGCGATTCCACGCCGCTGGACACCTTCGGCTACGTGGCACGCGAACTGGGCAAGCGTGGCATCGCGTTCATCTGCGCGCGCGAAGCGGTCGGCGAGGACCGCCTCGGTCCGCAGCTGAAACAGATGTTCGGCGGCGTCTACATCGCCAACGAAAAGCTGACGAAGGAAAGCGCCGAACGGTTGCTGACGAGCGGTGACGCGGATGCAGTCGCCTTCGGTCAATGGTTTATCGCGAACCCGGACCTGCCGGAGCGCCTGAAGCGCAATGCGCCGCTGAATGCGCCGCGGCCGGACAAGTTCTACGCGTCGACCGCCGAAGGCTATACCGACTATCCGGCGCTGCAGGCCAACGGCTGACGTCGCCTCGCCGCACGGGTACGAATCCGGTTGGCGGCGTGATATTCTTGCGAGATTCGCACTGGCCGCGGCCACAAGCCGCGGCCTTCGTTCATCGTCGCAAGGAGTCCCGTGAAGACCTGCTACCCCCACCTGCTGCCGCTCGCCGCCGCTACCGCGCTGGCGTTTGCCACCACCCCTGTCGTCCACGCTGCCGCCACCCCGGCACGTGCCGAGAACGCCTTCCTGTCGCAGGCTGACGCGGCCGCCCGCTCGGCGCGCGTGTCGAACGTCGACTACCTGCTCGACTTCACGCTCACGGGCAAGGAAACGTTCAGCGGCACGACGACCCTGACCTTCGACCTGAAGGATGCGGACAGCCCCCTCACCGTCGACCTCGACAAGGCCACGATCAAGTCGCTGACCGTCAACGGCAAGACCGTCGCGCCACGCTACAACGGCTGGTTCGTCACCTTGGCGCCGCAAGACCTCGCCAAAGGCCGCAACACCGTCGTCGTCGCCTACGAGCGTCCCCACAGCACCAACGGCGAAGGCCTGCACCGCATGGTCGACCCCGTCGACGGCCGCGTCTACACGTATTCGCACTTCGAACCGGCCGCCGCGCACCAGATGTTCGCCGTGTTCGACCAGCCCGACCTGAAAGCCACCTACCAGGTGACCGTGAGCGTCCCGGCCGACTGGCAGGTGATATCGACGACGCGCGAAACGAACGTCGCCCCGGCCGGCGACCTGCGCCGCTGGACGTTCGCGAAGACCAAGAAACTGAGCCCGTACAATTTCTCCATGCACGCGGGTCCCTACAAGATGTGGGAAGACACGAGCGGCACATACCCGATGCGCCTGTTCGCGCGCCAGTCGGTCGCGGCGCAGGTCAAGCCGGCCGAATGGTTCAAGTACACGAAGGCCGGCCTCGCGTTCTTCGACGATTACTTCGGCATTCCTTACCAGTTCGAGAAATACGACCAGGTGCTCGTGCCCGACTTCCTGTACGGCGCGATGGAAAACGCGGCCGCGATCACGTTCGCCGAGCGCGGCTTCATGTACAAGGCCGACATGACGGCCGAACAGCGCGCGCGCCTCGCCTACGTCATCATGCACGAGATGGCACACCAGTGGTTCGGCGACCTCGTCACGATGCAGTGGTGGAATGGCCTGTGGCTGAACGAGAGCTTCGCATCGTTCATGGGCACGCTGGCGACGGCCGAGTCCACGGAATTCAAGGACGCATGGCGCGCCTTTTACTCCGACGGCAAGCAGCGTGCCTACGCCCAGGACCAGCGCACGACCACGCACCCGATCGAAGTGCCGGTGCCCTCGACCGGGAACGCGTTCGACAACATCGACGCCATCACGTATTCCAAGGGCGCGTCCACGCTGATGCAGCTGCGCCACCTGCTGGGCGCCGACGTGTTCCGCAAGGGCGTGCACAACTACCTCGTCAAATACCAGTACCGCAACGCGAAGCTGGACGACTTCATCGGCAGCCTCGGCCAGGCCGCCGGCCGCGACCTGACGGGCTGGACGAAGGAATGGCTGTACCAGCCGGGCGTCAACACGATCGCCGCCAACTACACGTGCAAGGCCGGCAAGATTACCGGCTTCACGCTTGCCCAGACCCCGCAGAGCAAGGCCTTGCCGACCCTGCGCGAACAGCGCGTGCAGGTCGCCGCGTTCCGCCTGGTCGGCAAGGACTACAAGCTCGAGCGCAACGTCGCCGTCACGTACACGGGCGCGAAGACGCCGGTGCCGGCCATGAACGGCGCCGCCTGCCCGGACCTCGTCTACCCGAACTACGGCGACTGGGGCTTCGTGAAGGTCCAGCTCGATCCGCGCTCGTTCGACAGCGCGCGCAGCCACCTGGCCGCCGTCGACGACCCGCTGCTGCGCGCCATGCTGTGGCAAAGCCTGTGGGACGGCGTCCGCGACGGCAAGCTCCCGCTCAACGACTTCCTGTCCACGGCGCTCAACAACGCGCCGCAGGAAAAAGACTACACGCTGCTCGGCGATGTGCTCGGCAAGGTCCTCGGCGCCAAGCGTTACCTCGACCTGATGGATCCGCAGGCCGCTTCTCAGCCCGCCTCGCAGTCCGCCTATGCGCAGGCCGTGACACGCCAGCTGGAAGACATGGCCTGGACCAGCACGCTCGCAAACAAGGGCGACGACAACTTCCAGCGCCGCTGGTTCGGCACCTATATCGCCGTCGCCAGTTCGCCGGACGCGCTGCGCCGCCTCGCCGCCATCCTCGACGGCAAGGAACAGGTCGACGGCCTCGCCATTAACCAGGACCTGCGCTGGTCCATCATCGGCCGTCTGAACCGCTACAACTACCCGGGCGCCGCGGCGCTCGTCGAGGCCGAGCAGGCGCGCGACAAATCCGACGCGGGCCAGGCCGCCGCCCTGTCGGCCATCGTCAGCCGCCCCGACCCGGCCGTCAAGACCGAGTGGCTGGGCACCGTGCACGACCTGCAGACGAAGCTGCCGTTCTCGAAGGTGCGCACGGCGATGGAGCACCTGTACCCCGCCGAGCAACACGGCCTGGGCGACCAGACGGCGAGCGCGCGTCTTGCACGCCTGCCGCAGCTCGACAAGGCAGCCGGCCCCGTCTACATGCGCGCTTATGGTCCGGCACTGATCCCGGCCGGCTGCACGCCGGCCAGCGTCCGGCGCCTGCAGGCGGCGGCCGACGCCGGCAAGGACCTGTCGGCCGGCACCCGCCGCGCCCTGCTCGACGCGGTGGAGGACGACCAGCGCTGCGTCACCATCAAGCAGGCCATGACGGCGCACTGAGCATGTGGAACGGCGCACGCCCGTACGCCACGCACGCCACGCACGCCAGGCTCGACGCGCGCCGGCGCGGCGTGCTGGCGTTCACGTGCGCCGTCCACCTGCTGGCGCTGTTCCTGTGGACGCAGGAACGGCGCCTCCTGCCCGTCCGCCCGTCCCGGGTCGTGACGATCCTCCTGCCGGCCGATCGCGGCCGAATGGCGCGGCTCCCGGCAGACGCGACGTTGCTTCCGCTGCCCAAGCCGGCCGCACCGGCCGTCCCAGCCGTGCCCGTGCCTGCGCCTCGACCCGAGGCGGTGCACCGCCGGGACGACGAGGACGACGCACAGCCTTCACGGCAGCCCGATCCACGTATCGTCGACGCCCCGGCGGCCGCACCGTCGGCAGTACCGTCGACAACTCCGTCGACAACACCATCGGCGCCGGACGCGGCTGCCTTTCCGCCCAATCCCATCGACACGGCGCAGGCCGTCGGCCCTGCCGCGGATGCGCGCGCGGCCGCGCGGTCGCTGCCTGGCACGGCAGCCACGCCAGGCAGCTTCGCGCTCGGACTCGCGAAGCACCAGGCCGGACGCATCGACCGCGAACTTCGCAAGGGCAAATCGGGCGTGCCGACCGAGGCGGATACCCCGGTGGCCCGCTTCCAGCGCGGCCTCGAATCCGCCCACATCGACCGCTCGCTGGCCTTGCAGTCGGACACGTACACGTCGCCGGACGGCGTGGTCATCTACCGCTTCCGCCAGGGCAACCGGTTCCGGTGCCGCCGGGCCGGCGGCGTCGGCATGCCCCTGGCCGGGATGCCGGGCACCGGCTCGATCACCGCGGCGGGCGCCGGCGCCGCCGGCAACACCGATTGCCCCAAGGGCGTCGTGTGGAACCAGGATCCCTGAGCATTCCCGCGCCGCCCTAGCGCCTTGCCGACCTGGCCGGCCTGTCGCCGGTACTCCCGCCGCCACCTCCTTCCTCGCCTTTGCCCGGCTGTTCCGGCGCACGGCACAGCTCGGCCATCCTTTCCCATGCTCCCTCGGCCTGGCAATGCAGGGGCGCGTACGCCTGCAGCGCCTTGGCGAGGTCGATCGGCTTCATCTCGTTGACCCGGACGTTGTTGTTTACCTTGATGCACATGACGTCCTGCCAGGCCGCCGAGTAATTGCGGGGAATGGGCACCGGCCCACGCAACCTGCGTGCTGCCGCTTCGCATTCGCCCTGCTTCAGGTACTGCCCCCGCAGGTTGGCCTGGTCGAGCGTCACGTCCAGGCCCTGCTGCAGGTACAACAAAAGAATCATCGTGTACATCGCGCCTCCATCATTTGCATAGACCGTACGCCAGTCCGGCGGTTCGCTGCGCACGCCTGAGCTGGATCAGTCCGCGCCATCGGCGCCGCGCTAGCCTGACGATCTCGAAAGGATCGCCATGCTCACACTGATCACCTGGAACATACAATGCGCCCGCACGACCGACGACGGGGCCGACCTCGACCGCGTCGTCGACCGGGTGCTGGCATGCGGTGTCCGTTTCGACATCCTGCTGCTGCAGGAAGTCGGCTGCGGCCTGCTGGCCCGCGACGGCAGGCCGATCGGCGACCAGTTCGCCGGCCTGGCGCGGCGCCTCGACCACCTGCACGCCGCGTCCGCGTTCGCCCTCGACACGCGCAACGCGGACGGGTCGCCGCGCCGCCTCGGATGCATGACGTTCGCGCGCGGCGACATCGTCCACGTGCGCCGCCACGCCCTCCCCTGGCCGCCCGATCCCGGCGTACCGGCCATGCCCCGCGCCGCACTCGATACGGTCGTCGCCACGCCGGACGGCATGCTGCGCGTGCTGAACGTCCACCTCGAGTATTTTTCGGGGCGGCAGCGCATGGCCCAGGTGGAACGCCTGCGCGAACTCGAGGCGGAAGCGCGCGCGCACGCCGGCAACACCCGCGTACCGGCGGCGGCGGCCGGTGGGGCGGGGGGTGGGTCTGGCTCTGCCTCGCGGGGTGGGGGGCGCCGGGGGGCGGGGGGGGCTACGACGGGAGCGCGCGGGACGGTGGGAGTCACTAGTGGAGGAAGGTGAGAAAGGGGCCGCTCGAG
>CBIHRX010000302.1:0-7674 GCA_966212555.1 uncultured Massilia sp.
TCGGGTTCGTGCGCGGCCAGCGCGCGGGCCACGCGCGCGCGCACCTCCGCGACGGTCGTCTCGTCGCCTTTCGCGTATTTTTCCTGCAGTACGTCGGCCGACACGTCCTGCGTCGGCATGGATGCGGCAAAGAGGGATTCGTTGGCGTTCATGTCATCCTCGGTGATAGTCAGGCGTCCACTATCCCCGAGGCGCGCCGGCCCCGCCTTAAACTGGTTGAAGCAATCGGCGTTCCGCCGCCAGCAGGGCCACGTCGTCCGCCACCTCGCGCGCGAGGCCGGCCGCTTCGGCCGGGTCGAACTGCATGTGATAGCGCTTGCGCACGCCGTGCTCGGCCAGCTGGAAGTGCAGGTCCGGCGTCACGCCGTGGCGCGCCAGGCAGTTGCGCACGCATTCGAGCGGACAGCCGTCGACGGCGACCACGGGCCGCCCCGACTTCGCCAGCTTGACGAGCGACGGCACGTCGCCGCCCACGCCGGCGATGCACGACATCTCGGCGACCTCCGCCCGGTCGAGTTCCAGCGCGATGTGGTTCGCCATCTGCGCCGCGCTGGAACAGCCGGAACAGGAATAGACGAGGGGGAAGACGGTACGGTCACGGCTCATGAGGTTCTCCTTTCAACAGGCGCGGCGGCGGGGACGCAGCCGCTCGAGCAGGCCGCCATCGATGGCGTCAAGCGTGTTCTTGACGAGCAGTCCCAGCTCCGTGTCGCCTTCCATGACGAGGCGGCGGCTGAAGAACAGCGTATCCGGGTCTTCGCGGCGCGTGGCCAGCAGGCCCAGGTCGTGCAAGGCCGCGCCGATGACGACGTCCGGCTCGCCCGGCGCGGTTACGGCGGCGAACGACCGGCCTTGCCAGGCGACGTCGAACGCGACGCCCGCGTCCAGCACGGCCAGGCGCAGGCGCTTGCGCAGCAATCGCTCGCGCACGTCCGCATCCAGGTGCGGGGCCAGGGCGGCGTTCAGGCCGGCCGCGAACAGCCATGCGCCCGGACGGACGGGCAAGCGGGACAGGATGTGCCGGACCGGCGCCGGCAGGCGGTAGGCGGCGTTCATGCGGCGACGTCCTCCAGGCCGGGGCGGCCGTGCCAGAAGCCGTTGCAGGCCGCGGCCGGCATCCACGCGCCCATGCGCGCGCGCGCGGCGGCGCCGGACAGGGAGCCCGCCAGCACGGCGTGCACGCTCCCGACGATGTCCGCCATATGGGCCGACTGCGGGCTGAGACGCACGACGCCGACGCCGAGCGCCTGCATGGCCGGCAGCACGTCGACGAGGTTGTACACCTTGGCCGACTGGGTCTGGATGCCGTTCAGGACGAGGAACGGCTTGCCTTCCTGCGTGTTCAGCACCAGGCCGTCCGGATGCTCCAGGCAGCTGAAGCGGCAGTCGTCCTTGGGCAGGTTGCGGTGGCGCGCCGTGAAGCAGCGCGCGGAAAACGCGAGCGGCATGCGGCCGTAGGCGAACACCTCGGTCTCCACGCCGGCCGGCAGGTCCGCCTGCATCGCGCCGAGGCTCGTCGCCGGCATTTCCAGCGGCGCGACCCAGCGCACGGCGCCGGCGCGGGCGAGCAGGGCGAGCGTGGCCGGGTTGTACACGTTCAGGTGGGGGCCGGCGACGAACGGGCGGCCGTCGACGCAGTGCACGGCACCCATGTCGTTCGCCTCGACGAGGAAACGGCCGTTGCCGGCGACGCGGCGCAGGGCGGACAGGTCCGACGGCGATTCGATCAGTACCTGGGTCGACAGCACGACCTCCTTGCCGGCGGCGGCTAGCCGGTCGGCCAGCGCGAGCCAGTCGGACGGGCGCAGTTCGTGCCGGCGCGAGCAGACGGTCTCGCCGAGGTAGACGATGTCGACGGGTGTCGTCGCCATCGCGTCGTAGAACGCGAACACGGTGTCGCGCGGCCAGTAGTATTGCAGGGGCCCGAGGGCAATCTTCATGGTGGTCTTTCCGTGCGATGTCATTTCCAGGGACGGTGGTAGGCGCCCAGCGTGTGCTGGCTGCCTTCGGCGACGTTGTCCAGGCTCGCCATCCACTCGCGCCGCACGGTGTAGCGGCCGTGTTCCGCCAGGCAGGCGTCGATGGCGGAACGCCACACGCGCGTCACCTGGGCCACGTAGGCCGGGCTGCGCTGGCGGCCTTCGATCTTGACGGCGCGCGCGCCCGCCGCCGCCAGTTTCGGCAGGATCTCGAGCGTGTTCAGGCTCGCGGGTTCCTCGATCGCGTAATACGTCTCGCCGTCCACGTCGAAGCGGCCCTTGCACAAGGTGGGATAGCCGGCCTGCTCGCCGTCGCCGTAGCGGTCGATGAGGACGTCGTACAGGCGCGCCTCCAGCGCGCGCGGCGTCCGCGTCCAGCGTACGGCCTTGGCGGGCGAGCACACGCCGTGCGTGTTGGGCGATTCGCCGGTGGCGTACGACGACAGCTGGCAGCGGCCCTCGGCCATCACGCACAGGCTGCCGAAGCCGAACACCTCGATCTCGACGGGCGAATGCTCGATGACCTTTTCCGCCTGCGCCAGCGACAGCACGCGCGGCAGCACGGCGCGCGCGATGCCGAAGTGGCGGTGGTAGAAGCCGATGGCGTCGACGTTCGTCGCCGACCCTTGCACGGAGAGGTGCAGCCGCAGCTGCGGGTGCACGCGCGCCGCGTATTCCATCAGGCCGGGGTCGGCCAGGATCACGGCGTCGATGCCGTGCGTGGCGGCGCGGTCGAGCGCGCGCCGCCACGGGCCGTCGCCGCCCGGCTGGGGATAGGTGTTCAGGGCGAGGAAGACCTTGCGGTTGCGGTCGTGGGCATAGCGGATGCCTTCGGCGATGGCGTCTTCGGAGAAGTTCAGACCGGCGAAGTTGCGCGCATTGGTCGCGTCGCGAAAGCCGAGGTAGACGCAGTCGGCGCCGTGGTCGATGGCGGCCTTGAGGGCCGGCAGGCTGCCGGCGGGACAAACGAGTTCGAGGGAGGGAGAGGTCATGGCGGGGGTGTGAACGGTAACGCAACGAGCATAGTGACGCCCCGCCGGCGCCGCCTTAAACGAGGTTAAGCAAATCGCACGGCGTCGCCCCGCGGGTCGAAGGCGAGGAAGCGTTCGATCGCACCCCGGTGCACGGCATCGATCATCATCTTGAGGCCGCGGTCGATGCCGGATGCCGGTTGTTCTCCAGCGAGCGCCGCGACGAACACCATGTCCCACGGCTGCCCGGTCGCGCGCGACTCGTCGGCCAGCGCGGTAAAGTCCACGAGCTCGTCGAGGCTCTTGTCGACGCACATCACGGGCGCCAGCGCGCCGCCGCGGCCTTCCTCGAAGCGGCGCGCCTGGCCCGGCGTGTGGGCCTGCGGCAGTTCGGCCACGGCGAACACGAACAGGAGGCGCTGCGCCTCGGGCTGGGCGCGCGCGGCGGCGAGGAAATCGGAAAAATTCGAGAGCTGCATGGGGACATCCGTGACATGGGGAGATGGTCCGATTCTAGGCGGCGTGCCCGCGCGCGTCAGTCGGCACGAAGGAGGACGCCGCCTAGTTCTTCCGGACTATCCCGCGCGACCCGCGTACGCGCGAGAATGGCGGTATCCCGACCATTTCCTTTCCGCGACCGTGGCCACCATCGATCCCTGCACCTTCCTGCGCCGCCTGCCGCTGTTTTCCGATCTCGGCGAGGACGAGCTGCGCGCCGTCGGCGCGGCCGCCACCGAGCGGCACGTCGACCGCGGCCGCACCATCGTCGAGCGGGGCGACCCGTGCGAGGGCTTCCATTCGATCCTCTACGGCCAGGTCAAGCTGGCCTTCATCTCGCCGCAGGGCCAGGAAAAGGTCATCGAGATCCTTGGTCCCGGCAAGACCTTCGGCGAAGCCGTCATGTTCATGGAGAAGCCGTATTTCGTGACGGCGACGGCGCTGGAAGACTGCCTGCTGCTGCACGTCCGCAAGGAAGCCATCTTCGCCGAGCTGGAACACAGCCCGGCCTTTGCCCGCCGCATGCTGGCCGGGATGAGCCGGCGCCTGCACGGCCTCGTGGCCGACGTGGAGTCGTACACCCTGCACACGGGCGGCCAGCGCGTCGTCGGCTACCTGCTGAAGGACGCGCCGGCATCCGGCGCGACGGTGCGGCTGTCCGTCAGCAAGCGCCTCGTCGCGTCGCGCCTGAACATCACGCCCGAGTATTTTTCGCGCGTGCTGAACGACCTCACGCGGCGCGAACTCGTGCGCGTGGAGGGACGCGACATCGCGATCCTCGACGCCGACGGATTGCGCGCGTACGAGGGATAGGCGCGTCACGCCATCTGCACGATCGTGCGGCGGAAGCGCGCCAGCGACAGCCCGAACAGCACGCTCCCGATGGCCGCCAGCGCCAGCATGGACGGCCACGCGATCGCCAGACCCGCGCCGCGGAACAGGATGGCCTGGCTCAGGTCGACGAAGTGCGTCGTCGGCGCCAGCGACATCAGCCAGCGCACGCCATCCGGCATGCTCTCGCGCGGCGTGACGGCGCCGGACAGCATCTGCAGCGGGATCAGGGTCAGCATCAGCAACAGGCCGAACTGCGGCATGCTGCGCGCCACCGTCGCCATGAAGATGCCCATCGACGTCGTCGCGAACAGGTGCAGCGCGGCGCACAGCAGGAACAGGGCGACCGAGCCGTGGATCTGCACGCCCAGCGCCCCGCGGATCACGACGGTCAGCGAGACGACGGCGGCGGCCAGGACGATCAGGCCCATCGCCCACACTTTCGACAGCATGATCTCGGTGGGCGTGACGGGCATGACGAGCAGGTGTTCGATCGTCCCGTGCTCGCGCTCGCGGATCAGCGCCGCGCCGGTGAGGATGATCGACAGCATCGTGATGTTGTTCGCCAGCTCCATCACGGAGCCGAACCACGCCGGGTCGAGCGACTGGTTGAAGCGCTGGCGGACCGTGACGTCCACGGCCGGCGGCGCGTCCGCGCGGTAGCGCCGCACGAACTCCGCCACTTCGCCCAGCACGATGTTCTGGATGGTGCCGTTGCCCGTGAACGCCTGGCTCATGCGGGTGGCGTCGATGGCCAGCTGGATCCGGGGCGCGCGGCCGGCGAGGACGTCGCGCTGGAAGTCCGGCGGGATGTCGAGGACGAACGTGTAGATGCCCGCGTCGAGTCCGGCGTCGGCCGCGTCGGGCGCGATCCGGGCGGGCGGCGCGAACTGGGGCGGATAGAACGCCGTCGCGACGCGTGCCGACAGCGCGGAATCGTCCTCGTCGACGATCGCGATGGCCGCGCGGCGCAGGCCCTCGGGCGCCGCCGTCGCGGCGAAGTACAGCGCGGCCGTGAACGTGTAGACGATCAGCACCAGCAGCGCGGGATCGCGCCACAGGCTCCACAGTTCCTTGACGCCGAGCCGGACGATGTTGGCGAGTCGGGGAGCCATGTCAGCGTTCCTGTTTCTTCAGCAGCGCGATGGCCGCGGCCAGCACGACCGGGTACGCGAGCGCCATCGGCCAGACCGCGTCCGCGAGGTCGGCCAGCCCGAGGCCCTTGTTGAACACGCCGCGGCTGATGCTGAACATGTAGCTGGCCTGGTAGACCGTGCCGATCATGCGGCCCACCCCTTCCAGCGACGAGACGGGATTGAGCAGCCCCGCGAACGAGACGGCCGGCAGCAGCGTGCCGATCATCGTGAAGAACATGGCGGCGATCTGGCTGCGCACCAGCGCGGACGCCAGCAGGCCGATGGCCGTCGTGCCGAGCACGTACAGCAGCGTGGCGAACAGCAGCGCCGGGAAGCTGCCGGTGACGGGCACGTGGAACACGGTCACGGCGGCCAGGGTCATCAGCACGAAGTTCAGCAGCGCCAGCGCGACATACGGCAACTGCTTCCCGACGAGGAATTCGGTGCGCGTCGTCGGCGTGACGTACAGGTTGACGATCGAGCCGAGCTCCTTCTCGCGCACGACGGCAAGGGCCGTGAGCATGGCGGGCAGCATCAGGAGGAGCAGCGGGATCACGGCCGGCACGATCGCCGGCAGGCTGCGCACGTCCGGGTTGTAGCGGTAGCGCGTCTCGACCGACGCCGGCGGGGGCGCCGCCGCCAGGCCACGTTCCAGCGCCTGGCGCGCCAGCCATTGCTGGTGCAGGCCCTGCACGTAGCCGCTCACCGTGTCCGCGCGCTGGGGCATCGCGCCGTCGGCCCAGATGCCGATCGCGGTCGTGCGGCCGTGCTCGAGGTCGCGCGCGAAGCCGGGCGGGATCTCGACGGCGAGCGCGATCTCCCCGCTGCGCATGCGGTCGTCGAGGTCGGCGTAGTCGGCGAGCGGCGGCCGCGCGGTGAAGTAGCGCGAGCCGGCGATGTTCTGGACGTAGTCGCGGCTGAGCGCCGAGTC
This sequence comes from uncultured Massilia sp., assembly GCA_966212555.1. GTDB lineage: Bacteria > Pseudomonadota > Gammaproteobacteria > Burkholderiales > Burkholderiaceae_D > Telluria. Next base: position 6,347 of record CBIHRX010000302.1, read on the forward strand.
GTCGCGGTCGAGCACCGCGAAGCGCAGGTTTTCGACGTCCATGTTGATGCCGTAGCCCATCACGAACATCAGCAGCAGCGAGCCGGCGAGGGCGAGCAGGCCGCGGATCGGGTCGCGCCGCAGCTCGAGCGCCTCGCGCCACATGTAGCTGAGCATGCGCGCCAGGCCGCCGCGCGCGGCCGCCGCGCCGGTCCCGGCCCCACCTGCCGGCGCGGACGCGTCGTTGGCCGGACTTCCGGCCGGCGTCTCGGCCGCGCCGGCGTCGCGCAGCCAGGCGATGAACGCGTCCTCGAGCGTGGCGGCGCCGCGCGCCGCGACGAGGGCCTGCGGGGCGTCGCACGCGAGCACGCGGCCGGCATGCATCAGCGAGATGCGGTCGCAGCGCAGCGCTTCGTTCATGAAGTGCGTCGATATGAAGATCGTCACGCGGTCCTTGCGCGCGAGATCCGCCATCAGGCGCCAGAACGCGTCGCGCGCGAGCGGGTCGACGCCGGACGTGGGTTCGTCCAGGATCAGCAGTTCCGGCTCGTGCACCATCGCGACCGCGAGCGACAGGCGTTGGCGGATGCCGAGCGGGAGCCGGTCCGGCAGCGTGTCGAGCACGTCCGCAAGGCCGAAGCGCGCGGCCATCTCCGCCACGCGCGCGTCGATGCGCGCGGCCGGCACGTGGAACAGGCGCGCGTGCAGCACGAGGTTCTGGCGCACCGTCAGCTCGCCGTACAGCGAGAACGCCTGCGACATGTAGCCGACGCGGTGCCGCGTGGCGAGGTCGCGGCCGTCGACCGGGGTGCCGAACAACAAGGCATCGCCGGCGCTGGCGGGCAACAGGCCGGTCAGCATCTTCATCGTCGTCGACTTGCCGCAGCCGTTCGAGCCGAGGAAGCCGAAGATCTCGCCGCGCCGGATGCGGAAGCTGACGTCGTCGACGGCCGTGAAGTCCCCGAAGCGCATCGTGAGACCGCGCGCCTCGATCGCCACATCGTCCGCGCCGCCGGCGTCCATCGGCGGCACGACGAGCGGCGCATGGCCGGCGCGGCGCTCCGGCGGCAGCAGGGCGATGAAGGCGTCTTCCAGCGTGGCGCTGCCGGTGCGGGCCAGCAGCGCGTCCGGCGTGCCGGTGGCGAGCACGCGGCCGGCGTCCATGGCGACGAGCCGGTCGAAGCGGCGCGCCTCGTCCATGTACGCCGTCGCCACCAGTACGCTCATGCCGGGCCGCGCGGCGCGGATGCGGTCGATCAGTTCCCAGAACTGGCTGCGCGCCAGCGGATCCACGCCGGTGGTCGGTTCGTCGAGGATGAGCAGGTCGGGATCGTGGATCAGGGCGCAGC
>CBIHRX010000303.1:0-7663 GCA_966212555.1 uncultured Massilia sp.
GCTGATGCGCACGTTCTTGTGCGTGGACAGATAGGTCTGGTGGATCTCGCCCAGAGAGGCGTCCGGGCGCGGCACGAGCAGCACGAGCGTCGCCACCCACGTGCGCGCGGGATGGCGCGCATGGATTTCCAGGTCGACGCGGTACTGGCCGTGTTCGCGCCCGCGCGACGAGAATTCCACGAACACGGGCCGCCAGTCGCCGCGCAGGGTGCGTGCGAACTGCAGCTGGCCGGCGCCGCGCGGCAGCAGCTTCGATTCGAGCAGCAAGGTCAGTTGGGCCGGCGCGTCGTCGGGCATGCCGCGCAGTTCCAGCTTGATCGCCTGGCGGCCGCCCGCCGCGCGCGGGTCGAAGCCGCTCACGTGCAGGTGGGGGCGGGGCGGCGGTGCGTGGATCGGCGCCGCGACGCGTGCCGGGCCTTCGGCGCGCATCCGTTTCACCATCTCGAAGCTGGAACCGAGCAGATCGACCGCACCGGGCGCCTGGCGATGGCCGTGCGCGCACTGCGCCTCGCCCGGGGCGACCCAGACGGTGCAATGCGGGTGATCGGGACTGCTGCAACGCTTCATGGGCGGTTATCGGTTCGGCAGGGTGTTGGCTGAGGCCTCAGCTTACGCGATTGTAGCGTAGCGCGGCGCGCGGATTTCATGGTTGAGCAAGACTTTTTTCCAAGATGCATTATTTACCACAGTCAAATTCCCGGTAACGCCGTCTCGTCGCGCGCGGTGCCGGGGACGCGGATGAGGATCGCGCTGACGTTGTCCGGATAAAAGAACGCGGCCGGATGGGCATCATAGGCGTCCAGCAGGGCGCGCAGCATCGTGGCGGCGTCTGTCGTGCCGGCCAGCAGTTGCGGCCACTGTCCGGCCCAGCCGGCCGGGTCCGAGCACGACCACAGGCCGTCCGTCGCCAGCAGGTACGTGCCGCCGGCGCGCAGCGCGAGCGGACGGCGGTCGGCCAGGCCGGACAGCCAGGCCGGCAGGTGCAGCGGCGACAATTCGAACAGCGGGTCGTTCAGCCGGGTCGGGTCGGCGAACGCATTCCCGAGCAGGAAGGCTTGCGCGATCTGCGGGCGGTGCTCGCCATGCACCTGGCGCCACCAGTCGGCTTCGCCCAGCAGGCCGGCCATGGCGTAGGCGGTGGCGGGGACGTGGTCGACCGTCAGCGGCGTCGCGCGCGCCGGCGTGATTTCATACAGGCGCGAATCGCCCACGTGGTACAGCAGCGGGGCGTCGTCCGCGCGCAGTTCCAGCAGGGTGAGCGTCGTGCCGGGGCGCGGGCCGGGCGCGTCGGCGAAATGGCGCTGCAGGTCGGCGTGCAGTGCGTCCAGGCGGCGCGCCAGCTCGGCGCCGGTCGCGCACGGCGGCAGCGCGAGCAGGCCGCCGACGACGGCTTCCGCGGCTTCGCGGCCGTGGCCATGGCCGCCCATGCCGTCCAGCACGGCGAGGCGCGCATGGCCGGGACGCCAGCCGGGTAGTCGCCGGTGCTGAACGGCCTGGTCCTGCAGCCACGCGGCGTGGCCCTCGGTGTCGATCAGGAGCAGGTTGTCCTGGTTTTCCGCGCGCAGGCGCGGGCCGGCGCCCAGGCGCGAGCAGGCGGCGACGTCCAGGGCGCCGAAGCGCATCCCGGCGATGACGTCGTCGAGGGGGGAAACAGAAGGAGGCGAAATCGGCATCCCCATACTCTAACCGGAAATGCCGGATCGCCAAGCTTCGATCAGATGGGCTTTTGCTGCCTTCCCGTCAATAACACGGCCGCGTTGACGAGGACGCAGGCGCCGGCCGCCGCCAGCGCGAAGCGCACGCCCCAGGCGTCCGCCACGCGGCCCCAGAACAGGCTGCCGGCCGTGTAGCCCCCCGCCATCACGACGAGATAGATCGCCAGGGTGCGCGCCCGCACCTCGGCCGGGAACGACAGCTGCGCGGCCGCGTTCAGGGTCGACACGACGGCCGACCAGGCCATGCCGCCGGCCATGATGAGCGGGATGAGCAGCGCGAGCGTATGGAGGAAGGGCATGATGGCCAGCATGGCGCCGTACACGCCCAGCGCGGCGGCGAGGATGCGGGTCTTGTCGACGCGGGCGCGCAGTGCGGGCAGGCAGAACGCGGCCAGCACGGCGCCGGCGCCCAGGCTGCCCATCAGGGTGCCGAACACGCTCGCGTCCATGCGCAATACGTCGCGCACGAACACGGGCAGCAGGCCCGCGAAGGCGATGGTGGCGAAGAACACGGTGGCCACGTTGCGCAGGATGCGCCGGTAGCGCGGGCAGCCGAACGCCGTCCGCATGCCTTCGCGCAGCCGTTCGGCATAGCCCGCGCACGGCTTCACGTGCGTGCGGTCGTCGCGCCACCACGCGCGGTAGATGGCGAGCAGGCCGACAAAGGAGATCGCGTTGAGGAGGAACAGCGGGCCGGGACCGATCCACTTGAACAGGACGCCGCCCAGCGCCGGTCCGATGATCGCGGCCGTGTTGTACGACAGGTTGTTGAGCGTCGCCGCAGCCTCCACTTCGTCCGGTTCGACGAGCCCGGACATCGCCGCCTGCCAGGCGGGCCACATGAACGCGGAGCCGCAGCCGAGGCAGAACAGCACCGCCAGCACGACGGCGTGGGGTGCGTGCCCGGACGCCACCAGCGCCGCCAGCGTGCACGCGCAGCCGGCCATGAACAGGTTGCAGAAGAACAGGAACTTGGGCCGGTGCACGGCGTCCGCCACGACGCCCGCGAACAGCGCGAACAGGAAGATCGGGATGTACGTGCAGGTCTGCACGAGCGTGGTCGTGGACGCGGAGTGCGAACTGGACGCGATCAGCCAGGCCGACGCGAACGTCTGGATCCACGTGCCGAGATTCGAGACCAGGTTGGCGCACCACAGATGCCGGTAGCGCGCGTGGCGCAGCGGCTGCGCCAGCGGGACCTTGCGCCGGGCCGCGGCCGCCGCCTTCGCCGGGGTGAAGCTGGATGTCGTCATCGAGCCAGTCTAAGTGCGCGGCCCGGCCGGGTCAACGCGACGCTCGGGATGATCCGTCCGCTGCGGGGTTTTCCCAACGTGACGTTTCGACATGCTATCTTGTCGTCCATGCAAATACGCTCACTTGAACCCGCCGACATCCCGGCCGCCGCCGACCTGCTGCGCCGCGCCGCCGACACTTTCTTCCTCCACGAGTCCGCGCCGGAGGACGCCGCGGACTTCCTCGCCCAGCACGACGCGGCGGGCTTGCGCCGCAACCTGGACGCCGGCTTCGTCTACCACGCGGCCGTCGTCGACGGCGTGCTGGCCGGCTTCATCGGCGTGCGCGGCGGCACGCACGTGTTCCACCTGTTCGTCGATGCCGGCTACCAGCGGCGCGGCATCGCCCGCGCGCTGTGGGAGGCGGGGCGCGCGGCGGCGCTCGTGCCCGGGCACCCCGGTGTCTTTACCGTGAACTCGTCGAATTTCGCCGTGCCGTTCTACGCCTCGCTCGGCTTCGAGCGCACGGCACCCATGCAGGTCGACAAGGTGCGCTACAACCCGATGCGGCTGTCAATGCCGCTCGTCGGTGCGGCGTAGCCACAGGCTGCTGGCCCAGCCCTCGACATCGCTGCCCGCGACGCGCACGCGCCACCAGTCGCCGTCCGTCGCCCCCGTCGGGCTGACGATCGTCCCCGCCGGCAGCACGCGCACGCGGGTGGCGCGCACGCCGCGGTCGGCGCGCAGATTCAGGTCGTCGACGACGCGGTAATGCGCGCCGGCCGCGGGGCCGGTCCGCGCGACGGCCACCGGCACGGGCGCGGCCGGCAGCAGCGCGGAGAACAGCAGCCCGCATCCGAGCGTGCCGCCGGCCAGCACCGCGAGCGCCCGCAGGTTGGGCCGGCGCCACCATGCGCGCGGCGTGCACCACGCGGCCAGCACGAGCGTCGCCGCCAGCGCGGCACCCCAGACGAGCCACGGCGTCATGGCCGCCTCAGGCATCGAAGCGCAGCACGTAATGGCCCGCGACGAGGTGGTGCCCGGCGGGCAGGCGGTACGGCTGTTCCGGCGTGGCGGCGTCGATGGCGGCGACGAACGCCAGCTTCTCGTCCAGGTGGTACAAGGCCTGCGTGGGCGACAGGCGTGAAATCAGCCAGCCGTCCGGTCCCGCTTCGAAGCTGAACGCGTCGCGCGACAGGCCGAGGCGGTCGGCGCTCGACGGCGGCGTGCCGGCCGCATTCTTCAGGAAGGCCGGCGAATCGAGCACGCGCAGCGCCGCGAGCATCGCCGCGCCACGGCCGAACGTGAAGCGCGCGCCCGGCGCCACCGGCAGCGCCGGCGGCTGCGGCAGCACGAGCAGGGCGCAGTAGCGGTCGGCCAGCGCGGGGGCGCACGCGGCCAGTTCCACGCGCGCGCCGTCGACGGGGCTGAACGCGGCCGGCACGGCGATCCGTTCGCGGCCAGCCGGCGTGATCGCCTGCAGCTGGTCCTGGTCGTCGACGGCGAAGCCGATGACGGTGTCGGCAGGTTGCGCCGCCGGGACGAACGCGCGGTTCAGGTTGATTTACAGCGCCTGCGCGCCCGTCTCGCGGTAGCGCGACAGCCGCGGCAGCGCCAGCGCGGCCAGGGTCACGCGCTGGCGCGCTACGGGGGCCTACGTCGCGGCGACGGTGAGCGCCGCCGGGGCGCGGGCCAGCGGCACGGCCGTCAGTTCGGGATCGGGCGCGGCGCGTGGTTTCCACACGGCTGGGCGCGCGGACGCCGGTTTCACGGCGGGTTTGATCGATTCCGGGCGTGCCGCGGCCGGTGCCACGCGCAGCAGCAGGCGCAGCGCGGCGCCGGTGGCGTCGACGGCGCCGCGGCGCGACTTGATCGTCCAGTAGCCGGCCGCCGCGTCGTAGCTGCAATCGAAGGCATCCTTCGGGCGCACCTGCACTTCCAACGGCGCCTCGGGCCCGTCGTTGATGAGGAGGACGGCGCCTTCCGCGCCGAACGGCCAGCCCGGCGCGGCGTAGGTCGCCTCGTGGGCGTCGTGGCCGATCAGCGTGAGTCGCTGGTTCGGGTAGATGGGGCAGACGGTCTTCCACACGGCGCTGTCGCGCGACACGCCGACCGTGTACTGCACGGCCTCGCCGGGCGCTGGCAGGTAGACGGCGTGGCCGAACTTCACCTCGACCTCGCCCGGTTCCAGGCGGTCGGCGCCGACGACGTGGTAACGGACGTCGTCGTCCTGCAGCAGGTCGCCGAAATCCTTCCGGTGCAGCGCGGAGAGCGACTCGGCGAGGTCGCGCACGCGGGCGCCGCGCGTGAGGTGGCGGTCGTCGTCGACCTCTTCCTGCGGCAGCATCAGCGTGATATGGGAAAAGCAGCGGGTGGCGGCGCGGCCGCGCTGCTCGCGCGGCGAGCGTTCCAGCAGGTCGCGCAGCAGCGGGCGGCGCGCGAACAGCGCCAGCCCGGGCGCCTGCCAGATGGCGTGCGCATCGAACACGTCGTTGATCTTGCCTAGGGCTTCATGTTGGACGTAGACCGGCATGATTCGTTCTCCTCTAAAGATTGGCTGCTGGCGGCAGCGGCACCTAGCAGGGGGCAGATGAAAAACAGCAGGTGCGAGCCGCCCGCCGACAGGAAGCTCATCGGCTGGCCCATCACCGGGAAGATCGCGAGGTTCGTCCCCCACGAGAGCAGGAAGTGGCCGAACGCGAACGCGGCGCCGCCGGCCAGGAAAAAGCAGCGCAGGCGCGCGAGCCACGCCACGCGGAAGTCGCGCGCGTTCGCGCCGGCCAGCCAGCAGCGCAGCGCGAGGCGCAGCAGCGCGCCGAGGAACAAGGCCTGCAGCAGCCACAGGCCGACGGCGGCCGCGAGTCCGTGGCGCGCCAGGTAGAACGACGCCGCGAAATCGTCCTGCACGGCGGGGATGCGCAGCGCGAAGCCCGGATCGCGACCCAGCGCCGCGAGGCCGAACACGCCGTCCGCGCCAACCCAGCCGCCCTGCGCGATGGCGCGGGCGCCCAGCAGCAGCTGCTGTCCCGTGTGCGGATGCGTGCCCGGATCGAGCCAGACGAGGAAGCGGTCGGCATAGAAATCCCAGCGCGCGATGCCGTCCGCGCCCGCGCCGCGCAGCAGGGCGACCGTCGCCACGGCCGCCAGCGCGACGCCGGCCAGCGCCAGCGCGGTGCCGTGCCTGCGCGTGGCCAGCGCCTGCGCCAGCATCATCGTGCAGGCCCACAGCGCCAGCAGCACGAGCGGAGAATAGTCGTCGACCTGCACGAGCGCGACGCCGAGCAGCAGCATGAACAGCAGCGCGGGCGCCGCGAGGCGCAGGGCCCGCCGCCACGCGCCGCCCGGCGCCGGGCCGTCCGCGCAGGCGAGCGCGAGGCAGTGGGCGGCCAGCGCGGCCAGCGCCAGCTTGGCAAATTCGACGGGCTGCAAATCGAACACGCCCGTCTCGTCGCCATAGGCCACCTGCAGCAGCAACGCGAGGAGCGCGATGGCGGTCAGCAGCAGCAGCGCCAGTTCGATCCGCGCCTGCGGCAGCGGCCGCTCGGGACGCGCGAGGCCCGCCAGCGCCGCGGCGCCCGTGCCCAGCGCGAGCAACGCGGCCGTCTTGTGGAAGTGGCGCAGCCAGGCGGTGTCCGGCGCGCCGAGGCCCAGGTCGAGCTGGGCCAGCAGGCCCAGTGCCAGCAGCGGCAGCGCGGCGGCGAGCACGGGTTCCAGCTTGCGCGGCGCCAGCAGCGCGAACGCCAGCGCGGCCCACGCGACGAGCAGGCCGACGCCCCCCCCGGCGGGCGTGCCGCAGCGCTGCAGCCAGAACAGGCAGGCGCCGCCGCCCGCCACCCCCAGTGCGACACCGGCCGTCGCGCCCGCGCGCGCGTTGCCCTTCGCTTTCATGAAAAGCGCGGCCGCGCTGGAGAGGCCGAGAAGCGCCAGCAGCGGCGTCGTCGCCTGCGCGGGCAGGTCCCAAGGCGCGCGCCGCGCCCACGTCCACGCGACGCCGGGCGGCAGGCGTTTCTGCGTGTCGGCATACAGCGCGACGTGGCCGCCGGGATGCATCCGCAGCACGTCGCCGTCCGGCGCGAGCGGCAGGCGCGTGCGGCCGGTGACGAGCGTCTGCCCCGCCTCCAGCCGCAGGGGACGGCCGGCGACCAGCGCCGCGCCGCGATCGTCTTCCAGCAGCAGCGGGACGGCCGGTGCGGCGCCCAGCACCATACCGTCCTCGCCGCGCGCGATGCCGGCGGCGTGCAGGGCCAGGCCCGCGATCGCGATGCGGTTGCCGCACTCGAGGTTGCCGCCGAAGACGAGCGGACGGCCGACCGCCAGCGCGCGCGGCGCGATCCGGTTCCACTGGGCGGCGAGACGCGTGCCCAGGCCGGCGTCCGGACAGGCCGGCTGCGGCTCGCCGTCGCGGCGCAGCAGGCCGCCGTCGTAGTGCCAGCGGGTGCCGCCCGCCGCCAGGTCGACGGCGTCGGCGTCGGCCGCGTCGACGCGCATGCGCAGGACGCCCAACTGGAACCGCTGGCCGCGTGCCAGGACGACGCTGCCGCTGCGGGTCTGGCGCGTGCCGTCCTGGACGCGCAGCGGCGCGCCCGTCCGGACGGCGTTCCAGCGAGCCGTCTGGGTGCAGGCCCGGCGCAGCATCGTCTCGCCGAGCTGGGCCAGGAGGCCGGCGTGGCGCGCGTCGTCCAGGAAGGCGCCGGGCGCGAGCAGCCCGCGCTCGGG
>CBIHRX010000304.1:0-7662 GCA_966212555.1 uncultured Massilia sp.
TGCTGGTCTTCCTCAACTTCCTGTTCGACGAGGAAAAGGAACTCCATTGGCTGGGCTGGATCGAAGAGAAGGTCGGCAAGTACGGCTCGGAAGGCCTCGCCATCCTGCTCACCCTGCTCGCCGTGTTCGGCTGCATGAGCCTCGTGCCGCAGGAGCGCAAGCTGTCCACCCTCATCGCGGGCGTCGTCGGCGTGCTCGTGTACGTGGGCGTGAACTGGTTTTCCGGCCTGCTGGAGGAAGAGGAATCCGACCCGGCCGTGGGCAAGCTGATCTCGCAGGGCAGCATCGGCGGCTTTTTATACCTGGAAGTGCTGGACGCGTCGTTCAGCTTCGAGATCACGAACGACGTCGTCGTGATCATGCTCGGCCTGGCCATCGGCGCCATGTTCGTGCGGTCGCTGACCGTGTTCCTCGTGCACAAGGGCACCTTGGAAGAATTCGTCTTCCTGGAGCACGGCGCGCACTACGCGATCGGCATCCTGGCCCTGATCATGTTCGCCAGCGTCGAATACGAGATTCCCGAATGGTTCACCGGCCTGTCCGGCGTGGCCTTCATCCTGGTATCGCTGTGGTCGTCGATCCGCTACAAGAAGCGCGAAGAGCTCGAGTCGGCGACCTGAACTTAGTCATAACATCAGAAAGGAAGCAAGATGGCGATCAGTTTGCAGAAAGGCGGCAACGTCAACCTGTCCAAGGAAGATCCGAACCTGAAAAAGGTCATCATCGGCCTCGGCTGGGACCCGCGCGCGACCGACGGCGCGACCTTCGACCTCGACGGCAGCGCCTTCCTGCTGCGCGGCGACGGCAAGGTGCGCGGCGACGCCGACTTCATCTTCTACAACAACCTGCAGTCCAGCGACGGCTCCGTCAAGCACACGGGCGACAACCGCACGGGCCAGGGCGAAGGCGACGACGAACGCGTCCTCGTCGACCTGACCCGGGTGCCCCCGGACGTCGAAAAGATCGCGTTCGCCGTCACTATCCACGAGGCGGACCAGCGCCGCCAGAACTTCGGCATGGTCGCGCGCGCCTTCATCCGCTGCCTGAACGCCGAAGGCGAGCGCGAGATCGCCCGCTACGACCTGTCGGAAGACAGCTCGACGGAGACGGCGATGATCTTCGGCGAACTGTACCGCTACGGCAACGAGTGGAAATTCCGCGCCGTCGGCCAGGGCTACAACGGCGGCCTGGGGCCTCTTGCGCGTTCCTTTGGGGTGAACGTCTAAGTCTGGCCTAATTGACAATCTCGGCACCCATGTCAGAATGGGCGCGCCTTGTTACGCCCGTGACCTTTATCTCAGACACACCATGCCCAAGACCCTGCCGCGCCGCGCCATCGCCATCCTCGCCTCCGTCGTCATCGCCGCCGTGGCGCTGTTCGCCCTGTACACGTGGATCGTGCTGAACTGGTCGTATTCGGAAGGCGAGCGGGCCGGCTACCTGCAGAAACTGTCGCGCAAGGGCTGGCTGTGCAAGACGTGGGAAGGCGAGATCCTGCTGTCCAGCATGCCGGGCGCGATTCCCGAACGCTTCAACTTCACGGTGCGCGACGACAACGTCGTGCGCCAGCTGCAAGCCGCCATGGGGCAGCGCGTCCAGCTGACGTATTCGCAGCATGTCGGCATCCCGACCTCGTGCTTCGGCGAGACGGAATACTTCGTCGACAAGGCCGTCGTCGGCGGGTCGAATCCGGTGGCGCCCAACAATATGTGACGTAAGCCGTTACGAAATTGTTGCACGCAAACATTTCTGTTGCCGCCCGCAGATCCCTGCCCTACACTCTCCTGAGCGAGCAATACGACAGGAGACATCATGCAACAAAACCCCATCCGCAAAATCGTCATCGTGGGGGGCGGCACGGCCGGCTGGATGACCGCGGCGCCGCTGGCCCAGCGCCTGGGCCAGCGCTGCGAGATCGTGCTGGTGGAATCGCCGGACATCGGCACGATCGGGGTGGGCGAAGCGACCTTGCCGACGATCCGCTTCTACAATAGCGCGCTCCAGCTGGACCACGCGGACTTCATCAAAAAGACCCAGGCCAGCTTCAAGCTCGGCATCGAATTCAAGGACTGGGGTCACGTCGGCAACCGCTTCTTCCACGGCTTCGGCGACTTCGGCCCGCCCATCAACGGCATCCAGCCGCACCATTACTGGCTGCGCCTCGCGCGCACCTTCGACCACATGCCGGCCATGGAAAACTGGTCGATGGCGTCGGTCATGGCGCGCGAGAACAAATTCACGATGCCGAACGACACCCAGCCTGGCGTCACGGACGCCTATTCGTTCGGCTACCATTTCGACGCCGGCCTGTACGCCGCCTTCCTGCGCGACTACGCGATGGCGCGCGGCGCGCAGCGCGTCGAAGGCACGATCACCAGCGTCGACCAGCATCCGGAGACGGGCTTCGTCACGGCCGTGCGCCTGGCCGACGGCCGCACGCTCGACGGAGACCTGTTCATCGACTGCTCGGGCTTCCGCGGCCTGCTGATCGAAGGCGCGCTGAAGGCCGGGTACGACGACTGGAGCGAGCACCTGCCCTGCAACAGCGCCCTCGCCGTCCCGTGCGCGCGCGTCGAACCGCTGACGCCCTATACCCGTTCGACGGCCAAGGGCGCGGGCTGGCTGTGGCGCATCCCGCTGCAGCACCGCACCGGCAACGGCCACGTGTACAGCAACGCCTTCACGACCGACGAGAAGGCGCGCCAGGACCTGCTCGACGGCCTCGACGGCGCGGCGCTGGACGAGCCGCGCCAGCTGCGCTTCGTCACCGGCAAGCGCAAGAAATCGTGGGTCAAGAACGTGGTGGCGATCGGGCTGTCGGCCGGCTTCGTCGAACCGCTGGAATCGACCAGCATCAGCCTGATCGAAACGGCTGTCGGCACCCTGATCGAACAATTCCCGGACCGCGAATTCCGTCCCGAACTGGCGGACGAATTCAACCGGATCATCGGCAGCCGCTACGAGTCGATCCGCGACTTCATCATCATGCACTACAAGCTGACGAAGCGCGACGACACGGAATTCTGGCGTTATTGCGCGAACATGCGCATTCCCGATTCGCTCGCGCACCAGATCGAACTGTTCCGCGAGACGGGCCGCGTCGCGATCCTCGACCGCGACAGCTTCGGCCTGCCGTCGTTCGTCGCGATGCTGGTCGGCCTGGGCGCCGAGCCGAAGCGCTACGATCCGTTCGTGGACGATGTCGACATGCGCAAGCTGCATGGCCACTTTGCCGGGCTGCGCGACCTGATCGTGCAGACGGTCGCCAAGATGCCGGGGCATGGGGCGTATCTGGAGAAGAACGCGAAAGCATGAACCGTCGCCCCCGCGGAGGCGGGGGCCCAAGTTCGCAGCTCAGCCGCCAAAATTGGGCCCCTGCCTGCGCAGGGGCGACGTGCTGGCGTGGCAGGTTGTTATTCGTGATCGCGGTCGGCGCGCTGTTTTGCCACCGCATCCGCCAGCCGCATCGCCGCCTGCACTTTGGAGGGCTGCTGCGACAGCCGCCCCAGCACCTCGCGTGCGAGGTCTTCCGATTCGGCGCGCTGCTTGGCTTCGGCCTGGCGCGCCTCGATCTGTTCGCGCAGCGCCGCCAGTTCCGCCACCTGCTCTTCCTGGCGCACGGATTCCAGTTCCACGAGACGCCTCTTCGCCTCCGCCATTTCCTGCGTGGCGAACGCCGTCTTGCGCTGCATCTCCGCCGCCAGCTGGGCGTTGGCCAGCAGCGCGCGCTGGGCGTCGCGCTTGTCGATCGCCGCCTGGGCCGCGGCCTGCTCGGCCGCTTCGCGCATCTTCGCCAGCTGCGCGCGCTCCGCTTCGGCGGCGGCACGCGCTTCCGCCGCCGCCACCGCGGCACGCTCGGACGCCATGCGCGCTGCAGCCGCTTCGTTGGCACGCACGTCGGCCGCCGTCTGCTGCTGTTGCGACGACAGCTTTTGTTCCAGCAGCAGCAAGGCGTCGTGCGCGGCGTCGGCGCCTGCGCGTTCGGCCGCCAGCAATTCTTCCGTCAACGCCTGCTGGCGCCGTTCGTGTGCGGCGCGGTCGGCCTGCGCCTGCGCCAGTTCGGCCGCGCGGGCGGCCTGCTCGCGCTGCGCGTCGGCGAGCGCCTGCTCGTGTTCGGCCTGGCGTGCCGCCTGTTCCGCGATCGCGCGCTGGGCGTCGATCGCGGCCTGGCGCTCGGCGGCCGCGCGCTGCTCGCTGTCGGCCTGCGCGGCCAGCAGCGCCGCATGTTCCTGTTCCGCGGCCAGGCGGCGCGCCTCGAACCCGGCCTGCTGGGCCGCCAACGCATCGCGCTGGGCCTGCAGCCGGGCGGCGTGTTCCTGCTCGGCCGCCGCGAAACGCGCTTCCGTTTCCGCGCGCAGCGCGGCGATCTCGCGCTGTTGCGCTTCGAGCCGCTCGGCCAATTGAATCGTTTGCTCCTGCTCCGCGGCGGAGCGGGCTTCGGCCGCGGCGGCCAGCGCGCGCTCCGCCTCGATGCGGGCCTGCTGGCGCGCCAGCGCCTCCTGCTCGGCCTGCGCGCGCGCCTGTTCTGCCTCCGCCAGTGCCTGGGCCTGCGCGGCGCGTTCCTCCGCCAGCCGCGCCGCTTCACGTTCGTGTCCGGTCTGCTGCGCCTGCGCGGCCAGTTCCGCCTCGAGCGCCGCATTCTGCGCGGCGCGCGCGGCGGCGGCCGCTTCGGTCAGGGCGGCGCGTTCCTCGGCCAGCTGGCGCTCGCGCTGCTGGGTGTCGCTATCGCGCTGGGCCGCTTCCTGCGCGACGCGGTCCGCCTCCATCCGCAGCCGCGCCTGTTCCGCCGCGTCGCGCTCGGCGTCCAGGCGGGCCTGGCTTTGCTGGGACTCTTCCTCTTCCGCCGCGGCACGGGACAGGGCCACGTCGCGCAGCTTGCGGTCGGCTTCGATGCGGGCTTGCGTCGCGGCCAGGATGCGGGACTCCGCTTCGCGCCGGGCGGCGGCCGCGTCGGCCGCCATCTGTTCCAGGCGTTCGCGGTGGATGGCGGCGTCGCGCAATTCCTTTTCCGTCTGCAGACGCATGCGCAGCGATTGCGCGGCCGTCCGCTCCGATTCCACCTGGGCCAGCGCGATGGCTTCCCGTTCCTGTTCGATGTGCGCGAGGGCGCGGGCTTCCTCGAGCGCGCGCGCTTCCGCGGCCGCGCGCGCGAACGCCGACTGCAGCGCCACCTGGTCCGCCCGTTCGCGCTGCTGCGCCAGTTCCACCGCTTCGGCTTCCGCCTGCGCCAGTTTTTCCGCCGTCTGGCGGGCAGCCCGCTCGGCCCGTTCGCGCTCGCGCGCGAGAATCGCCACGCGGGCGTCGGCGCTGGCGCTGTGATGCACTTCCTCGCGCGCCGCGTGCACGGCCGCCACGCGCTCGGCCGCCTGCAGGCGCGCCTGCTCGGCGTGGATCGCGAGATCGTCGGCGTCGCGCTGGGCGCGGGCGGCGATCTCGGTGTCGATGCGCGCCTGTTCCGTCGCGCGCTTGCGGGCGTCTTCCTCGGCACGGGCGCGGGCTTCAGCTGCCAGGCGGATCTGGGTGTCGGATTCGACGCGGGCGCGCAGCTCCGCCGTTTCCTGGCGGATCGCTTCCAGGCGCTCGGCGGCGGCCTTGGCGGCGGCGCGCAAGGTCTCGATGCGGTCGCGGTTCGCCTCGATCGCCTCTTCCGACGCCTGCGCGTTCGCGAGGGCGGCTGCCGCCGCTTCGGCGTCCATCGCGGCGCGTTCCTCGGCCAGGCTGCGCGCACGGGCTTCCGCGTGGGCGCGGTTCTCGGCCGCCACCGCCGCCTTCGCTTCCGCCTCCACGCGCGCGATGCCTTCCTTGATCGCGCGCTGTTCCAGGTGCTCGCGCTGCGGCTCGACCTGCGGCGCCGCGTGGTCTTGCGCGGCGGGCATCAGGTCGATCGTGAAATCGGCGTCGTCTTTGTGTGCGGATGGATCGGTGCGGTCGGCGTCGGTCATGGAGGGCTCGTCAGTTCGCATGCGGGCCCGGCGGGTCCGCGCTTCAATTATGCGGCATGGCTCTGTTCCGTGTCACGCCAAGCTGAATCGTAAAACTACGTCAATTCCGGCATTAGACAGGGAACAAAGGCGGCTCATCCATCAGCGCCACCTGTTCGCGCAATTCGAGGATACGGTCTTGCCAATAACGCTGGGTATTAAACCAGGGAAATGCCGCCGGGAACGCCGGATCGTCCCAGCGCATCGCCAGCCACGCCGAATAATGGATCAGCCGCAAGGTGCGCAGCGCTTCCACGAGGTACAGCTGGCGCGGATCGAATTCGCAGAAGTCCTCGTAGCCGGCCAGCACGTCGGCCAGCTGGCGCACCATTTCGTGGCGCTCGCCCGACAACAGCATCCACAGGTCTTGCACGGCCGGGCCCATGCGGCTGTCGTCGAAGTCGACGAAGTGCGGGCCGTCGCCCGTCCACAGCACGTTGCCCGCGTGGCAATCGCCGTGCAGGCGCAGCAGGGACAATTCGCCGGCGCGGTCGTAGCAGCGGGCGACGCCGTCCAGGGCCTGGTCCAGCACGCTCGTGTAGGCGGTCAGCAATTCCGGCGGGATGAAGCCGTGGCCGATCAACCAGGCACGGGGCTCCCTGCCGAAGGTGTCGAGGTCGAGCCGGGGCCGCTCCGCGAACGGTTTCACGGCCCCCACCGCGTGGATGCGGCCGATGAAGCGGCCGATCCATTCCAGCGTGGACGGGTCGGACAGCTCCGGCGCCCGCCCACCGCGGCTGGGAAAGACGGCGAAGCGGAAACCGCCGTGCTCGTGCAGGGTGCGGTCCTCGAGAACGCTGGCGGGCACGACGGGCACTTCCCGGTCGGCCAGCTCCTGCACGAACGCGTGCTCTTCGAGGATGGCGGCATCGCTCCAGCGTCCGGGCCGGTAGAACTTGACGACGACGGGCTCGCCCTCTTCGCGGCCGACGCGGTACACGCGGTTTTCGTAACTGTTCAGCGCGAGCAGGCGGCCGTCGCCGCGCAGGCCGACGCTGTCGACGGCGTCCAGCACCATCGCCGGATCGAGTCGGGAGAAAGGATGGCTATTCATCCCGCCATTGTAAGGTTTTCGCCGACGACGATGCGGGAAGCGTTACACTGGCGCCTTAAATGTATGGAAAGCACGCAAGGAACCGCAACAATGCAACTCGACCAGCCCCTCACCGAAAAAGAATTCGACGACCTCGACAACTTCCTCCTGTCCGATCGCTGCTCCGACGACGCGATGACGATGGACACGCTGCACGGCTACCTGACCGCCATCGCGATCGGTCCGGAAACCATCATGCCGGCCGAATGGCTGCCGCGCGTGTGGGGCGAGGAAGGCGCCGTGCCCAAGTGGAAAAACCCGAAGGAAGAAGAACGCATCGTCAACCTGATCATGCGCTTCATGAACGAGGTGCTCGTCACCTTCGAGGTCGCGCCGAAGGAATTCGAGCCGCTGTACGTCGAGCACGAGATCGGCGGCGAGACGCTGATCGACGCCGAGGCCTGGTGCTGGGGTTTCTGGGAAGGCATGGAACTGCGTCCCGGCTCGTGGGAAGAGATCTGGGATTCGGAAGCGGGCCCGCTGATGCGCCCGATCTACCTGCTGGGCGCGGACGAGATCGACGAAAGCGAGCTGGCGGACGTCGAGGACCCGAAGAAGGCGCACAAGCTGGCGCTGGAGATCGAGGCC
>CBIHRX010000305.1:0-7620 GCA_966212555.1 uncultured Massilia sp.
TATTGCCGGCGGCGCCGGCTGACAGGAATCAGACGGCCGCGGCGCCTGGGGGCAGCGCGCCCGGCGCGCGGCGGCGGCGGACGACGCCGAGGGCGCCGAGGCCGAGGAACAGCAGGGCGGCGGTACCCGGCAGCGGCACGTGCACGCCCATGGCCACGCCTTCGAGGACGTCGTTCTGGCAGGTCTCGCCCCAGTGCATCGCGAACGAGCTGTAATCCATCAGTTCCGAACCGGAGAGGTTGATGGTGAAGGTGAGCGCGCCGGTCGAGACGGCCCATTTGCCGGACAGGCCCGTGTACTTGACCGTGGACGACTTGGTGTTCACGGCCGTTTCCTCGTTCTCGCGGTAATTGCAGTTCGAACAGTTGATGTAGCTGTTCGAGTTGAGGATGTTCTGCGCGTTGGTCGCGCCGTTCAGGGCATACAGCTTGAAGTTGCCGCCCGAATTGCTCCAGCGGTTATCGAGCGCGAAGCCGTAATCCCACACGGTGCCCTTGGTCGCGTTGTCGGTCGCGTAATGATTGGCGCTCGTGCCGGCGGCGTTCCACGTGTCGGACAGGAACAGGTCGCCGTAGCCGATGCCCTTGCCGGTCGCCCCGGTCAGGCCGTCCTTGCCCCACGTCGGGTTGACACCCGCCTTGCCCGCGAAGCTGGTGTTGATCGTAATCGTCAGCACGTTCCCGGCGCGCGCGATCGTCGCCTTGGAAATGTCGTACTGGCTCCCGCCGATGACGTCGGCCGCGCCCTGGGCGTCCGCGCCGTAGTAGGCGGTGACGCCGGAGTCGGTGATGGTCGCGGCCCACCCCTGGCTGGCGCCCAGGATGAATGCAGCCGAGACGGCCAGCTTGATCGCTTTTTTCACAGACTCTCCCCGATATTTACACGTTGTCCAGCTTCAAGGCGCATCATGCCACAGATAAACTTAACTTGTAAATAAATTATTTAATATCAATAAGAGCCGTGATCTTTTTGCAACTGGGAGGTCGGGCGTGGTTTCGCGATCATGCCTTACGGTTTTTGCTTGCCATAAATAGGCTTGCACCACGAAAATGCACGATTCACCCATGACAAGATCAGCGATGTCCTTCCGATCCTCCACCGATCCGCGCGCCGGCCGCCTGGCCTCCGTCCTCCTGGCCGCCGTGCTTGCCGTCGCGCTGCCGGCGTGCAAGCAGCAGACGGCGGCCGAGCAGCGCGCCCAGGCCGCGCAACTGCGCGCGAAGGGGGATTTCCGCGGCGCGCTCATCGTCCTCAAGAACGCGCTGGACGCGGACCCGCGCAGCACGGACACGCGCTACCAGCTCGCGCAGGTCTACCTCGACCTGGGCGACAGCACGACGGCCGAAAAGGAAGCCCGGCAGGCGCTCGACCGCGGTTATGCGCGCGGACCGGCGCTGGCCGCGCTGGCCGCGGCCCTCGTGCTGGAGGGCCAGCACCGGAAGGCGCTGGACGAGACGGCCGGCGGGCCGGACGACCCCGGCCTGTCCACCGCCCGCGGCGACGCGTACCTGGCCCTCGGCCGCAACGACGACGCGCGCGCCGCGTACAACCACACCCTGGAACGGCGGGCGGACGATCCCGCGGCCCTCGTGGGCCTGGGCCGGCTCGCGATCGTCGAGGGCCATGCGGATGCCGCGCACGGCTACGCCGACCGGGTGCTGGCGCGCGATCCGCGCAACGTCGACGCGCTGATGTTCAAGGCGGACCTCGTGCGCGCGGGCGAACGCCCGGAAGAGGCGCTGGCGCTGTACGACCGCGTGCTGGCCGCCAGCCCGCAGCACCGCACGGCCCACGTGGAAAAGGCCTATCTCGCCATCGGCCTGCGCAAGCCGCAGATGGCGCAGGCGGAGCTGGACCTGGCCGCGAAGGGCGCGCCGGGCAGCCTGCTCGTCGCCTACACGCAGGCGCTGCTGGACTACACGAACGACAAGCCCGACGCCGCGCGCGACGTGCTGTACAAGGTGCTCAAGGCCGTGCCGGACCACATGCCCAGCGTGCTGCTGGCCGGCGCCGTCGACCTGAAGCTGGGATCGAATTATCAGGCGGAACAGCATTTCCGCCGCTACCTGGAACGCAATCCGGCCAACCTGTACGCGCGCAAGATGCTGGCGCAGGCGCTGATCGGCTCCGGCCATGGGGATGAGGCGCGCACCGTGCTGGAACCCGTGCTGGACGCGCGCCAGGCCGATGCCGAAGTGCTGGCGCTGGCCGCGGACGCCAACCTGAAGGCGCGCCGTTACGACCAGGCCGCCGACCTGTTCGCGCGCGCCAGTGCGCTCGACGGCGCATCGGCCACGCTGCGCACGGGTCTCGGCCTGGCGCGGCTCGGCGCGGGCGCGACCGACGATGCGGTGCGCGAGCTGCAGGCCGCGACGGCGCTCGACCGTAATGCCCCGGAGGCGGTGGAAGCCCTCGTGCAGGCGAATCTGCGGCTGGGCCGGCGCGACGCCGCCCTCGACGCGGCGCTCGCGCTGGAGCGCGCCCGGCCCGACAACCCGCTGGCCCACGCCCTCAAGGGCCAGGTGCTGGCGGCCCAGGGCAAGGCGGATGCCGCCCGGGCCAGCTTCGCGCAGGCCCTGCAACTCGATCCGGCCTACTACCGCGCCGCGGCGAGCCTGTCGCAACTGGCGCTGGACGCCGACCAGCCGGTGCAGGCGCGCCAGGTGCTGGTCGATTTCCTGGCCCGCAACAAGAAGAGCGTGGCCGCGATGGACGGCCTGGCGACGCTGGCCGAGCGCACCCGCGACAGCGCCGAGGTAACGCGCTGGCTCGAACAGGCGGCCGCCGTCGATCCGCACGCGATCGGTCCGGGCGTCGACCTGTGCGCGCACTACCTGCGCACGGGCCAGACCGACAAGGCGCTGGAACTGGCGCGCCGCCTGCAGGTGGACCATCCGGAAAACCCGGACCTGCTGGACCTGCGCGGCAAGGCCGAGCTGGCACGGGGCGACCTCCCGGCCGCGCTGGAATCGTACAAGCAACTGGCGCAGGCGCTGCCGCGCTCGGCGCCGGCGCTGATGCAGGTGGCGGCGCTGCGCCTCGTGATGGGCAACGCGACGCAGGCCGAGGAAGACCTCAAGAGCGTGCTCGCGATACAGCCGGATTTTCCGTCGGCCCAGGTGGAACTGGCCGCGCTGTACGTGCGCAAGGGCTCGCACGACCTCGCGCTGATGGTCGCCGAACGGATGCAGCGCCAGCATCCGCAGGGGTCGGCCGGCTACCAGCTGCAAGGCGACATCCTGATGGCCAAGCACCAGCCGGCCGCCGCGCTGGCCGCGTTCGAACACGCGTCCGCGCTGCATGCGACGAACCAACTTGCGATCAAGATCGACAACGCGCTGCGCCAGGCGAGCCGCGTGGCGGATGCCGACGGCCGGCTGGCAAGATGGCTGGCGGCGCATCCGGACGACGTGCGCGCGCTCGCGTACCGCGCGCAGACGTGGATGGGCGCGAACGAGTTCAAGCGGGCCGCGGTCCAGCTGGAAGACGTGCTGCGGCGCCAGCCCGGCAACCCCGTTGCGCTGAACAACCTTGCACTGTGTTATCAGTCGCTGGGCGACGCGCGCGCGCAGGCAACGGCCGAGGCGGCGCTGAAGGCCGCCCCGAAGCGCGCGGACGTGATGGATACGCTGGCCTGGATCCTCGTCGGCAAGGGCGACGCCGCCCGCGCCGTGACCCTGTTGCGCGAGGCGCAGGCACTGGCACCGAAGGCGCGCGACATCCGCTACCACCTGGCGGCGGCGCTGGCCGCCAGCGGCGACAAGGCCGGGGCGCGCAAGGAACTCGATGGCTTGCTGGCGGGGGACATGCGGTTCGTGCAGGCGGACGATGCGCGCAAACTGATGGAGAAACTGAAGACGGGCGGGTAATCAGCCGTCGTTCCCGCGGAAGCGGGAACCCATACCGCGTGTCCTGGCCACCTCGGCATGGATCCCCGCCTTCGCGCACTGGTGTCCGGAATATTGTTTTCAAAAACCGTCACAAATAGCATCGTCATTCCCGCGCAAGCGGGAATCCATGCTGAGTATGCCAACTACGTTATTCATGTCCACCTCGTTGGTTACAAAGAGTCGACTTCGAGCAGTCAGCATAGGTTCCCGCTTTCGCGGGAACGACGGTTTTTCCCTATGGCGGGCCTATTTTCGACGGTAAAAATTATTCCGGACAGCAGTGCGCCTTCGCGGGGATGACGGTTCAGGCCCGGGGCGTCCAGCCCAGCCTTTCCTCGATGACGCCGCGGTACAACGTCCGGATATCCCGCGGAATCCTGCGCACGTATTCCTCGGCCTTTTCCCGCTCATCCCCCTGCAGGCCTGCCAGCAGCGCGACCGCCTCGTGCGGGCTGGGCGCCCGTTCGCTCACGCCGGCAAACTTGGCCGGCAGCGCCGTCCACACGGCCGCTTCCGCGTCGCGCGCCGCCAGCCACTCGGCAATACACGCGACGATCGCCGGCGGCGTCGGTGCGGGCAGGCCCGGCGGTGCCCGGTCGGGCAGGCTGCCCACCCACTGCGGAAACGCCGGCCGGATCTTTTCGCGCTGGCGCAGCATCTCGCGGGCCTCGTCGAGGTCGCCGGTATCCAGCCGCGCCCACCGGGTGGGCATCGGCGGCGCCGGTGCGTGCAGCACGAGGGCCAGTTCCGCGCTGTCGTCGCTGTCGCGGACGAATTCCAGCGGCAGGGATGGGCCATCCGGTTGCCAGCCCGAGGCCAGCTTCAACGGTCCCGGTTCCCAGATCAGCGAACCCCAGGCAATGCAGACGATCTTCACGATACGGCCCTTTCCTCCAGCGAACCCGACCGGACCATTGTAGCGGGACGCGCGTAACATACTGTATCGTTACCGTGCGCCGTACGCGGCGGCGCGCATTGTCATTCATTCCTGCGAGGAGGCGACATGGACGAGACCGAAGTATTGATCGCGGGCGCCGGACCGACCGGCCTCGTGCTGGCCCTGTGGCTCGTGCGCCAGGGCGTCAAGGTGCGGATCGTGGACCGCAGCGCGGGGCCGGGCACGAGCTCGCGTGCGATGGCCGTGCAGGCGCGCACGCTGGAACTGTACCGCCAGCTCGACCTGGTGGACGAGATCGTGGAAGGGGGCCTGCGCAACCCGGCCATCAACATGTGGGTGAAGGGCGAACGGCGCGCGCGCCTGTCGTTCCGCGACGCCGGCCGCGAACTGACGCCGTACCCGTTCGTGCTGATCTATCCGCAGGACCGCCACGAGCGGGTGCTCGCGCGCCGCCTGGAAGAGGCGGGCGTGACGGTCGAGCGCAATACCGAGCTGCTGGGTTTCGAGCAGGACGCGGCCGGCGTCGTGGCCCGGTTGCGCGGCCCGGCGGGCGAATCGGTGTGCCGCGCCGCGTGGCTGGCCGGCTGCGACGGCGCCCATTCCATCGTGCGCCACCAGCTGGGCACCGGGTTCGAGGGCGGCACGTACCAGCACACTTTCTATGTGGCCGACGTGGCAGCGGCCGGGCCGGCGGCGAACGGGGAGATCCACGTGTCGCTCGAGGACGGCGACTTCGCCGCGCTGTTCGCGTACGACCTGCAGGGCAACGCCCGCCTGATCGGCGCCGTGCGCGACGCCGAAGTGCGCGAAGGCCATACGCTGGCGTTCGACGACGTGCGCCAGCGCGCCATCGCGAGCCTGGGCCTGAAGATCGACCGGGTGAACTGGTTCTCGACGTACCGCGTGCACCATCGCGTCACGGGGCACTACCGGTCCGGGCGGGCGCTCCTGCTGGGCGACGCGGCCCACGTCCACAGCCCGGCCGGCGGCCAGGGCATGAACACGGGGATCGGCGACGCGATCAACGTCGCGTGGAAGCTGGCCCACGTGCTCCGGGGCCGCGCGCCGGAGACCCTGATCGACACGTACGAGACCGAGCGCAAGGCGTTCGCCGAAAGGCTCGTCGAGACGACGGACCGGGCCTTCTCGTTCGTCGTCGCCGAGGGCGGACTCGCCGACTTCGTGCGCACGCACATCGCGCCCCTGTTCGCAGCGGCCGCGTACGGCATCGAGCCGGTGCGGGCATTCATGTTCCGCGTGCTGTCGCAGATGGGCATCCATTATCCCGACAGCGCGCTGTCCGCGGGCAGCGCCGGCCACGTGCACGGCGGCGACCGGCTGCCGTGGACGGGCTACGGCGGCCCGGACAACCACGCGCCGCTGGCGGCGATCGCGTGGCAGGTGCACGTGTACGGCGAGGTGGCGCCGGCGCTGCAGACCTGGTGCGCCGGGCGCGGCATCGCACTGTACCGCTACGACTGGTGCGACGCCTGCCAGGCTGCAGGGCTGGCGCGCGGCGCTGCCTATCTCGTGCGGCCGGACACGTATGTCGCGCTGGTGGACCGCGCGGGGGAGCGGGATACGCTGGAGGCGTATTTTACGGAGCGCGGCATTCACCCGGCGTAAATCCACCGTCGTCCCCGCGGAAGCGGGGACCCATACCGAGTCGATCGGGATGCTCAGCATGGATTCCCGCTTGCGCGGGAATGACGGTTCCGCGTGTCAGGCCGCTTGCGCTTGTCCACCGGTCGCTTCATCCCGCAACAACCGCGCCGCCGCCACCATGTTGCGCAGCGCCGCCTCCGTCTCCGCCCAGGCACGCGTCTTGAGGCCGCAGTCCGGGTTGACCCACAGCCGGTCGGCCGGCACGACGGCGCCCGCCTTGCGCAGCAGGCGCACCATGTCCGAGGTCGCCGGCACGCGCGGGGAGTGGATGTCGTACACGCCCGGGCCGATCTCGTTCGGGTAGGCGAACGCGCCGAAACCGGCAAGCAATTCCATGTCCGAGCGGCTCGTCTCGATGGTGATCACGTCGGCGTCCAGCGCGGCGATGGCCGGCAGGATGTCGTTGAACTCCGCGTAGCACATGTGGGTGTGGATCTGCGTCGTGTCCGCGACGCCGCTCGCGGCAATGCGGAACGCGCGGCCGGCCCAGTCGAGGTACGCGTCGCGGCTCGCCCGGCGCAGCGGCAGGCCTTCGCGCAGCGCCGGCTCGTCGATCTGCACGATGCCGATGCCGGCCCGTTCCAGGTCCTGTACTTCGGCGCGGATCGCCAGCGCGATCTGGGCGCAGGTGAGGGCGCGCGGCTGGTCGTCGCGCACGAACGACCATTGCAGGATCGTGACGGGCCCAGTCAGCATGCCCTTCATCGGCCGTTTCGTCAGGCTTTGCGCGTAGGCGGTCCATGCCACCGTCATGGGCGCGGGGCGGGCCACGTCGCCGTACAGGACGGGCGGCTTCACGCAGCGCGAGCCGTACGACTGCACCCACCCGTTGGCGCTGAACGCGAAGCCGTCCAGCTGTTCGCCGAAGTATTCGACCATGTCGTTGCGCTCGGCCTCGCCGTGCACGAGGACATCCAGCCCGAGCGCTTCCTGCACGCGCACGGCGTGGGCGATCTCGGCGCGCATGGCGGTGTCGTACGCGGCGTCGGCCAGCTCGCCGCGGCGCCAGGCGGCGCGGGCGGCGCGGATGGCCGGTGTCTGCGGGAACGAGCCGATCGTCGTCGTGGGAAAGGCGGGCAGCGCGAAGCGGGCGCGCTGCGCGGCCTGGCGCCGGGCAAACGGGGACGCGCGGCGGTCGGCGTCCGGCGGCAGCGCGGCCAGCGCGGC
>CBIHRX010000306.1:0-7608 GCA_966212555.1 uncultured Massilia sp.
TACGTAAGACCTTTGCAACGAATTTCAGTTCACATAACTAGCGCGAACATAGCCATGAAAAAACGTCGTCCGTGCTTGCGCAGGGACGACGTCGGTGCAGCAGACCCGTTGCCGGGTCCGGGGAGGGAGATCAGAAGCCGTATTTCAGGCCCACGGTGTAGACGTCCGCCTTGGCGCCGAAGGCCTTGTCCTTGCCGTAGCGCTCGTACTCGGCGTTCAGGGCCAGGTTCTGGTTCAGCTTGTATTCGACGCCGACACCGCCGTACAGGCCCGTGTCGTAGTTGTTGACCTGGGTGCCCACGGCGCTGCTGAACTTGCGCTCGTTGTACGACACGCCCAGCTTGCCGTAGCCGGTGAAGCGGTCGCCCAGCGGCATGCTGTACTTGCCGGCGACATAGGTGCCGGAACCTTTCACGTTACCGCCGGGGATGTCCTGCTTGTCGAAGTTCGTGTAGCCGGCTTCGACGCCCCAGTTCTGGTCGAATTCATAGCCGCCGTAGATCTTGGCGTTCGTGTGGTAGTCGTCGGTCGACTTGTTGTCCGCCGTGGCGGCGCCGATGCCGACGTAGGCGTGCGGCGTGGTGGTCTGGGCTTGAGCTTGGGTAACGCCGGCGACGGCGGACGTGGCGATCAGTGCGAGCAGCAGTTTTTTCATGGTTCACTCCTTGGTGTTCTCGGGCTCGCGATTCGTCGTGAATCGCAATATGGTCAAGATAGCACCGTGTTTCCCTAAGAGAAGTTCTTAAACGGTAAGGAATGTAACAAGATGAAAGTAAGTGACCGGAAAGTCATCATGGATGAAACGACGCCGGCCGCATGCAGCGGCCGGTCTCGACGAGGATGACGGGAATCAGGCCAGGGCGGCCGTGAGACTGTTCACTTCATCCTCCGATTCCTGGAGGATGGATTTCAGCGTCCCTTCGCCGACGGCGAAGTCGATGGTGGCGCTGACTTGCATGCCGGACACGCCGGGATCGCGCTCCAGCAGCGGCGACGCGACGGGAGCGAGGTCGTTCGCCAATAGCAGCGTGTCGCCCAGCGTTTCCGGCGGCAGGGCGCGCATGCCGTTCCACAAGGCCTCGATCGCGCCCATCACGGGCGCCGGCACGCCCAGCTTGAGCAGGACGCCGCGGCCGATGGCCGTTTCTCCATGCTCGATCCATTCGTCGGCGCCGCCTTCCAGCAGGCCCGGGAACTCGGACGCGCGCGACAGCAGGTAAAAGCCGCCGACCTCGTGCACGATGCCGGCGAACATGGCCGTTTCCGGATCGACGAACGACACGCGCCGCGCGATCACCTGCGACAGTGCAGCCACGTGGGTCGAGTGCAGCCAGAGCTGGTCGGCCTTGGCGCGCAGTTCCGGGTCGTGGATTTCGCTCGCGAGCTGGCGCACGATGACGGCGGCGGCGAGCGCGCCCAAGGTCCGGAAGCCGACGCGCTGCACGGCCGCCTTGACGTTGGTGACGTCGTTGCCGAAGCGGTTATAGGCGGCCGAGTTGGCGATGGCGACGGTGCGGGCGGCCAGCAGCGGCTCCGTCTGCACGAGGCGCGCCGCTTCGTCGATGTGGCAAGCCGGATCGGTCAACGCGCGCTGCAGCTTGAGCGTCGCGTCGACGTGGGTCGGGAAGTGGAGGTCGCCGCGCCCGGCCTGCGCGGCAATGCTCTTGAGGGCGTCAATTCTGTCCATGGGAAAAAATTATACCCCCGGGAACTTCGTCAAGGCTCGCTGAAAATGGCGTCGCAGCCGTCTTTCGGTTCCTCGGTGTCCTGCAGCTCGTCGATCAGGCCGAGGTCGAACAATTCCTCGACCGCGTTCATGAAGCTGTTCAGGGTGGCGGCGCCGATCAGGCGGTAGATCTCGCCGGCATCGTTGCGCACGCCGATCAGCATCGGTTCTTCGCGCACTTCGGCGGGGGAGGCCACGTCCAGCAGCAGGTTGCCGATGATGTGCTTGTCGAAATGCGGCGGCTTTTTACCTTCGAGTAGTGCTGTATTCATATCATCCTTCGTCGGCGGGCACGGGCCCGCCCGGTGAGACCAGGCCCGGCGCATCGAGCCGGGTGCGCAGGCGGCGCAGCGCATGGTCCAGTTGTTCGAAATCGCCGTCGCCATAATCGGCGAACAGCTGCTTGCCATGTGCAACCACGGCCGGAAACACGGTGCGGAACAGGGTATCCCCATCCGCCGTCAGGCGCACGCGGAACGAGCGCTTGTCGTCGCAACTGCGCGCGCGTTCCACGAGTCCTTTCTGTTCGAGGCGGTCGATGACGCCGGTCAGCGTCCCCTTCGTGATCAGGGTCCGCTCGCCCAGTTCCTTGTAAGTCATGCCGGGCGTGTTGCCGAGGGTGGCGATGATGTCGAATTGCGGATGCGTCAGCCCATGCCGGCGCACCGGTTCGGCGACGAAGCGCTCGAACCCTTGCAGGCATTCGGCCAGCAGGCGCACACTCTTCAGATATCGTTCACCCATGAAACGATTATAGCCGCCAGCGCGGGCAGACCCAGTCTTCGTCGTTGCGGACGAGTCCGTTACCATAGCAATCTTGCCAGACTTCTTTTCACATTTCATGACCCAGCATCTGCGCGGCATCCTCGCCCTCGTCGTCGTCGTCCTCGTGTGGGGGACGACGTTTCCCGCGATGAAGGAACTGACGGCATATTTTTCTCCCGTCTGGATCATTTTGACCCGTTTCGCCATTGCGACGGCGCTCTTGTCGCCGTTCCTGTGGCGCGCACGCCGCACGGACCTGTTTCTCGGTGCGACGCTCGGCTTGCTGCTGTTCTTCTGCTACCTGTTCCAGGTGGAAGGTCTTGCGCTGACGACGTCGAACCGCAACGCCTTCATCTGCGGCCTGAACGTGCTCGTCGTGCCGCTGCTGGGCCTGCTCGGCGGGCGCCTGCCGGAGCGCCGCATCGTCGTCGCGCTGCTGCTCGCGATCGCCGGACTCGTCTCGCTGTGCTGGGATGGCGGGGGCGGCTGGGGCCGCGGCGACACGCTCGCGCTGCTGGCCGCGCTCACGTTCGGCGCCTACATCAAGGTCATGGAAATCTATACCCGCCGCGCCGTCCGCCTGATGACCGTGACGGCCGCGCAGATCGGCACCGTCGCCCTGTGCGCCGCGCTGTGGCTGATCGCGCGCGAAGTGCCGCGGGGCGCTGTCGAGGAGGCCGCCGGCTACTGGACGTATATCGGCCACGGGCTGCTTCACTACTCGCCGAATTTTGCCTACCTGGGCGTGCTGTGCACGGCCGCCATCATCTCGATGCAGGCCTGGGGCCAGGCGCGCACGAGTGCCAACGAGGCGGCCGTCATCTATGCGTTCGAACCCGGCGGCGCCGCCTTTTTCGCCTACTTCTGGCTGGGCGAGGCAATGGGCGGCCGGGGCTGGCTCGGCGCGGCATTGTTGATCTCCGGTATGATAGTCAGTCAATGGAATGCCGAAAGCCGGCCTGCCGCCGCGCTCGCCCCCGAGTGATGATCCCTGTTTGTCCCGATGCAGCAAGCTGAATTGTCCCGCCTCGCGCAGGAGGCGCCGCTGCGCGTGCTGCTCGTGCATGCGGGCGAGCCGGATTCGCTGACGTGGTCCGGCCTCGTGCAGCCGCTGCGCCTCGCGGCCAAGGTGCTGGGGCCGGAACGCCTGCACGTGGACGTGCGCACCCCCGACAAATTCGCGGCCGACCAGCGCCATTGGCACCTGGTGCTCATCGTCGCCGACGAGGCCGAGGCGGCGCTGCGCCCCGCCAATCTGCGCACCGTCATTGCCCGCTGTCGTGCGGCGCCGTGCTGGGGCGGCGTCGGCGCCGGCGTGCTGTGGCTCGCGGAGTCGGGCGCGCTGAACGGTGCGCGGGCCGCGTTGCCGTGGTCGCTGTATCCCGACGTCGACATGCGCGCCGACCAGGCCCTGCTGAGCCCGCACCTGTACGAGATCGACGGCGCGCGCCTGACGTCCTGCGGCGGCGCGGCCAGCATCGATTTCGCGCTGACCCTTGTCGACGTGCTGTTCGGCGCGACGGTGCAGGCGCAGGTGAAGGAAATCCTGTGCGTGGACCGGGTACGCGGCCCGGAAGAGCGCCAGCGTGTCGCCTTGCAAGCCCGCTTCGGCGTGCTGCAGCCCAAGCTGACGGAAGCCGTCACGCTGATGGAAGCGAACATCGAAGAACCGCTGTCGACCGACGAGATCGCCCAACTGGCGGGCGTGTCGCGCCGCCAGCTGGAACGCCTGTTCAAGCAATACCTGGGCAGCCTGCCGTCGCGCTACTACCTCGAATTGCGCCTGCAACGGGCGCGCCAATTGCTGCGCGACACCAATTACTCCATCGTGCAAGTGGGGCTGATGTGCGGTTTCTCGTCCGGCTCCCACTTTTCCACCGCCTTCGGCGCCCTGTTCGGCAACACGCCCCGCGAAGAACGCCAGCGCAAACTTAGCCAATAAACATTGCCCAAAACCGGGGTCAGACCCCGATTTTGGGCAATTTCCAAAATTTGGGGTCTGACCCCGGTGTTTGTTGCTCGTCCAAAAATGAAAATGCCTGTCGCAGTTTGGAAAGAACGGCAAGGTTTGGCTTCTCTATAATGAGTCGCTCGGCGCGGCTGTTGGAGTCCGCGCAACCTTTTATTTGGATGAGGAAAACGTCATGAATGCTAAGCTCGACTCGGGTGTCGCCACGCGGCCTGTCACACGCCAGACTTTCGACGAGGTGCTCGTCCCGACCTACGCACCCGCCGCGATGGTGCCCGTGCGCGCGTCGGGCCTGGACGTCTGGGACCAGGACGGCAAGCATTACCTCGACTTCACCTCCGGCATCGCCGTCAGCAGCCTGGGTCATTGCAACCCGGTCGTCGTCGAGGCGCTGACCCGCCAGGCCAATACGCTCTGGCACGTCGGCAACGGCTACACGAACGAGCCGGTCCTGCGCCTGGCGTCGGCCCTGATCGAGGCAACCTTCGCCGAGCGCTGCTTCTTCGCCAACTCGGGCGCGGAAGCGAACGAAGCCGCACTGAAGCTGGCGCGCAAGTACGCCCACGGCAAGTTCGGTCCGCACAAGTCGCGCATCGTGTCGTGCTACTCGTCCTTCCACGGCCGCACGCTGTTCACCGTGTCGGTCGGCGGCCAGTCGAAGTACACCGAAGGCTTCGAGCCGCTGCCGCCGGAAATCAACCACATCAACTACAACGACATCGAGTCCGCACGCGCCGCCATCGGCGATGACGTCGCGGCCGTGATCGTCGAGCCGATCCAGGGCGAAGGCGGCGTGATCCCGGGCGACATCGAGTTCCTGAAGACGCTGCGCGAACTGTGCGACAAGACCGGCGCGCTGCTGGTCTTCGACGAAGTGCAGTCGGGCGTGGGCCGTACCGGCACCTTCTACGACTACATGAACGTGGGCGTGACCCCGGACGTGCTGACGTCGGCCAAGGCGTTGGGCAACGGCTACCCGATCGGCGCCATGCTGACCACCAACGAGATCGCCCAGTACCTGGCCGTCGGCAGCCACGGCACCACGTACGGCGGCAACCCGCTGGCGACGTCGGTGGCGCTGGCCGTCATCGAGCAGATCAACCAGCCGGCCTTCCTGGCGCGCGTGCGCGAGGCGAGCGGCAAGGTGGTCGCGAACCTGGAAAAGCTGGCCGCCGACTACCCGCAGCTGTTCACCCAGCCGCGCGGCAAGGGTCTGCTGCTCGGCCTGCCGATGGCCGACGGCTACAAGGGCAAGTCGAAGGACTACACCAAGGTCGCGGAAAAACTGGGCCTGATGCTGCTGATCGCCGGCCCGGACGTCGTCCGCCTGGCTCCGGCGCTGGTCGTCTCGGACGAGCAGATCGCGGAAGCCGACCGCATCATGCGCCAGGCCGCCGACGCGTTCCTCGCCGGCTGATTCAGCCAGCACCCACCGGCCGGAAGGGGGGGCACCCCAGCCCGGCCGGCTCCGTGAGTTCGATGCCTTTGTCGGGAGAATCCATGTACGTAGTTCGTCCGGTAGAACCAGCGGATGTCGGCGCCCTCGAGACGCTGCTTGCCGCGTCCACGCCGGGAGTGCACACCCTGCCGCGCACGCGCGAGAAAATCGCCGCGTTCGTGGAGCGTTCGGTGGCGTCGTTCGCCGCCCACGTCGACATCCCCAGCGAAGAGTCCTACCTGTTCGTGCTCGAAGACGTCGACAGCCGCGAGCTGGTCGGCACCGCCGCGATCCACGCGTCGGCCGGCTCGAACGGCACCTATTTCGCGTTCCGCAACGACGTGATCCAGCAGGTCTCGCGCGACCTGAACATCAGCCACAGCGTGCACGCGCTGACCCTGTGCTCCGAGCTGACGGCCTATTCGCAGCTGTCCGGCTTCTACATCCGCCACCGCGACACGGCGGGCCGCGAAGCCGCCCTGCTGTCACGCGCGCGCTTGCTGTACGCCGTGCTGGCGCCGCACCGCTTCGGCGACCGCTTCTTCGTGCCCCTGGCCGGCGTCACCGACGAACACGGCCAGTCGCCGTTCTGGGATGCGTTGGGCCGCAAGTTCTTCAAGATGGATTTCCTCGATGCGGAGCGCACGATCGGCGGCGCCCGT
Source organism: uncultured Massilia sp. (assembly GCA_966212555.1). Taxonomy (GTDB): domain Bacteria; phylum Pseudomonadota; class Gammaproteobacteria; order Burkholderiales; family Burkholderiaceae_D; genus Telluria. The sequence continues at coordinate 6,561 of CBIHRX010000306.1, forward strand.
AACCGCACGCTGATCGTCGAGCTGATGCCGCACTATCCCGTGTACGTGCCGCTGCTGCCCGGCCCCGCGCAGGCCGTGATGGGCCAGATCCACCCGAGCGGCGAAATGGCGTTCGACCTGCTGACGGAAGAGGGCTTCGAAGCCGACGAGTACATCGACATCTTCGACGGCGGCCCGATCCTGCAGGCGCACAAGCACGCGCTGCGGTCGTTCTCCGGCTCGATGGTGAAGAAGGTCGCGAACGCCGAGCTGCAGCCGCCCACGCGCGGGGGCAAGGCCGCGATGGTGACGTACGCCGTGGCCAGCAGCGAGCGCAAGTTCCGCGCTATCGTGCTGCCGTGCGACCCGGCCGAAAGCTCGGAAGCCATCTGCCTGCCGCCCGCGGCACGCGAAGCGCTGGGCGTCGCGACCGGCGACAGCGTCGTCTGCGTACGCATCTGATGCACAACCATGAGGAACCCATGCTCGTAATCCGCGCAATCACCCTGAACGACATCGATCCGCTGATCGAGATGGCGCGCCAGGTCGGCAGCGGCATGACCACGCTGAAGCCGGACCGCGCCATGCTGGGCGAGCGCGTCGAGACCGCGGTGGCATCGTTCGCGCAGACGATCCCGCCCGAGGAACGCGACTACATGTTCGTGATGGAAGACACGTCCAACGGCCGCCTGGCCGGCGTGTGCGCCATCAAGGCCGCCGTCGGCCTGACGGAACCGTTTTATAACTACCGCATCGGCACGCTCGTGCACTCCAGCCGCGAACTGGGCGTGTTCACGCGCATGGACACGCTGTACCTGTCGAACGACCTCACCGGTTCCACGGAACTGTGCTCGCTGTTCCTGATGCCCGAATACCGCACGGGCTACAACGGCAAGTGGCTGTCCAAGAGCCGCTTCCTGTTCATGGCCCAGTTCCAGCACCTGTTCACGGAAAAGATCATCGCCGAGATGCGTGGCTACCAGGCCGAGGACGGCACGTCGCCGTTCTACGAAGGCCTGGGCCGGCATTTCTTCAAGATGGATTTCAACCACGTCGACGGCCTCACGGC
>CBIHRX010000307.1:0-7607 GCA_966212555.1 uncultured Massilia sp.
ATCCTGGCCGGCGTGAAGACGGCCGCCGTGATGAGCGTCGGCACGGCGACCATCGCCGCCTTCATCGGCGCCGGCGGCTTCGGCGAGCGCATCACGACGGGCCTCGCGCTGAACGACAACGACATGCTGCTGGCGGGCGCGATCCCGGCCGCGTTGCTGGCCATGCTGACCCAGGGCGCCTTCGAGCTGTGCGAGCGTGTACTCGCGCGCCGGCGCTACAGCGATTGAAGTTTGGAACGGGTCGTGGAAATCGCGCGGTGCAGGATGCGCTCCGCGTGAAAATCGTTTTCGCGCTGGACGGCGATGGCGTGCAGGCTGCGGGTATAGGTGTCGATCCGGGAACGGAGCCAGGCCCGGTAGACCCAGAGTGTGATTGTTTTCATGTCCATGTCCTCGTCAGTGACCACATTGTCCCGCTCGACGCGTTCTTGCATTTGTGATCACTCAATCGGGTCCGGCCCACAAAAATCCAGCTTTCTGTTACCGAGGTAAGCATTTGTAAGGAACCTGCACATACCCCGGCGGGGCGACTATATTGAAGCCACTGGATTCAAGTCTCCCCTCCCCATCCGACGAATGGGTTCACCCACGGCGCTGCGAGCAGCCCGTGGGTTTTTTCTTGCCTGAATCAGCCCTGGGCCAGCGCTTCCAGCGACGCACCCGTGACGCGGCAGATGCGCCAGTCGGGCAGGATCTCTGCGCCCATCGATTGGTAGAAATTGATTGCCGGCGTGTTCCAGTCCAGCACCGACCATTCGAAGCGGCCGCAAGCGCGCTCGACAGCCAGGCGCGCCAGGTGCTTCAACATGCGGCTGCCATAGCCCTTGCCGCGATGCGATTGCCGCACATACAGATCTTCCAGATATAGCCCGCGCTTGGTGAGGAACGTCGAGAAATTGTGGAAGAACAGGGCGAACGTGACGACTTCGCCATCCGCTTCGCCGACGATGGCTTCGCAGGCCGGGTGCGCGCCGAACAAGCCTTCGTGCAACTTCTCTTCCGTCGCCACGACGAGGTGCTCGAGCTTTTCGAACACGGCCAGTTCGACGATCATCGATTGGATGTGGGTGACGTCGGCCGGGGTGGCGGGGCGGATCGCGAAGGTGGTATCAAGAGTCATGGAGTCGTTTCGATGCAATCGTTGAGGTTGACGGAAGCGGTTGGCTTGGCCGCAGGGGCGCGCAGGGCCCAGGCGACGCTGCCCAGGCAGACGGCCATACCGAGCCATTCGGTGAGGCCGGGGCGGTAATGTTCGAGCTTGATCGACAGCAGCACGGAGATCACGGGCGTGATCACGCCGATGTACACGGCCTTGTTCGAGCCGATGCGGTTGATCAGCGTAAAGTAGCAGATGAAGGCGACGACCGAGCCGAAAATGGACAGGTGCAGCAGGCCCAGCACGTAACTGGCCGTGCGCGGGATGATGAAGGCCTGGCCCGTCGCGAGGCACCACACGGCGACCATGCACGTGCCCCAGAACATCGACCAGCCCGTCGTCAGCACCAGGTTGTTCGATTCCTCGCGCACCTTGCTCACGACAATACTGCCGGCCGAGCTGGCGATCGATGCGGCGATGCCCAATGCGAGGCCGAGAATGAAATGCCCCTGGCCGCCCTGGCCCATGTCGCGCAGCGCACCGCCGATCGCATGCCAGAACAGCAGCGTGACGCCGGCGATCGCCGCGGCGCCGGCGCCCCACGTGCGGCGCGGGATCGGCGTGCCGAACGCGATGCGCGCGCAGATCGGCGTCCAGAACACCATCAGCGCGAACAGCACGGCGACGAGCGCCGACACGACATATTGTTCGGCGTTGTACGTGCAGACGTACGACACGCAGAACGTGAAAAAGCCCTGCAGCAGGGTCCAACGCTGGACGCGCCAGGGCAACCGCAGTTTGTCGCCGCGCAGCAGGCAATACGCGAACAACGTCAGCGACGCGAGCGCGAACCGGTAGACGACCGACACGGCGGGCGGAACTTCACCCAGCTCGAGCGTGATCGCGAAGAAAGTGGATCCCCAGATCAGGGAGGCGATGGTGAAGAGGGCGTAGGAGGGCATCGCGAAAGTATATCGCGATCGCTCTACTGTCGTGGCCGGTGGTCGATGTCAGTGCGTCACGCGCGTCGTGTAGCCGTTGCTGAGCAGCCGCACGCGCTCGCCCGGCCTGAACATCTCGTCGGCCGCCTGCGTGATGGAGCGCAGCTCGCCGTTGTCGAGCTTGACGGTGATTTCGAAGCCGGGCCGGTTGTTGGCCTGGTTCTCGACACGGTTGCCGATGATGCCGCCCGCGACCGCGCCCAGGATGCCGACGGCGGCCGAGCCGTTGCCGCCGCCGACCTGCGAACCGCCGAGGCCGCCCAGTGCCGCGCCGGCCATCGTGCCGACGCCGGATTCGGGATTTGCGATCGTCACGTTGCGGACGGATTCCACGGTGCCCATGCGCACCGATTGTTCATTCATCGTCTGGTAGCTGCTGTAGACGCTGCCCGAATTCGACGGGCCCGCGCACGCGGCGAGCAGGGCGGTCAGCGGGACGAGGGCGAGGATGGCGATGCGTTTCATATTCACTCCAAAGCAATTAATAAGCGACATGGAGGCGACGATACAAAAAACCAAGCACGAACAGCGGACCGATCAGCAGGAAGCGCAGGTCGTCGAAGAACGACGGCTTCTTGCCTTCGATCTTGTGCCCGATAAATTGACCGATCCACGCGACGACGAAGATCGCGATCGACAGCGGCAGCACGGTGAACGGCGGCATCAGCGCGAGCAGGGCCAGCATCACTGCACTCATCAGGAGCATGCCGAACGCGAACGGCGGCGACAGCCGGAAGTAATACACGAGTGCCGCGAGCACCGCGACGACGGCCACCGCAGGATGGAGGCTCCACAGTATGCCCAGCAGGGTGAACACGATCACGGGCACGCACACAATATGGATCAGCTCGTTGGTCGGGTTGCGGTGGCTGTCGCTGTACTGGTCGAGCAGCACGTCGATGGTACGGGGCATCGCAGTCTCCTGTCGGTTCTTGTGCTTTCGATTCTACACCCGCGTTTACGCTGCAACCGGAACGGGCGCACGGGGCAGCGCGCCCATGTGCATGTACGGATTCGCGGCGAACAGCTCGGCCACCCATTCGACGAACACGCGCACCTTCGCGGACAGGTGGCGGTTCTGCGGATACACGACGTGGATCGGCAGCGGATCGCTGCGCCAGTCCGCCAGCACCTGCACCATGCGTCCGGTGGCCACGTGCTTGTCGAGCAGGTAGTCCGTCATCTGGATGATGCCGAGGCCCGCGAGCCCCGCTTCCACATAGGCATTCGAATCGTTCAGCGCGATCACGCCGCGCATCGGCACTTCGATGCGTTCGTCGCCGCGGTTGAAATCCCAGTCGTAGATCTTGCCCGTCTTGGCCGAGAAATAATTCACGCAGCGGTGGCGGTCGAGGTCGCGCGGGTGCTGCGGCATGCCGTGGCGCGCGATGTACGCGGGCGACGCCGCCGTCAGGAAGTTGACGACGCCCACCCGCCGCGCGATCAGGCTCGTGTCGCCTAAAGCGCCGCCGCGCACGGCGCAGTCGACGCCTTCCTCGACCAGGTCCACGGGACGGTCGGAACTGCCTAGTTCCAGCATGATGTCGGGATAGCGCTCGAAGAAGTCGGGCAGGGCGGGCACGAGGATCTCGCTCGACAGCCCGGTCGGCGAGTCGACGCGCAGCCGTCCGCTGGGCGACAGGCGCGTGCGCGACAGCGATTCCTCGGCGTCGCGCACGTCGGACAGGATGCGCAGGCAGCGCTCGTAATAGGCGGCACCGTCCGTCGTCACCGTCACCTGGCGCGTCGTCCGGTGCAGCAGCTTGGCCGACAGCGCCGCCTCGAGCGCCTGCACGAGCGTCGACACCGTCGCCTTGGGCAGGTTCATCATCTCGGCCGCCCGCGTGAAGCTGCCGGCGTCCACGACCTGCACGAAGACTTCCATCGCTTGTAGCTTGTTCATGTCAGATCAGCTTCATATAAATGGTGAGAATGCGTGATTGTTCAAAAATCTGAACAATGGATTCGGAATTGAGCTATTTATTAGATTCTAGTTGAAGTCTATAGTGTCGGTACGGTAGTGAATAGTTACGACATTTGAACAACCCAAGGAGAGGATCATGAAAGCGCATCGCGATGGAATCGCGGCAGTGTTCGGGCTGATACTCGGCGTAGTGGCGATGGCAGGCACGGTACTCACCGACGAGTACGCGCATGCGGCCGGTGCCGAGGCGCGCGGATACGATGCGCTGTTCCACGTCGTCGCCACGGGCGAACAATGCGATGCGACCGTGAACCCGGCCATCCTCGTGGCATCCAACGAGGTGAATCGCGAGGTAAATCGATGAGCGTGGCGCGCAAGGCCGACGACGGCCATACGCTGGCGGTCCGCGACCTGCAGGTCGTAGGCGCGGAAGGACCGCTGGCGGCGCGCCTGTACAAGGCTGCCGTCGACGGCAAGCGCGATGTATTGATCGTGTTCTTCCATGGCGGCGGCTTCGTCGACGGCGACCTGGAAGACGCGGATCCGTTCCTGCGCCACCTGTCCGAGGCGAGCGGGTATCCGGTCGTGCTGTCGTCGACCTATACGCTGGCGACGGTGAAGCCGTTCCCGGCCGCCGCGGAAGATGCGCATGCCGTGCTGCTGTGGGCAAAGAAGAACAGGACGAAGCTCGGCTGGACCGGCAAGCGCATGCTGGTCGCGGGCATCGAGGCAGGCGCGAACCTCGCCGCCGTGTGCACCCTGATGGCGCGCGACCGGGGTGCGCCGCGGCTGGCCGGCCAGATCCTGTTGATGCCGATGCTGGATCCGGGCCTGTCGACCTGCTCGATGCGCGAGATGCCGACCTGTCCCGACAAGGCGAAGGTGTTCGACGAATGCGCCGCCGCCTACCGGGGCTACCTGCCGCACGCGGCCGACCGCAGCCATCCGTATGCGTCGCCGCTGCAGTCGAGTCGTTTGAAGAACCTGCCGCCGGCCCTGATCCTGTCGATCGAGGACGACCCGCTGCGCGACGAAGCGGAAGCGTACGGCGGCAAACTGATCCAGTCGGGCGTGCCGACGACGGTCAGACGCCTGCAGGCGGCGCAAGCCCTGCAGGAACCGAATGCGCGCGACACGTGTGCCTGTCGGGGCCACGCGTTGAGCGAGATTGCCAACTTCATTGCCGGACTCGACGAGGAAGACGAACCGGCCAGCTGTTGACCTCGTAGTTCTCAAGATTCACAACCAACCATAAGACGTGCCTGCGAGGCACGGGAGACCTGTCTTTTCCTGCAAAAGCCTGGAAAGGACCGTTTTCGTCCAATCATTAAAAGCTAGTTAATAACCGGAGGGCTAACCATGAAAACGATTCAACAATTCCAGATGGCCGTGCGACCCGTCGTGCTGGCGCTGGGCGCAGCCGGCGTCGCGGCCCTGATCGCGGGCTGCTCGGATGCGACCGGCAAGGCGGCCGAGGCGCAGGCCCAGGCGCAGGCAGGTCCGCCCGTGTCGGCGGCCGCCGTGCTCGAAAAGCCGATCGCCGAAACGCAGGAATTCTCGGGCCGTCTCGAAGCCATCGAGCGGGTCGAGATCCGTCCGCGCGTGTCCGGCTACATCACCGCCGTCAACTTCAAGCCGGGCGCCGAAGTCAAGAAGGGCGACGTGTTGTTCGTGATCGATCCGCGTCCGTACCAGGCGGAAGCCGCGCGTGCCGAAGCGGCCGCGAAATCGGCCCGCGCCAAGGCCGAACTGGCCCGCACGGAACTGACCCGCGCCGAGCGCCTGCTGGGCGACAAGGCGATCGCGCAGCGCGAATACGACGCGAGCCTGTCGAGCCAGAAGGAACTGGACGCCAGCGCCCGCGCCGCCGAAGCGCAGGCCGAAGCCGCGCGCCTGAACCTGTCGTACACCCGCGTGATCGCGCCGATCAACGGCCGCGTGTCGAAGGCCGAGATCACCCTCGGCAACCTGGTCGACGCGTCGGCCGTGCTGACGTCCGTCGTCTCGCTGGACCGCATCTACGCCAGCTTCGACGGCGACGAAGAGACCTACCTGCGCGTCGCCAGGCAGGCGCACGACGGCGAGGCCGTGCCGGTCAAGGTGGGCCTCGTCAACGAAGACGGCTTCCCGCACGAGGGCAAGCTGGAATTCGTCGACAACCAGCTCGACTCGCAGACCGGTTCCGTGCGCATGCGCGCCACGTTCGAGAACAAGGACCGCAGCATGGCGCCCGGCCTGTTCGCCCGCGTGCAGATCGGCGGCGGCGACGCCAAGCCGGCCCTCCTGATCACGGACCGCGCCGTCGGCACGGACCAGAGCCACAAGTTCGTGTTCGTGGTGGGCGCGGACGGCAAGGCCGAGTACCGCGAAGTGAAGCTCGGCCCCGTCGTCGACGGCCTGCGCGTCGTGCGCGCCGGCCTGAAGCCGGGCGAGAAGATCGTCGTCAACGGCCTGCAGCGCGTGCGTCCGGGTGCGCCCATCACGGCGCAGGTCGTGCCGATGGTCGCGTCGCTGGCGCCGGCGAAGAAGGACGCGAAGCTGGCCCTGGCGGACACGAAGTAATCCCATAAGACTGAGGGACAAGAACAAATGAACATCTCACGCTTTTTCGTCGACAAGCCGATCTTCGCGGCCGTGCTGTCGGTGCTGGTCTTCGTGGCCGGCCTCATCTCGATCTTCGAGTTGCCGATCTCCGAGTATCCGGACGTCGTGCCGCCCTCCGTGGTGGTGCGCGCCCAGTACCCGGGCGCCAACCCGAAGGTCATCGCGGAAACCGTCGCGACACCGCTGGAGCAGGAAATCAACGGCGTCGAAAACATGCTGTACATGACGTCGCAAAACACGTCGGACGGCGCCCTGATGCTGACGGTGACCTTCAAGATCGGCACCAACGTCGAGCAGGCCGAGACGGCCGTGCAGAACCGCGTCCAGCGCGCGCTCCCGCGCCTGCCGGACGAGGTGCGCCAGATCGGCGTCACGACCGTCAAGAGCTCGCCCAACATCACGATGGTGGTCCACCTGCGCTCGCCGGACGGCCGCTATGACGACCTCTATCTGCGCAACTACGCGACCTTGAACGTCAAGGACGAGCTGGCGCGCATCAACGGCATGGGCGAAGTCCAGCTGTTCGGTTCGGGCGACTACGCGATGCGCGTGTGGCTCGACCCGCAAAAGGTCGCCGCCCGCAACCTGACCGCCAGCGACGTCGTGAACGCGATCCGCGAGCAGAACGTGCAGGTGGCGGCCGGCGTCGTCGGCCAGGGCCCGTCGAAAGGCGCGGACTTCCAGCTGACCGTCAACACGCAGGGCCGCCTGCAGTCGGTCGAGGAGTTCGGCAACATCGTCATCAAGACCAATGCCGACGGCGCGACCACGCTGCTGAAGGATGTCGCGCGCCTCGAGATGGGCTCGAACTCGTACGCCCTGCGCGCGCTGCTGGACAACCAGTCGGCCGTCGCGATCCCCATCTTCCAGGCGCCGAACGCCAACGCGCTGCAACTGTCGTCCGACGTGCGCGCCAAGATGAAGGAACTGTCGAAAGATTTCCCGGAAGGCGTCGAATACAGCATTGTGTACGACCCGACCC
>CBIHRX010000308.1:0-7605 GCA_966212555.1 uncultured Massilia sp.
CGCCATCCCCTGCCTGCGCTACCGCGACACCCCGGCCGCCATCGACTGGCTGTGCGAAGTCTTCGGCTTCGCCTGCCAGGTCGCCGTGCCCGGCATCGACGGCGCCATCGCCCACGCGCAATTGACGCTCGGCGAAGGCATGATCATGCTGGGATCGGTCAGCGACGAGGGCGAATACGGCAAGGTGCTCGTGCAGCCGGACGAGATCAAGGGCCGCCAGACGCAGACCATCTACCTGCAGGTGGACGACGCCGACCGCGTGTGCGAGCGCGCGCGCAATGCCGGCGCCATCATCCTGCAGGAGCCGGCCGACACGGAATTCGGCAGCCGCGGCTTCATGTGCCGCGACCCCGAGGGCCACGTGTGGAATGTGGGGACGTACGATCCGTGGAAGCCGGAGAATCTGTTCCTGACAAATTCCTGATCAGCGTAGGGTGGGCACCCCGTGCCCACGCGTGACGCTCGCATATCGCCGGCGTTGCGCGTGGGCGGGGGCCGCCCACCCTACAGTAGCGATTCGCGGCTCAGCTGAACAAGCCTTCGTCCGACCCATCCCCGTCGAAAAAGCCCTGCCCGCCGTCGATGCTGCCGTTGTCGACACTGCTGTCGAACAACCCTTCCGACGAGCCATTGTCCAGTACCCGGTCCACGTCGCCCAGCCCCGCCTGGTCGGCCAGCGAACTGCCGGACTGGTCGCTGAACAAATTATTGGTCGGATCGTCGCTGTTCAGCAGGCGGTTGCCGCCTTGGTCATGGTGGCTGAACATGTTTTCCAAGCCCTGGAAGAGGAAGCCGCCGGCCGCGACGCCGGCCGCCGTCGCCGCGATCGAACCGAGCGTGCCGCCGAAGCCGCCGCGCAGGAAGCCTGATGACGGTGCCGACTGGTATTGCGGTTGATATTGCGGTTGGGATTGGTACGGCTGCTGGGTGTCGCGCTGGTAGGACTGGGCCGGCTGCGTCCTGCCGCTATTGCCCCAGGAATTTGCGTCGAGGAATTTACCGCCGTCACCTTGCTGGCCAGAACGTACCTGGGTCTCCAGGCTGGCGATGCGATCCTTGGCATTGTTCAGCGCCTGTTCGAGCAGCAACGCCCTTTGCACGAGCAGGTAGGCGGCATCGGGCTGCTGGGCCACGGCGCGCTGGATCAGGGCATCCGCTTCCGGGTCTTTCTGGATGCCGCGGGCCTGGATCAGCTGGCTCAGGAAATCGTGCAACATCTGCGAATCTTGCGGGCTCATGACGTCTGCTCCTTGAAATATCGGATAACCCGCATGTTGTGGGCCCTGTCCTTGAATTCAAGTTTGACACCATCCGCACCCGCTTGCCTTAAACGGTGCTGAACCGTGCGGGCGTGTTACTTCTGGAGGTCCCGACCGCCGAACGCGTTCGGCAACTGCGCGCCCGCCGTCGTCTCCATCACATCGCCCTTCAGGTTCGTCAACACGACCGGCAAATCGTTGCCGCCCAGTTCCAGGATCACCTGACGGCAGGCGCCGCACGGGGCGATGGGACCATCCGTGTCGCCGATCACGGCGAGTGCCGTGAAGTCGCCCGGGACGTAGCCGTGGGCGATGGCGGAAAAGAACGCCGTGCGCTCGGCGCAGTTGCACAGGCCGTAGGACGCGTTCTCGACGTTACAGCCGCGGAATACGCGGCCGTCCTTCGTCTCCAATGCGGCCCCGACCTTGAAGCGCGAGTACGGCGTGTAGGCCAGTTCGCGTGCGGCGCGGGCTTCGTCGATCAGTTTTTCGTATTTCATGAGCCTCCCGAAGACGTCGTCCCCGCGCAGGCGGGGACCCAATTTCGTATGCGTTGCGACTGCGCATGTAACTTGGGCTCCCGCCTCCGCGGGAGCGACGGTTGTCGTCTTATGGACGAATCGTTTTGTAGATCATCGGCTGCGCCGCCGGCTGTTCCGCGGCGATGCGATACGCCGCCTGCACTTCGCGCACGGCACGTTCCGCCGCATCCTGCGTGCGCGCGTGGACGAGCGCCAGCGGCTGCCCCGCTTCCAGTTGCGTGCCCAGCTCGGCGAGGTCCGTGAGGCCGACGGCGAAATCGATCGGGTCCTGCGGACGGATACGCCCGCCGCCCAGGCCGACGACGGCGAGGCCCAGGCCGCGGCAATCCGTCGCGTACGCATAGCCGGACGCCAATGCCGGCACCGGCACGACGATCGGGGCCTTGGCAAGATGCGCGTCCGGATTGTCCATCAGGTCGGCCGGGCCGCCCAGCGCCGTGACCATGCGCGCGAAACGCTCGGCCGCTTCGCCGGAATCCAGCGCGTGCTGCAGCGTCGCGCGCGCTGCCTCGTCCGTGGCGCACAGGCCGGACAGGACCAGCATCTCGGCGCACAGCGCCATCGTCACGTCGTGCAGGCGCGCCGGGCGCGACTTGCCGGTGAGGTAGTCGATCGCGACGCGCACCTCGACGGCATTGCCGGCCGCCGGGCACAGCGACTCGTTCATGCCGGTCAGGATCGCGGACGTGCGCGTGCCGGCGCCATTGCCCACGTGGACGATGGATTCCGCCAGCTCGACGGATTTTTCGTAGGTCGGCATGAACGCGCCGCTGCCGGCCTTGACGTCCATGACGAGGGCGTCCAGGCCCGCCGCCAGCTTCTTCGACAGGATCGAACCCGTGATCATGGCGACGGATTCCACGGTCGCCGTCGTGTCGCGGATGCTGTAGAAACGCTTGTCGGCCGGCGCCAGCTGCGCGGTCTGGCCGATGATGGCGACGCCGACTTCCTTCACCACCTTGCGGAACAGTTCCGGGTCCGGCACGGTGCAATAGCCGGGGATCGAATCGAATTTGTCGAGCGTGCCGCCCGTGTGGCCCAGGCCGCGGCCGGAAATCATCGGGACGTAGCCGCCGCATGCCGCGATCATCGGACCGAGCATCAGCGACACGACGTCGCCGACGCCGCCCGTCGAGTGCTTGTCGACCACGGGGCCGGGCAGGTTCAGCGACTTCCATTCCATGACCTGGCCGGAATCGCGCATCGCGAGCGTGAATGCGACGCGCTCGTCCATCGTCATGTCGTTGAAGTAGACGGCCATCGCGAGTGCCGCGATCTGGCCTTCCGTGACGCTGCCGTCCGGGATGCCGCGCACGAAGAAGCGGATCTCTTCCGGGCTCAAGGTGCCGCCGTCGCGTTTTTTGCGGACGATTTCTTGGGGGAGGAACATGATATTTCCCGTTTAAGAGTTATCTCTAAAACGTCGTTCCCGCGAAAGCGGGAACCCATGCTGAGCCATCGAAGTCGACTTCGGCGCTTCAGTATGGATTCCCGCCTGCGCGGGAATGACGGTTTTGGGTCCCCGGCCTTAAACGCCGTAAGGAATCCACACGTTTTTCACTTGGCTCGCATGCTGCAGCACCATGCGCCCACCCGCCTGCTTCGCATCGAACCAGTCGCGCCCTTTCGCGCCGCCGGTCCACGTGCGCTTCAGCGATTCCGCCGACAGGCGCTCCACCTCCGCGCAGCCTTCCGCCGAACCGTCGTGGCGCCACACGGCATCCACGTCGAAGTGCGACGCCAGGGTGCGCGCCAGTTCGTCGTGGCTGCCCGTGACGATGTTCAGCGCGCCGCCCGGCAAGTCGGACGTGTCCAGCACCTGGTACAGGTCCGTGCTCGAAAGCGGATGCGCTTCCGACGGCACCGCGACCACGCGGTTGCCCAGCGCCAGCGCCGGCGCCACGAGCGAGATGAAGCCCAGCAGCGGGTTCTCGTTCGGGCACACGATGCCGATCACGCCGACCGGTTCGTTCAGCGCCACGGTGATGCCGTGCATCGGCGGCTGGTGCGCGAGGCCGTCGTACTTGTCGGCCCATGCGGCCCAGTAGAACAGGCGCTCGATCGACGCCTGCACTTCGCGTGCGGCATCCTTCGATCCCGTCTGCGCGGCGATGCGGGCGGCGAATTCGTCGGCGCGGATCGCCAGGTTCTCGGCGATGTAGTACAGCACCTGCGCGCGGTTGTGCGCGGTCGCCTTCGCCCAGCCCGACGCCTTGTGCGCCGCCTCGACGGCATTGCGGATGTCCTTGCGGTTGCCCTCGCCCACGTCGGCCAGGAACTCGCCGTTGGCACCAATGATGGCGCGGCTGTACGCGCCGTCCGGGCGCGCCTGCTTGCCGCCGATGTACAGTTTTGCAGTGCGGTCGACCGCGAACGGGCTGTCGCCGCCTGCCAGTTTCGTTTTGCCTTTTTCGGCAACGACCGGTGCGGCCGGACGCGCATCTTCCGCCAGCGGCGTCAGGTACTCGACCATGCCCTCCTTGCCGCCCTCGCGGCCGAAGCCGGATTCCTTGTAGCCGCCGAAGCCGCATGCGGCATCGAACTGGTTCGCCGTGTTGATCCACACGACGCCGGCCTTGATCTGCGGGGCGACGTCCAGCGCGAGGCTGATCGATTCGCTCCACACGCAGGCCGCGAGGCCGTACACGGTATTGTTCGCGAGCTGCACCGCTTCGCCCGGCGTGCGGAAACTCGAGGCGACGAGCACGGGGCCGAAGATCTCCGTCTGCGATACGGTGGCCGACGTCGAGGCGCCCGTGATCAAGGTGGGCAGGTACCACGAACCGGCGACCGGCGTCTCACCGGCAGGTTGCCAGATCTCGCAACCCTCGGCGCGCGCCGCTTCCACGAGGCCGTGGATGCGCTGCTGCTGCACCGGGTCGACGAGGGCGCCGATGTCATTGGACTTGTCGAGCGGCGAGCCGACGCGCAGGTTCTGCATGCGCGCCTTGACCTTCTCGATGAAGCGCGGGTAGACCGATTCCTGCACGAGCAGGCGCGAACCGGCGCAGCAGACCTGGCCCTGGTTGAACCAGATCGAGTCGACGAGGCCTTCGACGGCCGCATCCAGGTCGGCGTCGTCGAACACGATGAACGGCGACTTGCCGCCCAGTTCCAGCGACAGTTTTTTACCCGTGCCGGCCGTGGCCTTGCGGATGATGCGGCCCACTTCCGTCGAGCCGGTGAACGCCAGCTTGTCGATGCCCGGGTGGTTCACGATCGCCTCGCCCACGCGGCCATCGCCCGTCACGATGTTGACGACGCCCGCCGGCACGCCCGCCTGCTGGCAGATCTCGGCGAACAGCAAGGCGGTCAGCGACGTGTACTCGGCCGGCTTGAACACGATGGTGTTGCCGGCGGCAAGCGCGGGCGCGACCTTCCACGCCAGCATCAGCAGCGGGAAGTTCCACGGCACGATCTGGCCGACGACGCCGACGGCGCGGTAGTCCGCGAATTCTTCCGATTGCAGCTGGGCCCAGCCGGCGTGGTGATAGAAATGGCGGGCGGCCAGCGGCAGGTCGGCGTCGCGCGTTTCGCGGATCGTCTTGCCGTTGTCCAGCGTTTCGAGTACGGCGAACATGCGTGCATGCTTTTGCAGCAGGCGCGCGAGCGAATACAGCACCTTCGCGCGGCCGTGGCCACCGAGGGCGACCCAGCCCGGCTGCGCGCGGCGCGCGGCGTCGACGGCGCGGTCGACGTCGGCCTGGCTCGCCTGCGTCACCTGCGCCAGCTCGCTGCCGTCGGCCGGGTTGAACGAGCCGAACGTCTCGGCAGCATCCGTCCAGGCGCCGTCGACGAACAGGCCGAAGCGGCGGCCATGGGCTTCCAGCCACGCTTGCGCTTCCTTGGTGCTCTCGGGTGCGGGGCCGTAATCCATAGTTTGCAGAATCTCTTTAATTGTGGGCATGACAGGTCCGATCAAGGTTGCGCGTGACGATGGGCGGCCGAATAGCTGCCGGTGACGTAGTGCTCGAGCTGGCGCTCGATGTCGGTCAGGAGGCTGGAGGCACCGATGCGGAACAGGTGCGGTTGCAGCCATTCGTTGCCCAGCTCTTCCTTCATCACGGTCAGGTATTGCAATGCGGCCTTGGCGGAGGACACACCCCCGGCCGGCTTGTAGCCGACCTTGTAGCCGGTGCGTTCATAGTACTCGCGGATCGCGCGTACCATCACCAGCGACACGGGAATGGTCGCGTTCACACCTTCCTTGCCGGTCGATGTCTTGATGAAATCGGCGCCTGCCATCATGCAGACCCACGATGCTTTTGCTACGTTCTCCAGCGTGACGAGATCGCCCGTCGCGAGGATCGCCTTCACGTGCGCGTCGCCGCACGCCTGGCGGTACGCGACCATCTCGTCGTACAGCGCCTGCCAGTTGCCCGTCAGGGCGTGCTGGCGCGTGATCACGATGTCGATCTCGGTGGCGCCGGCGGCGACGGACAGTTCGATCTCGCGGATCTTCGTTTCCAGGCTGGAGAGGCCGGCCGGGAACGCGGTCGAGACGGCCGCGATGGGCAGGCGGCCCTGCAGCACCTCGGCCGCCGGGCGGATCATCTCGTGGTACACGCACACGGCGCCCGTCGTCAGCGATTCCAGGCCGAGGGCCTGCATCAAGTCCGCGCGCAGCGGACGCATCGCCTTGCGGCACAGGCGCTCGACGCGGCCCGGCGTGTCGTCGCCGGACAAGGTCGTCAGGTCGATGCACTCGACGGCGCGGATCAGCCACGCGGCCTGGTATTCCTTCTTGACCGTGCGGCGGTTCGCCAGGCTGGCGGCGCGGCGGTCGGCGGCGTTGCGGTTGACCTTCAGGTGGTTGATCCAGCCCAGGTCGAGCTCGATCGCGGTATTACGTTTGAAATCCAGATTCGGGCTCATAGCAAAGCGGTTCCGTTGGCAAGGGGTTTGACGCCGAGGTGGTGCGCCAGGGTGGCGCCGATGTCGGAGAACGTGTCGGACACGGGCAGCTCGCGCGCCGGCGCGGCCGGGCCGAAGAACAGCATCGGGATATGTTCGCGCGTATGATCCGAACCGGGCCACGTCGGGTCGCAGCCGTGGTCCGCCGTGATGACGACGAGATCCCCTTCCTTCAACTTCGCGATGAAGTCCGGCAGGCGCGCATCCAGTTCGTGCAGCGCGTTCGAATAGCCGGCCACGTCGCGGCGGTGGCCGAAGTGCATGTCGAAGTCGACGAAGTTCACGAACGTCAGCGACTTGTCCGGCGCGGTGTCCGCCACGTCCAGCAGGCGGTCGAACAGCGCCATGTTGTCGGCGCCCTTGATGAGTTGCGTGACGCCCTGGCCCGCGAAGATGTCGCTGATCTTGCCCAGCGCGATGACCTCGCCACCTGCATCCTTCACGTGATCCAGCAGGGTCGGCGCGACGGGCGGCACGGCGTAGTCGTGGCGGTTGCTCGTGCGCTTGTAGTTGCCGTTGCTGCCCGTGAAAGGACGCGCGATCACGCGGCCGATGTTGTACGGCTTGACCAGTTCATACGCGGCTTCGCACACCTGGTACAGGCGCTCGAGGCCGAAATGTTCTTCGTGCGCGGCGATCTGCATCACGGAGTCGGCCGACGTGTAGATGATCGGCTTGCCCGTCGCGACGTGCTCGTCGCCCAGCTCCGTAATGATGGTCGTGCCGGACGCGTGGCAGTTGCCCAGCCAGCCCGGCACGTTCGTGATCCCGGCCAGCTTATCGGTCAGCTCTTGCGGGAACGTGGGTACCGTTTTCGGAAAGTAGCCCCAGTCGAACAGCACGGGCACGCCGGCGATTTCCCAGTGGCCGCTCTGCGTGTCCTTGCCGGT
>CBIHRX010000309.1:0-7591 GCA_966212555.1 uncultured Massilia sp.
CCACCACCACGCAGCAAACGTCGAATCGCAACGTCATCGTGAGCGGCCTGCTGTTCGCGCTCATCGCGCTGATCGGCGTCCTGATCGTGCTGTACGCCTGGAACTTGCCGCCATTTCACAGCGCCCTGCAGACGACGGAGAACGCCCTCGTGCGGGGCCAGGTGACGATCATCGGTCCGCAACTGTCCGGCTACATCGTCGAGGTCGACGTGCAGGATTACCAGGTGGTGCGCCAGGGCCAACTGCTGATGCGCATCGACGACCGCATCTACCAGCAGAAACTCGACCAGGCCAAGGCGCAGCTGGCGACCACGCGCGCCGCGCTCGCGAACTTCGCGCAGAGCCGCGGCACGGCCAGCGCGACCATCGCGCAGAACCAGGCCGCCGTCGCCAACGCGGCCGCCCAGGCGCAGCGCGCGAATGCCGACCTGCGCCGCGTGGAAGAACTGGCGGCCGACGGTTCGCTGTCCGCGCGCGAACGGGACGCCGCCCGCGCCACCCGCGCGCAAACCGTCGCCGCGGCCGAGCAGGCGCGCGCGGCACTCGAGATCTCGCGCCAGAACCTGCGCACGGTGGACGTCAACCGCGCGTCGCTGGAAGCGGCCGTCGCCAACGCCGAGGCGGCCGTGCGGCTGGCCGAGATCGACCTGTCCAACACGAGAATCGTCGCGCCGCGCGACGGCCAGCTGGGGCAGGTGAGCGTGCGCCTCGGCGCCTTCGTCAACGCGGGCGCCCAGCTGACGGCGCTCGTGCCGCGGACGATGTGGGTCGTCGCCAACATGAAGGAGACGCAGATGGCCGACGTGCGCCTGGGCCAGCCCGTGACGTTCACGGTCGACGCGCTGAATCACGCCAGGCTGCGCGGCCACGTCGAGCAGATCTCGCCCGCGACCGGGTCCGAGTTTTCCGTGATCGTGCCGGACAATGCGACGGGCAACTTCGTCAAGATCGCGCAGCGCATCCCGGTCCGCATCAGCATCGACCCGGACCAGGCACTGGCGGCGCGGCTGCGGCCGGGCATGTCGGTGGTGGCCAGCATCGACACGAAAGCGAAAGGGCAGGCCCGATGAGGCGCCGGTTGTTCCTGTGCGGCGGCGCCGCGCTGCTGGCCGGCTGCCGCATCCCCGTGCAGCCGCCGCCGCAGGCGACGCTCGTCGTGCCGCCCGCGTGGAGAAGCCAGGTGGGGCCGGGCGCACCCGTCGAGCGCGACTGGTGGCACGCGTTCGCCGATCCCGCGCTGGACCGCCTCGTGGCGCAAGCCCTGGAACGGAACAACGACGTGCGCACGGCGCAGGCGCGGCTGCAGGAATACCGGGCGCGCGTCCAGGTGGCGCGCGCGGCCGAGGCGCCGACCTTGTCGGTGGGGTTCACGCCCACGCGGGCGCGCGTGATCGGGCCGTTCGGCACGCCGATCGATACGACGTCCTTCCAGGGCGCGTTCCAGGCCGCCTACGAGCTCGATCCGTTCGGCCGCACGGCCAGCCTGACGGCGGCATCGCGCCTCGACTACGCGGCGCAGCAGGCGGCGGCGGACGCGACGGCGCTGTCGGTCGCGGCGAACACGGCGTCGGGCTATTTGAACCTGCGCGGCCTCGACGCCCAGCTGGACCTCGCGCGCGCGACCCTGGCGTCGCGCCAACGCTCGCTGGACCTGGCGCGGCGCCAGTTCGAGGTCGGCTACAGCTCGCGCCTGGAATTGTCGCAGGCGGAGGCCGAGTACCGCGCGACGGCGGCCGTCGTGCCGCAATTGGAGCGGGCGATCGCGCAGCAGGAAAACGCCCTCGACATTCTCGCGGGCGCGAATCCCGGCCCGGTCGGACGCGGTACGGAGCTCGTCCGCCTGAACGCGCCCGCCATCCAGCCGGGCCTGCCGTCCGAGCTGCTGCGCCGGCGGCCCGACATCGCGTCGGCCGAACGCGCGCTCGCCGCCGCCGACGCGAGTCTTGCCGCCGCGCGCGACCAGATGCTGCCGTCGCTGCGGCTGACGGCGTCGCTGGGCGCGTATGCGAACGATTTGCCGACATTGCTGTCATCCCCGACGACGCTGTGGAGCGTGGGCGGCAGCGTGCTGGCGCCGCTGTTCGACGCGGGCCGGCTGCGCGCCCAGGCCGAGATCGGCGCCTCGCTGCGCGACCGCGCCGTGTTCGCGTACGAGGCCGCCGTGCGCAATGCGTTTGCCGACACGGAGAATGCGTTGACGGCCGTGCAGCGCCTGCGCGAGCAGCTGGACGAGGCCGAGGCGCGCCGCGTGGCCACCGCGGAAGTGCTGCGCATCGCCCACAACCGCTACCGCAACGGCTATTCGTCGTACCTGGAAGAGCTGGACGCCCAGCGCAACGCCTTCGGCGCGGACAACGCCGCGCTGCAGCTGCGCGCAGCCTGGCTGCAGGCGCACGTCGACCTGTACCGCGCGCTGGGCGGCGGCTGGAACCAATAACATCGACATGGAGGAGGGAGCATGATCAAGATCGGGATCATCGTCGGGAGCACCCGGCCGGGCCGCAAGGCGCCGGACGTGGCGCGCTGGGTACTGGACATCGCGGGCATGCGCGCCGACGCCGTGTTCGAACTGGTCGACATCCAGGATTTCAACCTGCCGCTGCTGGACGAACCCGTGCCGCCGTCGCTGGGGCAGTATGCGCAGCCGCACACGCGGGCCTGGGCCGCCGCCATCGCGGGCTTCGACGGCTTCGTGTTCGTCACGCCCGAGTACAACCACGGCACGTCCGGGGCGCTGAAGAACGCCATCGATTTCCTGTACAAGGAGTGGAACAACAAGGCCGCGGGCTTCGTCGGCTACGGCAGCGCGGGCGGCGCGCGCGCCATCGAGAGCCTGCGCCTCGTGATGGGCGAGCTGATGGTGGCCGACGTGCGCGCCCAGGTGATGCTGTCGCTGCGCACCGATTTCGAGAATTACGCGACGTTCAATCCGGCCGAGCACCACGAGCAGTCGGTGGATGCCATGCTCGACCAGGTGGTCGCGTGGAGCCGGGCGCTCAAGACCTTGCGGCCGGATTCGCCCATCAGTTCCGCGGACGCGCCGCATACGGGTCAGCGCATGGGCAGCCAGTGATGGCTTGGCGGCGGCGTTACAATCGCCGCCCATGACCGTTTCATCTTCCTCTACAAGGCGGGCCACGTGCGCCGCCTGCCTGCGTGCGCAGAGCGCGTGCATCTGCGCCTGGGTGCGGCCGCTGTCCAGCCGCGTCGACCTGTTGATCCTGCAACATCCGCTCGAGGTGCACAATGCCAAGAACAGTGCCCGGCTGCTGCACCTTTGCTTGCCTGGCAGCCGCCTCGAAGTGGGGGAAGTTTTCGCTGACTTGCACGCGCTGCTGTACGCGGATGGGCGGGTGCCGGTGCTGCTGTATCCCGAGACATCAGGCTTCGCGCCGCCCGTGCTCGAACCGGTGCCGCCCGAGCGGCTGCGGCTCGTCGTGCTCGACGCCACCTGGCGCAAGAGCCGCAAGATGCTCCACGTAAATCCAGAACTGCAACGTCTGCCGCGCCTGGCGCTGCACGACGTGCCCGCGTCGGCTTATCGGATTCGCAAGGCGCACGCGCCGCACCAGTTATCTTCCCTGGAAGCAGCCGCGCTCGCGCTGGCCCAGATGGAAGACGACGCCGACCGATACCGGCCTCTGCTGCAGGCGTTTGACGGTTTTGTGCAACAACAAGCTGCTTATTTTTTGCGCTTGAACCCATCCTGAGATCGGCGTACTATACTGTATAAACATACAGTATTTAAGGAGCGCCGTGTGAATCGGGTCAACAAAGCAAACGCAAGTCGGGCGGTCAGCCAGGTGGTGTTGCCGTTCCCGCAAAAGTCCGCCGAGGTCGTGCCCATCAACGGGCCTTTGAAAGGTCGCGGCGCCGTCACCAACATGCAAGGCCGGTTTGAAGTGAACGGCCGCGAGCGGTTCGACGACGGCTGGACCGTGCCTGGATTGAAAGACGAGGCACCGGCGCCCCTGAAGACGACTGTCACGGACGAGATCGCCAAATCGATCCTCAGCCGCAACACGTCGCCGGACATCCCGTTCAGCGTCTCGCTGAACCCGTACCGGGGCTGCGAGCACGGCTGCATCTACTGTTTCGCGCGGCCCACGCACGCCTACCTGGGCCTGTCGCCTGGCCTGGATTTCGAAAGCCGCCTGTACGCCAAGGTGAACGCGGCCGACCTGCTGCGGCGCGAGCTGGCGCGGCCCGGCTACGTGCCGGAAAACATCGCCATCGGCGTCAACACGGACGCCTATCAGCCCTGCGAACGCGAGCGCCGCCTCACGCGCGAAGTACTGGAAGTGCTGGGCGAGTGCAATCACCCGTATGGCCTGATCACGAAGTCGTCGCTGATCGAGCGCGACATCGACCTGATCGCGCCGATGGCGGAAAAGGGCCTGGCCTGCGCCGCCATCACGTTGACGACGCTGGACGGCGAAATCTCGCGCACGCTCGAGCCGCGCGCGGCCGCGCCCGCCCGCCGCCTGCGCGCGATCCGCACCCTGACGGAAGCCGGCATCCCCGTCAGCGTGAGCGTCGCGCCGATCATCCCGTTCATCACCGAACCGGAAATCGAGCGCATCCTGGAAGCCGCGAAGGACGCGGGCGCCGTCGGCGCGCACTACACGGTGCTGCGCATGCCGTGGGAAGTGAACCCGCTGTTCCAGCAATGGCTGCACGCCCACTTCCCCGACCGCGCCCAGCGCGTGATGAACCGCATCCGCGACATGCGCGGCGGCAAGGACTACGACAGCGACTTCAGCAAGCGCATGACGGGCGAGGGCGTGTGGGCCGACCTGATCCGCCAGCGTTTCACGAACGCCCGCAAGCGCCTGGGCCTGGATGGCTACATGGGGCGTTACCACAAGCTGGACAGCTCGCAATTCCGCCGGCCGCTCGTGGTGCCGAAGTCGGTCGCCAAGCCGACGAGCGCGGCGGCGGCGCAGATGGATCTGTTTTAAGCGTCCGCCGTCGCTTCCGGCACCAGCGACAGCACGTGCGCCGCGACCGGGCGCCCGTGCAGGTTGAGGCGGTTGCGCGCGAGGCATTCGTGCACGGCCCCGGCCTTGCGGGCGACGTCGAGGCTGGGCAGGTTGCCGTCCGCGACGACAATTTCGACCCGCGACTGGCCCAGGTGCTCGAACGCATGACGCGAGAGTGCCCGGATGGCCGCCAGTGCCGCGCCCCGGCCGCGGGCCGAGGTGCGAACCCAGTAGCCGAGATTGCAGAAGCCGTGGAGGCGATTGAACTGGTTCAAGCCGGCCGCGCCGACGTAGTGCCGGCCGTCCGGCTCGAAAATGCCGAACTCGTGCGCGCTGCCGTCGGCACGCGCGGCATCGCAGAACGCGATCCACGCCAGCGCGTCGGCATCGTCATACGCGGCATGGGCCCATGGCATCCACGGACCGAGGGTCGCCATCGATTCGCGGACGGCGGCCGCCATCGCCGGCGCGTCGTCCGGGACGAGGGGGCGCAGCAGGAAGTCGTCGGCGTGGATGGGCTTTGTCATTCGGGCATCATACCTGCCAAGTTGTGAGAACGCATGCTCTGGGCTACGATTGCGCTCTTTATTCGCGGATCGGCAGGCGGGATATGGTGGAGCAGGGCGGTACGGTGCGGCGCGTCGTCTTCGTGGGCGCGGAATCGACGGGCAAGTCGACGTTGTCCGACTACCTGGCGCGTGCCTACGACACAGTCGCGGTGCCGGAGATCGGCCGCTTCATCTGGGAAGACAAGCAGGGCAAGCTGGGGCCGGACGATTACGTCGAGATCGCCGTCAAGCACCGCGCCGCGGAGGATGCCGCGATGGCGCAGGCGCGGCGCTGGCTGTTCGTCGACACGAATGCGCTGACGACACTGCTGCTGGGCATCGAGTTTCACCAGGTCGGCGATCCGCCCCCGGCCGAGCTGCTGCGCTGCGCGGACGAGTGCCGGGCGCGCTATGCCCACACGTTCGTTTGCGCGGATGACATTCCGTACGAGGAACAGGAGGTGCGCGAGGACGAAGCGTGGCGCGGGCGCATCCAGCAACTCGTGCTGAAGGATCTCGACGCGCGCCGCATTCCGTACACGGTCGTGCACGGCAGCGTGGAAGAGCGGGCGCGCCAGGTGCGGCGCGTGCTTGACGGCGCCGGGCGCTAAACGATCGTGCCCGGCAACTCGATGCCGTGCAGGCGCCGGAACAGCTTCAGCGCGAAGCCGTCCGTCATCCCGGAAATGTAGTCGGTCGCGCCGAGCAGGCGCGTGTATGGCGTCGTTCCGCGGCTGAATTGCTGCGGAATGATTTGCGCGATCTTGCGGTCGGCCGCGGACCGGTCCGCTTCCGGCTTGACGAGCGCCGGCACGATCTTGCCCAGCAGGCCCCCGAGGATCTCGAAGCCGGCCGCCTCGATCTGCAGCACGGACGGCGTCGCATAGATGCGCTCGCGCGACAGCCGCGCGATCGCCTTCAGCTCGGGCGCGAACCGGGACGCGCCGGCGAGATCCTGTTCGAAGCGGCCGTCCATGATGGCGTCGTAGTGTTCGCGGAACGCTTCCAGCGCGGCGCCCACGAGATGGCCGATGGCGCGGGCGCGCAGGTATTCCACGCGGCCCGTGTCGTCGGCCAGCTGTCCGTACGAGGGGCTCGCGGCCGCGCCGCCCGGAAAGGCGATGGGCCACAGCAGTTCCCGCGCCTCGTCGAACGACACGCGGCCCAGCCGGTGACCATCCTCCAGGTCGACGATGCCGTAGCAGATGTCGTCCGCCGCTTCCATCACGAACGCGAGCGGGTGGCGCGTCCAGGCGCCGGGGCCCTTGCGCACGAGGCCGACCTGGGTGGCGACCCGTTCGGCCGTCGCCGCGTCGTCCGCGAAATAGCCGAATTTCTTCTCGCTGATCTTGTCCCTGGCCGACGGCAGGTCGGATGCGCGCGGATATTTCATGAACGCCGCGAGCACGGCATGGGTGAGCTGGAAGCCGCCGTGGTCGACGGCATTCTGCAAGCGCGTGACGAGGCGGAAGCCCTGGGCATTGCCCTCGAAGCGCAGGAAATCCTGGCGTTCGCGTTCGCCCAGGTCGGCGAGCCAGCGTTGCGCGTGCTCGGCGAACCATGACTGGATCGCGGCCTCGCCCGAGTGGCCGAAGGGTGGATTGCCGATATCGTGGGCAAGACAGGCGGCCGCCACGATGCTGCCGAAGTCCTGCGGCGCCATCGACAACGCGGGTTCGCGCTCCTTGATGAATTCGCCGCACAACATGCCCAGCGACCGTCCCACCGACGACACCTCGATACTGTGCGTGAGGCGCGTGCGCACGTAATCGCTGTCCGACAGCGGGAATACCTGGGTCTTGTCCTGCAGGCGCCGGAACGCGCTCGAATACACGAGGCGGTCCCAGTCACGCATGTATTCCGTACGGCTCCCGCCGTCGGCCCGGTCATCCTCGCGGCCCAGGCGCATCGTCGACACCAGGCGATCCCATTCCATCGGCATCCATCTCTCCATAAATGTTTCGGCAGCTCAGTGTAGCGCCCCCTGCAAATAAATGGTTGACAGTATCAACTTAGCTCCTGTATCTTAAGATGTATCTTACGATATAAGGAAACGATCAT
>CBIHRX010000310.1:0-7523 GCA_966212555.1 uncultured Massilia sp.
AAGCATAATTATGCTCGACACTCTTCCCAAAACCAAATCCGGGATCAATCGTGACGCGTTCGCGCGCCACACCGGCCGCCAGCAGCGCATCGATCCGCTCGCGCAGGAAGGCGATCACGTCGGCGACGACGTCGTCGTAGTCCGGCTGGGCCTGCATGTCCTGCGGGGTGCCCTGCATGTGCATCACGCACAGTCCGCAGTCGCTGTCCTTCACCGCCTCGATCGCGCCGGGCGCCCGGAAACCGTTGATGTCGTTGATCATGTCGGCGCCCGCGATGATCGCCTCGCGCATCACTTCAGGCTTGCAGGTATCGATCGACAGCGGATAGCCCAGTTCGCGCAACGCATAGATCGCCGGCATGACGCGGTGCAGTTCTTCGTCGACGGGGACGCTGGGCGAGCCCGGGCGCGTGGATTCGCCGCCGACGTCGATGATGTCGACACCGTCCTTGATCATCTGCTCGGCCCGCTCCACGGCGAATTCGAGGGCCTGGTAGCGGCCGCCGTCGGAAAAGGAATCGGGGGTGACGTTGAGGATGCCCATGACCAGCGGCCGCTGGGCGAGGTTAAAGCCGAAACGGCCGCATTGCAGGTATTGACGCATGACGAAAAGCCAACGGAATGAAGAATAAAAAGGCACCCGCTCGGGGTGCCTTTTGGATGAAACTGACCGGTGGTCAGGCCGGGCCGCGTCAGGCCGGTGCGGTCGCGTTCGGGGCGACGCCGTTGTCGCTCGGCGGCGTGCGCTTGGTCAGGACCACCGACTTCGGCGGACGCGGCTCGCGGCCGGCCATGATGTCGTTGATCTGGTCGGCGTCGATGGTTTCCCATTCGAGCAGCGCCTTGGTCATCACTTCGACCTTGTCGCGGTTTTCCTCGAGCAGGCGGCGTGCCAGCGTGTACTGCGTGTCGAGGATGTTGCGGATCTCGGCATCGACCTTTTGCTGCGTCGCTTCGGAGATGGTCTTCACGGAGCCGCCGAAGAAGCCTTCGTTCGGATCGTCCTCGTAGACCATCACGCCCATGCTTTCCGACATGCCGAAGCGGGTCACCATCGAGCGGGCCAGCTTGGTCGCGCGGGCGAAGTCGTTCGAGGCGCCGGTCGACATCTGGCCGACGAAGATCTCCTCGGCGATACGGCCGCCGAACAGGATCGAGATCTCTTCCAGCATCTTGTCCTTGTAGCCGGACAGGCTGTCGTGTTCCGGCAGCTGCCAGGTCAGGCCGAGGGCATAGCCGCGCGGCATGATCGTGACCTTGTGCACCGGATCGGCCTTCGGCAACAGCTTGGCGATCACCGCGTGGCCCGACTCGTGGTAGGCCGTGTTGCGGCGCTCTTCCTCGCGCATGACCATCGACTTGCGTTCCGGACCCATGAAGATCTTGTCCTTCGCGTCTTCGAAGTCGTTCATCTCGACGAGGCGTTTGCTGCGGCGCGCGGCGAACAGCGCGGCTTCGTTGACGAGGTTGGCCAGGTCGGCGCCGGAGAAGCCCGGGGTGCCGCGGGCCAGGATGTCGGCCTTCACGTCGGTGCCGATCGGCACTTTACGCATGTGCACGTTCAGGATCTGCTCGCGGCCGCGGATGTCCGGCAGGCCCACCATCACCTGGCGGTCGAAACGGCCCGGACGCAGCAGCGCCTTGTCCAGCACGTCGGCGCGGTTGGTCGCGGCGATCACGATGACGCCGGACGACGCCTCGAAGCCGTCCATCTCGACCAGCAGCTGGTTCAGCGTCTGTTCGCGCTCGTCGTTGCCGCCGCCCATGCCGGCGCCGCGGTGGCGGCCGACGGCGTCGATCTCGTCGATGAAGATGATGCACGGCGAATGTTTTTTCGCGTTCTCGAACATGTCGCGCACGCGGGATGCACCCACGCCGACGAACATCTCGACGAAGTCGGAACCGGAGATCGAGAAGAACGGCACCTTGGCTTCGCCGGCGATGGCGCGGGCCAGCAGCGTCTTACCCGTACCCGGGGGACCGACCATCAGCACGCCGCGCGGGATGCGGCCGCCCAGTTTCTGGAACTTGGTGGGGTCCTTCAGGAAGTCGACGATCTCGCCCACTTCTTCCTTCGCTTCGTCGCAGCCGGCGACGTCGGCGAACGTGACGGTGTTGTTCGTCTCGTCCATCATGCGCGCCTTCGACTTGCCGAACGAGAATGCCCCGCCCTTGCCGCCGCCCTGCATCTGGCGCATGAAGAACACCCAGACACCGATCAGGAGCAGCATCGGGAACCAGGAAATGAAGACTTGCTGGAGGAACGACGGCTCCTCGGGCGGCTTGACGTCGAAGCGCACGTTGTTGTCGCGCAGGTCGCCGATCAGGCCGCGGTCGAGCATGGTGGCGGTGGTGCGCACCTTGGTGTCGTCGGTGCGGGTCGCGGTGATGCTCGAACCTTCGATCACGACGTCCTTGATGCGTTTCGCCTTGACGTCATCGAGCAGCTCGGAATAAGCAATGGTCTTGCTGCCGCCCGCGACGCTGTGGTTGTCGAACTGCTTGAACAGCATGAACAACAGCAGCGCGACGACCACCCAGATGGCGGATTTGGAAAACATATTATTCACGAAGACTCCTCTGATGCGAACGCATCTTTTCCCATTTTTTCAAAGGCAGATTTTACCGCAATAAGCAGCCCGTGCCACGCACGACGCCCATAGTGTGCCTATGCTCCACTATAGCCGGTTTTTATTTCCGTTGCGCAGCCATCATGTACGCAGACGTGGCTGTCCTTTGCTGATGTGCGGTTGCACCGCAGGAAATCAAGGGCGTCTCCGCCGATTTTCGCAGTTTCAGGCAGCCGGATTCTTCAGACCACGCCCCAGCAGGAAAATTTCCGAGGATTTGTCGCGGCTGGCCTTGGGTTTGATCTGTTTGACGACCTTGAATTCGGTGCGGAACTTCTCCAGGATCTGGGTAAATCCCATGTCCTTAAAGCATTTCACTAACAATGCCCCTGAAGGTTTGAGGTGCATTTGCGAGAACTCAATAGCGAGATCGATCAAATCCTCCATGCGCGCCGCATCCGCCGACGGAATACCGGAGAGATTCGGCGCCATGTCGGACAACACGAGATCCGCCATCCGGCCTTCGAGAACACCGGCCAGCTCGTCGAGCACCTCCTGCTCGCGGAAATCGCCCTGGATGAAATGCATGTCCGCAATCGGCTCCATCGGCAGGATGTCCAGCCCGATCATCGTGCCCTTGATGCCCCCCTCGTCGCCGCCGGCCAGCTTGCGCCGCGTGTACTGGCCCCAGCTGCCCGGGGTGCAGCCGAGGTCGACGATCACCTGGCCCGGCTTGATGAGCTTTTCGCCTTCGTCGATTTCCTTCAGCTTGTAGGCCGCACGGGCACGATAGCCCTCTTTCTGTGCCAATTTGACATACGGATCGTTGATGTGATCGTGGATCCAGTTTTTATTGAATTTGTTCTTGGCCATTCGCGTAAAATACTGCTTTTAATAGGTATCTCAAAATAACATCATGATCAAACTTACCCCGGTCGAGCGTGCAGCGCTGCGTGCGGAAGCCCACGGACTCAATCCTGTCGTCATGATCGGCGCAGACGGCCTGACCGAGGCCGTCCTGAAGGAAATCTCGTCCAGCCTCGACGCGCACGGCCTCATCAAGGTCCGCGTGTTCGGCGACGACCGCGAAGAACGTATCGCGATCTACGAACGCATCTGCGAAGAACTCGACGCCGCGCCGGTCCAGCACATCGGCAAGCTGCTCGTGCTGTACCGCCCGAAGAAAGACGCCGTCAAGGAACGTTCGACCAAGTCCGGCAAGGGCCTGCGCGAAGTCACCATCGTCAAGCCGAGCCCGAGCGGCACCAAGAAGCCGACCGTCCAGAAAGTGCTGCTGAAGGGGAACGAACGCGTGACCCAGGGCGGCAACATCAAGCGCGCCAAGGCGCGCCAGAGCAGTACCAAGAAGACGGCCCTGAAATAAGCCGTGTTCACCAAAAATTAACCGGGGCCGCTGCCCCGGTTTTTTTATGCGTCGACGCATGCATGGTGGGCACGGGGTGCCCACCCTACGGCGAACACGTAGGGTGGGCGGCCACCGCCCACCAGGCGTTTGCATCACCGAGCTTTCACGATCAAGATCGCACCCAAGATGCTCTCGGCAAGATACAACACCTGCGACACCCCGTGCAGCGCCGCGAACGTGCCCCACTGCTTCGAGGCCCGCACACCGGCCGGCCCGGCCGACTCGCGGATCGCCGCCATCATCGGCTGCAGGCCCAGGTAGACGACCAGGCTGCATGCCAGCATGCCGACGATCAGTGCATACAGCCAGCGCTTGCAGCGCGCATCGAGGTCGGCGGCACGGGCGACCAGCAGCCCCAGCAGCACGGCCAGCGCAATCGC
This sequence comes from uncultured Massilia sp., assembly GCA_966212555.1. Lineage (GTDB taxonomy): Bacteria > Pseudomonadota > Gammaproteobacteria > Burkholderiales > Burkholderiaceae_D > Telluria. The sequence continues at coordinate 4,377 of CBIHRX010000310.1, forward strand.
CAGCCAGGCCGAGCGGGTCAGCATGACGCCGACGACATTGCCGGCCTGCGTGCTGTCGAGCACGGAGAACGCGCTCGGCGCGGCCAGGTAGCTGACCGCCCAGATACTCCCCGCCCACAGGGCGGCGAGCAGCAGGCGCGCGTTGGCGAGCATCGCGGGTAACTTAAACGTAGCGGACTTCCAGGATTTCGTATTCGCGCGGACCCGACGGGGCTTGCACTTCGACCACGTCGCCGGCGTATTTGCCGATCAGCGCGCGTGCGATCGGCGAGGTGACGGAGACCTTGTTCTCCTTGAGGTCGGCTTCATCGATGCCGACGATCTGGTAGGTGACCTTCTGGCCGTTGTCGAGGTCTTCGAGGTCGACGGTCGAGGCGAACACGACGCGGCCTTCCGCATCCAGCGTGGACGGGTCGATGATCTGCGCGGTGGACAGCTTCTGTTCCAGTTCGGCGATACGGCCCTCGACGAAGGCCTGGCGCTCCTTGGCGGCATCGTACTCGGCGTTTTCCGACAGGTCGCCGTGCGAGCGCGCCTCGGCGATCGCATCGATCACGTTGCGGCGCTCCTTGGTCTTGAGCTGGTGCAGCTCTTCCTTCAACTTCTCGGCGCCGAATTTGGTCAATGGAGTGTTCATCGTATTCTGTTCTCAGTGTTTGCGGACGTACCAAGTGAAAACCACAGAGCCGCACGGCGCAAGCCGCGCGAACTCTGTGGTCTTAGGTACTGCTAAGCGGTGCTGCTATGTTACCGCATCGCCGCTTAGTTTAAGGTTTTATGCAGGCCTTGTAAATCGTACACCCGCAGTTCGTCCAGGTGACGCATGCCCTGCACGGCCGCCTCGGCGCCGGCGATGGTCGTATAGGTGACCACGCGCGACTGCAGCGCCGACGTACGGATCGTGCGCGAGTCGGCGATGGCGCTGCGCTTCTCTTCGACCGTGTTCACCACCATCGCGATCTCGTGGTTCTTGATCATGTCGACGATGTGCGGACGGCCCTCGATCACCTTGTTGACCGGGGTGACCGGGATGCCGGCGGCCGCGATGACGGCGGCGGTGCCCTTCGTCGCGACGAGCGAGAAGCCCAGTTCGACCAGGTCGCGCGCCACTTTCACGGTACGCGGTTTGTCCGAACCCTTCACCGACAGGAACACGCGGCCCGTCGTCGGCAGCGTGATGCCGGCGGCCAGCTGCGACTTGACGAACGCTTCGCCGAAGGTCGTGCCCACGCCCATCACTTCGCCCGTCGACTTCATCTCGGGACCGAGGATCGTGTCGACGCCCGGGAATTTCACGAACGGGAACACGGCTTCCTTCACGCTGTAGAACGGCGGAACGATCTCTTTCGTGATGCCCTGCTGTGCCAAGGTCTGGCCGACCATGCAGCGCGCGGCGATCTTCGCCAGCTGCAGGCCCGTCGCCTTCGACACGAACGGCACGGTACGCGACGCGCGCGGGTTCACTTCGAGCACGTACACGGTGTCGACGGTCTGGCCCTCGACTTCCGACTGCTGGATCGCGAACTGCACGTTCATCAGGCCGACGACGTTCAGCGCCTTCGCCATCAGCGAGGTCTGGCGCTTCAGTTCATCGATGGTGGCCTGCGACAGCGAGTACGGCGGCAGCGAGCACGCGGAGTCGCCCGAGTGCACGCCGGCCTGCTCGATGTGTTCCATCACGCCGCCGATGAACGTCGTCTCGCCGTCCGAGATGCAGTCGACGTCGACTTCGATCGCGTCGTTCAGGAAGCGGTCCAGCAGCACCGGCGAATCGTTCGACACCTTCACGGCCTCGCGCATGTAGCGTTCGAGGTCGCGCTGCTCGTGGACGATCTCCATCGCGCGGCCGCCCAGCACGTACGACGGACGCACGACGAGCGGGTAGCCGATCTCGGAGGCCAGCGCCAGCGCTTCGGGTTCCGTGCGCGCGGTGCGGTTCGGCGGCTGGCGCAGGCCCAGGTCCTGCAGCAGCTTCTGGAAGCGCTCGCGGTCTTCGGCCGCGTCGATCATGTCCGGCGACGTGCCGATGATGGGGACGCCGTTCTTTTCCAGGTCCAGCGCCAGCTTCAGCGGGGTCTGGCCGCCGTACTGGACGATCACGCCTTCCGGCTTTTCCAGGTCGACGATTTCCAGCACGTCCTCAAGAGTGAGCGACTCGAAGTACAGGCGGTCGGACGTGTCGTAGTCGGTCGACACGGTCTCCGGGTTGCAGTTGACCATGATGGTCTCGTAGCCGTCTTCGCGCATCGCGAGGGCCGCGTGCACGCAGCAGTAGTCGAACTCGATGCCCTGGCCGATGCGGTTCGGACCGCCGCCCAGCACCATGATCTTCTTCTTGTCCGTCGGGTTCGACTCGCATTCCTCGTCGTACGTCGAGTACATGTACGCGGTGTTGGTCGCGAATTCGGCGGCGCAGGTGTCCACGCGCTTGTAGACCGGACGGATGCCGAACTCGTGGCGCTTGGCGCGCACGGCTTCCGGCGTCGTCTGCATCAGGAAGGCCAGGCGGCGGTCCGAGAAGCCCTTCTGCTTCAGCTTGTACAACGTCGGCTTGTCGAGGCTGTCCAGCTTCTGGTGATCCAGCCACAGTTCGATGTCGACGATTTCCTTGATCTGGATGAGGAACCACGGATCGATCTTGGTGAGGTTGTGCACCTCTTCCAGCGTGAAGCCCTGCGCGAACGCGTCGCCCACGTACCAGATGCGCTCCGGACCCGGCTCGCCCAGTTCTTCCTCGATCTTTTCGCGGTCGCGGGTCTTTTCATTCAGGCCGTCGACGCCGACTTCCAGGCCGCGCAGCGCTTTCTGGAACGATTCCTGGAACGTGCGGCCCATCGCCATCACTTCGCCGACGGACTTCATCTGCGTGGTGAGGTGCTTGTCGGCGGTCGGGAATTTCTCGAACGTGAAGCGCGGGATCTTCGTCACGACGTAGTCGATCGACGGTTCGAACGAGGCCGGGGTCGCGCCGCCGGTGATCTCGTTGCGCAGCTCGTCCAGCGTGAAGCCGACGGCCAGCTTCGCCGCCACTTTCGCGATCGGGAAACCGGTCGCCTTCGATGCCAGCGCGGACGAACGCGACACGCGCGGGTTCATCTCGATGACGATCATGCGGCCGTCTTTCGGGTTGATCGAGAACTGCACGTT
>CBIHRX010000311.1:0-7510 GCA_966212555.1 uncultured Massilia sp.
TAACATTGATCTAAACTAGAATGGTAGCGCAACCATTTGCCCAGTGTGAAGGAATTACGATGTCCCGTCAATCGATTCTGGCTGCCAGCCTCCTCTGTCTTTCCCTCGGCGGCTGTGCCGCCATCGCCGTTCAAACCCCCGCCGGCGAGTATTGGGTCGCCTCGTGGGGCAGTGCCCAACTGGTGCCGGAAGGCCAGAACGAACTGCCCGCCGCGCAGTGGCAGGACGCCAGCCTGCGCCAGGTCGTGCGGGTGTCGCTGAGCGGGCGCGAGCTGCGCGTGAAGCTCAGCAACGTGTTCGGCACGGCGCCGCTCGTGATCGATGCCGGCAGTGTCGCCCTGGCGCGCACGCCCGGCAAGGCCGACGTCGACGCCGCCAGCCTGCGCCCGTTGCGTTTCGGCGGCGCCGCGTCCATTACGATTCCGGCCGGCGCCGAATACCTGAGCGATCCCGTCGACCTGCCGCATGCCGCGGGCGCCGACCTCGCCATCTCGCTGCATTTTCCCCAGGCGCCGGCGCGCCAGACGGGCCACCCGGGTGCGCGCGCGACGAGCTTCCGCGTGCCCGGCAACCAGGTGCAGGCCGCGAACTGGCCGCAGGCCGACACGTTTACGCGCTGGTACCAGATCACCGGCGTCGAAGTGCTGGACCGCGCCGGGGCGCACACGGTCGTCGCGATCGGCGATTCGATCACGGACGGTTATGGCGTGAACCCGGATACCTATGCGCGCTGGACGGACGGCCTCGCGACGCGCCTGCGCGGCGCCGGCATGACGAACGTCGGCGTCGTCAACGCGGGCATCGGCGGCGGCCGCATGCTGCGCGACGGCCTGGGCCCGAACCTCGTGTCCCGCTTCGAGCGCGACGTGCTGGCGCGGCCCGGCGTCTCCCACGCCATCGTCATGATCGGCGTGAACGACTTCGGTGTGCAGCACCGGAACAAGGAAGACACCCCGGCGGCGCGCGCGGCCCTGCTGGACGACCTGAAACAGGCCTACCGCCAGATCGTCGCGCGCGCCCACGCACAGGGCGTGTGCGTGCTGGGCGCCACGATCAGCCCGTACGGCGGCAGCGGCTATTACGCGCCGGGCCCGGACAACGAAGCGGACCGCCGCGCGTACAACCAGTGGATCCGCACGGCGGGCGTCGTCGACGGCGTCGTCGACTTCGATGCGGCGCTGCGCGACCCGGCCAGGCCCGACCACCTGCTCAAGGCGCTCGACAACGACGGCCTGCATCCTTCGACCGCCGGCTACAAGGCGATGGCGGATGCCGTCCCGCTGGAGCAGCTCAAGGCGTGCCGCATCGCGCGCTGAAACCACTTATAACAACATCAGGAGACTTATGAAATCACTCGTCGTCGCCGCGGCGCTGACGCTTGCGGCCGCGCACCCGGCATGGGCGCTGGGCGAGCGTCCCTTCGTCACGTTCGAAGCCGGCAAGGATGCCGTCGTGCTCGCACGTGCCGGCAATGCCGCCCGCATCATCGTGGATCCCAATGAATTCAAGGGCGTGCGCCGCGCGGCGGCCGACCTGCAGGCGGACATCGAACGGGTGGCGGGCACCCGGCCCGCGCTGCTGGCGTCCGCCGGTGCCGTGGCAAAGGGGGCGGACGTCGTCATCGTCGGCACGCTCGGCAAGAGCGCGCTGATCGACCGCCTCGCGCGCGAGAACAGGATCGATGCGCAGGCCGTGCGCGGGAAATGGGAAGGCTATCTCGTGCAGACGGTGCGCAATCCGCTGCCGGGCGTGGCGCGCGCGCTCGTCGTCGCCGGCAGCGACAGGCGCGGCACGATCTACGGGCTGTACACGGTGTCGGAACAGATCGGCGTCTCGCCCTGGAACTGGTGGGCCGACGTGGCGCCGCCGAAGCACGACGTGCTCGCCGTGGCGGCCGGCACGCGCGTGGCCGATGCGCCCGTCGTGCGCTACCGCGGCATCTTCCTGAACGACGAAGCGCCGGCGCTGTCCGGCTGGGCCAAGGAAAAATTCGGCGGCTTCAACCACAAGTTCTACGGCAAACTGTTCGAGCTGATCCTGCGCATGCGCGGCAACTACCTGTGGCCCGCGATGTGGGGCAACGCGTTCTACGACGACGATCCGGAGAACGGCCCGCTGGCCGACGAGATGGGCATCGTGATGGGCACGTCGCATCACGAACCGCTGATGCGCGCCCACGCGGAGTGGAAAAAGTACGGCAAGGGGCCGTGGGATTACAACCGCAACGAACAGGTGCTGCGCGAGTTCTGGCAGCAGGGCCTGGACCGCTCGAAGGACTACGACAAGGTCATCACGCTCGGCATGCGCGGCGACGGCGACGAGCCGATGTCGGAAGAGTCGAACGTCGCGCTGCTGCAGCGGATCGTGGCCGACCAGCGCGCGATGATCGCCAAGACGACCGGCAAGCCGCTGGGGCAGGTGCCGCAGGTGTGGGCCCTGTACAAGGAAGTGCAGGAGTATTACGAGAAGGGCATGCGCGTGCCGGACGACGTGACCCTGCTCTGGTGCGACGACAACTGGGGCAATATCCGTCGTCTTCCCACCGCCGAGGAGCGCAAGCGCAGCGGCGGCGCGGGCATCTACTACCACTTCGACTACGTGGGCGGCCCGCGTTCCTACAAATGGATCAACGTGACGCCGCTGCCGAAGGTGTGGGAGCAGATGCACCTCGCCTGGCGCCTCGGCGCGGACCGGCTGTGGGTCGTGAACGTGGGCGACCTGAAGCCGATGGAAGTGCCGACGGAGTTCTTCCTCACCTACGCCTGGAACCCGGCCGCGTGGCCCGCGTCGCGCCTGCCGGACTATTTGAAACTGTGGGCGGCGCGCGAGTTCGGCGCCGACAACGCGACGGAGATCGCCGACATCGTCGAGACCTATGCCCGCTACAACGGGCGCCGCCGGCCGGAACAGCTGGAGCCGGGCACGTACAGCGCGACGAACTACCGCGAGTCCGAACGCATCGTCGCCGACTGGCGCGAGCTGGCCGCGCGCACGGAACGGGTGAAGGCGAAGCTGGCCCCGGCGCAGCGCGACTCGTTCTTCCAGCTCGTCGAGCACCCCGTGCGCGCGTCCGGCACGCTGGGCGAACTGTATGCGACGGTGCAGGCCAACCGCCTGCATGCGCAGCAGGGCCGCGCGGACACGAACGACCTCGCCGCCCGCGCACGCGACCTGTTCGCGCAGGACGCCGCGATCTCGCGCGAGTACCACGCCATCAACGGCGGCAAATGGAACCACATGATGGCGCAGACGCACATCGGCTACACGAGCTGGCGCGACCCGGCCACGAACATCATGCCGGAGGTGCGCGAGATCGCGCTGCCGGCCGCGCCCGCGCTGGGCGTGGCCGTGGAGGGCGGGGAGGCCGCGTGGCCGGAGACGTCCGCCTTGCGCCTGCCCGCGTTCGAGCCGTTCGACAAGTCGGGCCGCTACATCGACGTCTTCGACCGCGGCGCGGCGCCGGTGGCGTGGACGGCGCGTGCCGATCAACCGTGGATCGTGCTGGGCGAATCGTCCGGCACGACCGGCAAGTCGCAGCGGATCGCCGTCGACGTGCGCTGGGACCGGGTGCCGGCCGGCGCGACGTCCGGCCGCGTGCTGGTGAGCGGTCCCGATGGCCGGCAGGCCGCCGTGGAGGTGCCGCTGCGCCATGCGGACCGGCGCGGCGCCCAGGTCGCGGGCTTCGTCGAGACCGGCGGCACGGTTGCCGTCGAGGCGGAACACTACAGCCGCGCACTGGCGCCGAAAGGCCGCGAATGGCTGCGCGTGCCGGGCCTGGGCCGCACGCTGTCCGGCATGACGACCCTGCCGGTGGACGCGCCCGCGCTGGCGCCGTCGGACGGCATGCGCCTCGAGTACGACGTCTACCTGTTCGAGCCGGGCAAGGTGAATGTGCAGGCGACCCTGGCGCCCACGCTGAAATTCCGGCCGGGACCGGGCTTCCGCTACGCCGTCTCCATCGACGACGAGGCGCCGCGCATCGTCGACGTGCACGCGGACGAATCGCTGCGGCACTGGGAAAGGATCGTCACGGACGGCGTCGCGCAGTTCACGACGGCGCACGAGGTGAAGACGGCGGGACGCCACACGCTGAAGTTCTGGGCGCTGGATCCGGGCCTCGTGCTGCAGCGCGTCGTGATCGATGCGGGCGGCCTGAAGCCGAGCTATCTCGGTCCGCAGGAAAGCCCGCGCGTGGGCGGGACCGACTAGTCCGAGTGGGCGAGGCGCAGCCCGCCCTTGCGGTCGGGCAGCCACACTTCGGCGAGGTCGGAACTGACGTCGAAGAAGCCCAGCTCGTGCTTCGCCGCGAGGCGGTGCACGGCTTCCCAGGCAGCGTCGATCCGGTCCCAGTCGAGGAACGACATGTAGACGAGTGTCCGGCCGATCGTGTAGTCGGTGCCGGATGCCGGCTCGGGCACGTCGCCCGGTGCCGGCGGGAAGTCGGCCGCCAGGTCCGCGTAGAACGCCTGCAGGGCGGGCGTGGCGACGGCGGGGTCGTCGTAGTCGTGGCCCTCGGTCCACTGTGTCTGTTCCTCGTACCAGTCGAGGAAGGCGGGCCGTTTGGGCGGGGCGGCGTCGGGGGCGAACACCATCAGGTCGAAACTCATCGTGCGGTTCTCTCGGGGGCATGGGCCAGGCATGACGATACACGCCGCCCGCGTGTGGCGCAAATGCCGAAAATCCGGCAATCCATGCGCGCAGCGGGTTCCGGCGGTGCAAAAAAGATAATATGCTGAGCCTGCCGTCCCGAACCCATTGCCCATTGGAGCCCTCATGACTTCCACGCTGAAATCCCAGGCCGCCCGCGCCCTGCTCGCCATCGCTCCGCTGCTCGCCGCCGAAGCGGCGCACGCCGGTCCCAGGTACACGTACACCTACGTGGGCTCGCCGTCCACGCCCGTGCGCGCGAAACCGGTGTCGTGCTGGGAGACGGTCTGCACGCCGTCCGTCGTGCTGATGGGCGGCGGCTACGACGTGGCCGAGGCGTTCCGCTGGATGATCGCGCAGGCCGGCATCACGAAGGCCACCGGCGGCCGCTTCGTGATCCTGCGCGCGACGGGCGGCGATGCCTACAACCCGTATATCTACAGCCGGCTCGGCACGGTCGACACGACGACGAGCCGGAATTACGAAATGGTCGGCGGCCTGGACCTCGGCGTGACCTCCGTCGAGACGCTCGTGGTCCCGAGCCGTACCGCGGCGGCGGATCCGTTCGTGCTGGACGTGGTCGGGAAGGCGAGCGCGATCTTCATCGCCGGCGGCGACCAGGCGGATTACTACCAGTACTGGCAAAGCACGCCGCTGGCCGCCGCGCTGCAGCGCGCCGTCGACGCGGGCATCCCGATCGGCGGCACGAGCGCGGGCAACGCGATGCTGGGCCAGTACGCGTTCGCGGCATTGAACGACACGGTGACGTCGGACGAGGCGCTGGCCAACCCGTTCAACCGCTACATGACGATCGATCCGCTCAACACGTCGTCCGGCAAGTTCATCCAGACCGGCAGCTTCATCAGCATCCCGGGCCTGGAAAAGACCATCACCGACGACCATTTCAATACGCGCGACCGCCTGGGCCGGCTGATCGGCTTCGTCTCCCGCATCGGCGACGGCTGTCCCGGCGGCGTGGAACGGTTCGACCAGGTGCTGGGCATCGGCGTCGACGAGGAGACGGCCGTGCTGGTGTCCGGACCGCGCGGCGGCGTCAAGGCACAGCTGGTCGCCAATCCGTACAACCCGGAAAACACGACGGCGCCGTACGCGCCGCAGAACTCCGCGTACTTCACGAAGGTCGTGCGCACGCCGGCCCAGTGCGCGGCGAAGAAGACGCTCGACATCAACAGCGGCGTGCAGTTCTACCGCCTGAGCGCCCAGGTGGCGCAGCCGTCGCCGTATCCGTCGGCGCCGCAGTACAGCTTCAAGACCAATGCGGCGTTCAACCTGTCCGGCTGGACCCAGCAGACGCCGACCACGTACGCCGACGGCTCGTCGCTGAACGGTCCGTTCGTGCTCGGCACGGCGGGTGGCGCGATCCTGGGCAACCAGGTCCGCTGATCGCGCATGCGCCCGCCCGTCACCATCGATCCGGACGACGTCGAGTTCAGCGCGATCCGTGCGCAGGGCCCGGGCGGGCAGAACGTGAACAAGGTGTCGAACGCCGTGCAGGCGCGCTTCGACATCGGCGCGTCGACCCTGCCGGCGGACGTGAAGGAGCGCCTGCGCGCGCTGCCGGACGCCCGCATCACGCGCGACGGCGTCGTCGTCGTCAAGGCGCAGTCCGCGCGCAGCCTGGAACGCAACCGCGCGGACGCGCTGGCGCGGCTGCAGGCGCTCGTCGACCTGGCCGCCGCGGTCCCGAGCGTGCGCCGGGCCACGCGGCCCACGCTCGGGTCGCAGCGGCGCCGGCTCGACGCCAAGGCCGGCCGCGGGCAGGTGAAGGCCTTGCGCGGCAAGGTGCGCGACTAAGCAAGCCATATCGAAATCCACATTTGCCATACGAAGATGGCATGCCTCCGTGATAGCGGTTAACAACCACTGTCGGCACAATTGACTCCGTCTGACACCGTCCCTACGATGAAATCGGTTACATAAGAATAAGAATGCGGCGTCGACGCCCCGGATGCCGTATGCGGATACGGCGGTCGCGGTCCGCAACAGGCGGGGCGAACATCAAGGAGACTATATGAAGAAGGCACTTTGCATCACGGCAGCGGCAGTGGCATTGGCAACGAGTCTCGCCGACCCGGCGCGGGCGGCAACCTGGTCGACCACGGCGCAGTACGGGTCGACCACGATGGGCGCGTACAACTTCAACAACGACATCTGGGGGCAGGGCGCCGGACCGCAGACGCTGTGGGTCAACTCGCCGGCCGACTGGGGCGTGTGGTCCAACCAGCCGAACACCGGCGGCATCAAGTCCTATCCGCACATCAGCTTCTACGTCGGCAAGACGCTGAGCGCGCTGTCGCGCGTGACGTCCGTCGTGTCGGCCACGACGCCTGCCGGCGGTGCGTGGGAATCGACGTACGACATCTGGGACTCGAACCACGCCAACGAGATCATGCTGTGGCTGAACTACACGGGGACGTCGGGCGGCTGCGGCAACGTCAAGCCGGTCTCGTACAACTGGACGTCCGCCGGCTGCGCCATCCCCGTGTACACGAACGTGAACGTCGGCGGCGCGACGTGGAACGTCTACCGCGGCAACAACGGCGGCAACATGGTGTACTCGTTCCTGCGCACGACGAAGACCAACAACACCACCGTCGACATCCTCGCCATCATGCGCTACCTGCAGAACCTCGGCTGGATCGGCAACGTGACGCTGGGCGACGTGCAGTACGGGTTCGAGATCACGTCGTCGTCCGGCGGCATGGATTTCGGCGCGCGTAACTTCTCGGTTACCGCCTATTGACCAGTCCCGGGGGGGGGGGGGGGGGGGCGGCCCCGCCCCCGGGGGGGGGGGCGTCGCGGGGGCGGGCCCCCCCCCAGCGCGGGGGGGGGCCGGGCGCGG
>CBIHRX010000312.1:0-7489 GCA_966212555.1 uncultured Massilia sp.
AAAAGACTAACAAAGAAAGTTTAACTTAGCGGCATTAGGGTCTGACCCCGGTTTTTGGAAATATTTGCGCACTCAAGTACTTGCCAATGGTCGATATTATTCATATACTTGACGAATCAAGTAACCATTAAGTACCTGGAGCGATCATGTCCGACAGCCTCACCACCGAATTCTGCCTGCGCCTCGCGCGTGCCTGGGCGACGCTCGTGCGTCGTCTCGACAGCGCGCTGGGCGGTCACCACGGCATCAGCTTTGCCGATTACCAGTTGCTGCTGCACCTGCAACGCGCGCCGGGCGGGCGTCTGCGCCGGGTCGACCTGGCCGACCGGCTGGGCCTGACCGCGTCCGGCGTCACCCGCTCGCTGCTCCCGCTGGAAAAGATCGGCCTCGTCACGCGCCAGAGCGACCCGCGCGACGCCCGCGTCGGCTACGCCCTGATCACGCCGACCGGCGACGAACTGGTGACGAACGCGACGACCGTCGTCGACAACATCAGCCGCGCCATGCTGGGCGCGCCGTCCGGCGACCAGCTGCGGGCGACGTCGGACCTGCTCGCGCAGATCGCCGGCATCCAGCGCTGACCCACCTCCGTACCACCAACACGATGGCGTGCCGGCCAGGCCGGCGCACGCCCGCACGACGCCAAGGAGACCGACCGTGCAAGACGCATCGAACCCGCGCACCGCCCTGCTGCGCGACCGTAACTTCACCTGGCTGATGAGCGGCGGCGTCGTCTCCACCCTCGGCGACCAGTTCACCCAGATCGCCCTGCCCTGGCTCGTGCTGAAGCTGACGGGCGATCCCGTCGCGCTGGGCATGGCCGTCGCGCTGATGGGCATCCCGCGCGCGATCCTGATCCTGTTCGGCGGCGCGCTCGTCGACCGCCACTCGCCGAAGCGCATCCTGATGCTCACCAAGCACGTCAACACCGTGCTGCTGGCCGTGCTCGCGGTCCTCGTCTACACCGGCCAGGCGCACCTGCCCGTCGTGCTCGCGCTGGCGCTGGGCCTGTCGCTCGCGTCGGCGTTCAGCATCCCGGCCGGCACCTCGATGCTGCCGCATGCCGTCGCCCCGCAGCACCTGCAGGCTGCGAACGGCATGATGATGGGGCTGCGCCAGATCACGATGCTGGCCGGGCCGCTGCTGGCGGGCCTGCTGTTCGCGCTGGCCGGCGACGGCAGCGACGGCCCGCAACACATGCGCGGCCTCGCGCTCGCGTTCGGCTTCGACTGCGTCAGTTTCGCCGTCTCCGCCTGGACGCTGGCCAAGGTCCAGCCGCACCCGTTCACGCCAGCCGCCAAACAGCCGGTATTGAAGTCGGTGGCCGACGGTCTCGCCGCCGTGTGGCGCGACACGATGATGCGCACCTGTTTCATTTACTGGGGCCTGTGCGCGTGCGTGATCGGCGGCGTGATGCAGGTCGCCCTGCCGCTGCTGGCCAACAGCCGCCTGCACGGCGCGTCCGCGCTGGGCCTCTTGATGGGTGCCCATGGCGCCGGCGCGCTGCTGGGCATGGCCATGAGCGGCATCGCCGGGAAACGACGGGCGGGCAATCTCGGCATGACCTTGCTGCTGATCGACGGCATGGCGGGCATGCTCCTCGTGCCGCTGGGGATGATCACCGCCAGCTGGCAGGGCATGCTGATCAACGTCGCGATCGGCGTGCTGGGCGGGTTCGTGCAGGTCGCGGTGTTCACGTGGATCCAGCAGCGCGTGCCGCGCGAATTGCTGGGCCGGACGATGAGCCTGTTCATGTTCATCTTCATGGGCCTGGCCCCGCTGGCGGCCGTTGTGGCCGGGTGGATCGCGAGCCGCGTCACCCTGGCGACGCTGTTCGGCGGCGCCGGCCTGTTCCTCGTGGGCGCGGCGCTGCTGGCCTGGCTGTTCACGCCGATGCGCGCGCTGCGCGATGCGCCGGCAAGCACGATGGTTTAGCATAGCGGGTTATCTCACCCCAAGGATTTCGCATGCCCCGCTTCGCCGCCAACCTGAGCCTGATGTTCAACGAGCTCGGCTTCCTGGAACGCTTTGCCGCCGCCCGCGCGGCCGGTTTCGACGGCGTCGAGTTCCTGTTCCCGTACGCCTTCGACACGGAACAGATCGCCGGCCGCCTGCAGCGCTATCAGCTGGAACTGGCCCTGCATAATTTTCCGGCCGGCGACTGGGCGGCCGGCGAACGGGGCATGGCCTGCGATCCGCGCCGCGTGGGCGAGTTCCAGGACACCGTCGAACTGGCGCTGGAATACGCGCTCGACCTGGGCGTGAAACGCCTGCACTGCCTGGCCGGCAAGCTGCCGCCGAACGTCGCGCCCGAGCGCGCGCACGCGACGTTCGTCGACAACCTGCGCTTCGCCGCCGCCGCGCTGGCACCGCACGGCATCGCCCTGCTCATCGAGCCGATCAACGACCGCGACATCCCCGGCTATTTCCTCACGAAGAGTGCGCAGGCTGCCGCCATCATCGCCGAAGCTGCCGTACCGAACCTGTTCCTGCAATACGACATCTACCACATGCAGCGCATGGAGGGCGACCTTGCCAACACGCTGCGCGAGCGCATGCCGCTGATCCGCCACATCCAGCTGGCCGACGTGCCGGGCCGCCATGAACCGGGCACGGGCGAGATCAATTTCCCGTTCCTGTTCCGCACCCTGGACGAACTGGGCTACGACGGCTGGGTCGGCTGCGAATACATTCCGCTGGGCGACACCGTGGCCGGCCTGGGCTGGCGCGCAGCTTTGACTTGAGCATTTGCAATAACAGCCAGCGCCAGGTTTGAAAGAATGAAGGCTTTTCGGGCCGGCCTTTTGCCGTCCAGAAAGGACCCATGGACCTGCGACGCTGTTTGACCCTGATCGTCCTTGCCGCCAGCCTGGTGCTCGGCGGCTGCGCCAGTACCGGCCAGGTGAGCCTGGCGGAGGTGCGGCAATTCGCCGACGCGTCGGCCAGGCTGGGCGGCTACGGCGAACTGTCGCGCCGCTATCGTGACACGTACGAACGCGAACAGCCGTATCTGTCGCCTGCCGCCGACCGCATCGCGAAAGAAAACGATGCGCGCCGGCGTGCCGTGTACGACGACTTCGTCAGCATCCAGAAGACCGTCGTGCTGTACATGCAGACGCTGAGCGTGCTGGCGGGCGATGCGCGCTACGACTTGTCCGACCGGATCGACGACCTCGGCAATGGTCTCAAGGCGAACGCGGAATCCGGCCTGCAGCAGCGCCAGATCGCCGCGTACACGGGCCTCACACGGCTGCTGACGCGCGTGATCGCATCGGGTTATCAGAACCGCAGCGTCGAGACGATGGTGCGCGACGGCGACGCCGACGTGCAGGTGTTGCTGGAATCGATGATCGAGCTGACCCGCCTGTACGCCAAGACCAACGACAACGAAAAGAAGACCGTGCTCGGCATCTTCGACGTCGAAATCCCCTTTTCCACCAGGACGTCCGACCGCATGCTCGTGACCCTGGCCAAGGTCCATTATCTCAACAAGTCGACGGAATACAAACTGGTCGACAAACGCTACGACCTGGCCCTCCAGGGCTTGACGAAGGTCGCCCTGGGCCATCAGAAACTGCGCGAAAACCTCAATAACCTGCACGGCGACGAAGTGCGCAAGCTGCTGGCGACCTATGCCCGCGACCTGACGAAACTGCGCGACGCCCTGTCCGATTGAGCGCACGAGGAGAGATCATGGCAAACGACGTGACACCGAAACCGGACGGCGCCAAGCCGCCGCCCAGCCCGGCCGAGGCCTTGTCGACCGCGCACCAGGTCGAGGAACTGGCCGACAAGCTGTCGGAGTGCGCGGACAGCATTCACCAGCGCGTGATGCGCGACATCCGCCGCCACCAGGGCCAGGACGTGCCGGAACCGGAGCAGATGGCCGCCCGCGCCCTGCTCAATGCCGAGATGGAATTGCGCCAGCGCGCGAACCGGCTGTATGCGGAGGCGGCGGCATGCATCGTGTCGTCGCTGGGCCAGCCGCAGGCGCACCTGATCCGGCTGACGGTGGACGCCGCCGACAAGATCAAGCGCATCACCCGCATCGGCGACGGCATCACGCTCGTCGCGCGCCTGCTGGGACTGGCCGCGGCTGCCAGCACGGGCCAGGTCGTGCCCATCCTCGCGGCCGTCGAAGGCCTCAAGACCCAGCTCGACGTCGTCGCCATCGACAACGCGCCGCCCCTGCCCACCTCCTCGTCCTGAATGCCGCCGCCGTGCGGCGGTATCCACGCCCCTCGTTCCGCGCTACACTGAAATCGCCGCCGCGCGGCTTCCAATGACACGAACGAGGGGACATCCATGAAAGCCATTTCGCACGCCGGGTCCGGCGCCTGTCGTCACGCCTTTCCTGTCGCGTGACCATGGAACCCCTCACACCCGAGCAGCTGGCGCTGCTCAAGACGATGCTGGAACAGCGCCTCGAGGCCCTGTCCCGCGTCGAGGAACCGCAGCCGGACGCGGGAGAATTACCGGTGGACGAGGTGGAGACATCGCCGCTGGACCGCGCCACCGTCCGCCTGCTGAACGACCTGTCGCGCGAAGCGGCCGGCCAGCACGCGGCCGAGATGCGCCAGCTGCGCCAGGCGCTTGCGCGGATCGAGGACGGCAGCTATGGTTATTGCGAGGAATGCGGCCAGCCGATCGGCGCATCGCGGCTGCTGGCCCGGCCCGAAGCGCGCCTGTGCATCGATTGCCAGACACGGGCCGAGCGCCGCTAGCTTCAATACATGTGCTGGCCGCCGTTGATGGCCAGGTTGGCGCCCGTCATGAAACCGGCGTCTTCCGACACGAGGTAGGCGACGAGGCCCGCGATCTCGTCCGGCTCGCCCAGGCGGCCCATCGGGATCTGCGGCAGGATCTTGCCGTTCATCACCTCGGCCGGCACGGCCTCGACCATCTTCGTGCGCAGGTAGCCGGGCGACACCGTGTTGACGGTGACGCCATGGCGCGCCATTTCCAGCGCCAGCGCCTTCGTGAAGCCATGCATGCCGGCCTTGGCGGCCGAGTAATTGGTCTGCCCGAACGCACCTTGCTGGCCATTGACGGACGAAATATTGATGATGCGGCCGAATTTCTGCGCCATCATCGGCTCGATCGCCTGCTTGCTCATGTTGAACACGCTGTCGAGATCGGCACGCAGGACGGCCTGCCAATCTTCCAGGGTCATCTTGCGCAGGCTGCGGTCGCGCGTGATGCCGGCATTGTTCACCAGCACGTCGAGCCGGCCCATTTCGGCCAGCAGTTTCTGCATCATCCATTCGCAGTCGCCGTAGTCGGTGACGTCGACGCGATACGTCGTGAAGCGGTATCCTTCGTCCCTCTGGGCGGCCAGCCACGCGTCAGGCGTGGCATTGCCGGGTGAATAGGTTGCCGCCACGCGGAACCCCTCCGCCTGCAGGCGCCGGCAGATCGCGGTACCCAGTCCCCCCATTCCTCCAGTCACCAAGGCTACTTTTTGATCGTGCATGGTTTCGTCGTCCCTCATCAACCTGCCGCGCCGGGTGCGCAGCACGAAGCACCGAGTCTAGGGTGACGGACAAAGCCGTTCTTGACGAAACGCAAAGAGGCCGCCGCAAACGCGGCGGGGGTGAAGTCAATGGATGATGTCGGGTGCCGACGCCGGATCGAAATCCGCCCAGTCGCCATCGACGATATTGCCCCTGGCGCGCTCGATGTGGTGGGCGCCCAGGTCGCGCAGCAGGTCGACGGCGCGCGCTTCCAGGCCCGGATCGTCGAAGGCGACGGCCACGAGCATGCCGGCCGGACGGTTTTCCACCGGCGCGCGGCCGCCCTCCTCGCGTTCGCCGGCATCCTTCATCTTGGAAAAACTGAACAACGAGCCGACGTGGGCGCCCAGCAGGCCGCCGACCACGGGGCCCAGCGGCCCGGTCACGGGGGATGTCACGGCACCGGCCACGATGCCGACGGCCGCACCGGCACCCGCGCCCTGGGCCACGCCTTCCGGCGATTCCTTGGCGCCCGGGGAGTGGATATTGTCGCCGCCGATCGGCGTCAGGTCGTGCTGGCCCGGCTGGCTCAGGTAGAAACCGCTGATGCGTTCGCTCGCGAAACCGGCATCGACCAGGGCACGGCGCGCCCGCTCGACGTCATCCTGCAGCTGGAAGTGCCCTGCAATGATCGTGGACATGGATGGCCTCCTGCATGAAAAGGTGTGGCCATGATGCCTCCCGCCGGGCTCGGTCTCTGTACGCGAGCGCACGCAGCGGAGCCTACTGCCACTGTCCGTAGACCACGCCGTAGTGCTCCGGTTCCGGTGCCGGCGCGGGGAACCAGTCGCGCGGATCCACGCGGTAATACGACTGGAACTCCGCATACAGTTCCGGATGCCGCGCGGCCAGCTCGTGCGGCTGCTCGAAGAAGCTCTCCGTCGCCACGGCGAAGAACTCGGCCGGATTCGTGGCGCCGTACGGGTCGAGCACGTCGCGCTGGCCCCACGAGGCGTCGTGCCGCAGCAGGGCGAAATCGCGCGACAGCGTTTCCGACCAGCTCCGGTAGCGCTCCGGGCTGCCGAGGAAAGGCGCGCCATTGTTGCTGCCCGATTCGCTGTCGAGCTGGTGCGCGAACTCGTGCAGCACGACGTTGTGCGTGCCCTCGGCCGCCAGTCCCGCGCGGCGCACGTGTTCCCACGACAGCACGACGCGCCCGTCGCCCCACGACTCGCCCAGCAGGTCCTGGCGCGTTTCCGTGACGACGCCGGCCGCGTCGTGCTCGCGCCGCGGCACGAGGAAGGCGCCCGGGTAGACGAGCACGGCGTGCTGGCCCGGATACACGCGGCTGGGCCGGTTCAGCTGCAGCAGGCAGGCCTGCGCGGCGATCGTCACGCGCATCTCTTCCGTCACCTCGAGCCCGGCGCAGCCGACGAACGTCTTCTGGTGCAGGAACTGCTTGACGAGGCGCTGCAACTGCGCGCGCAGGCCAGGCGCCATGCCGCGGTATTGCGCGACGTTGCGCTCGATGATGCCGAGCTGGGTCGCCGTGAGCGGACGCGCCAGCACGCGGCGCAGGCGCCAGCGCGGCAGCAGCCAGGCGAGCAGCACGCCGAGCGCGAGCACGGCGCAGACGATTGCGGCTTCCATCGTGTTCTCCCGAGACCGGCGTTATTGCGCCTCTTGGGCGCGCGACGCGAAATGCGCCGCGACCGCCTCCGCATCGCCGATCAGCTTGCCGCCGATGAAGACCTGCGGCCACGTGGTGGCGCCGGAGACGGCGCGCAGCACGCTGGTCGTGATCTTCGCATCCTGCGGGATGTCCGTAAAGACGATGCCGTTCGCCTTCAGCACGGCCTTGGCGCGCGCGCAGAACGGGCAGCCGGGCTTGGAAAACATGACGACGGGCTCGCGCGGCGCGGCGTCCGGGTTGATGTAGCGCAGCATGGTGTCGGCGTCCGAGACTTCGAACGGATCGCCATCCTTGTCCGGCTCGATGAAGGCCTTGGCGATGATGCCGTCCTTGACGAGCATCG
>CBIHRX010000313.1:0-7465 GCA_966212555.1 uncultured Massilia sp.
TTCTCGTGCTCGGCCTTCATCAGGATGATGCCGCCGCGCGGGCCGCGCAGCGACTTGTGCGTCGTCGACGTGACGAAGTCGGCGTACGGGACCGGGTTCGGGTATTCGCCGGCGGCGATCAGGCCCGCGTAGTGGGCCATGTCGACCATGAAGTAGGCGCCGACTTCCTTCGCCACGCGGGCGAAGCGCTCGAAGTCGATGCGCAGGGCGAAGGCGGAGGCGCCGGCGATGATCAGCTTCGGCTTGTGCTCGCGCGCCAGGCGTTCCATCTGCTCGTAGTCGATGTCTTCCTGCTCGGTCAGGCCGTAGGAGATGACGTTGAACCACTTGCCCGACATGTTCAGCGCCATGCCGTGGGTCAGGTGGCCGCCTTCGGCCAGCGACATGCCCATGATGGTGTCGCCCGGCTTCAGCATCGCGAAGAACACGCCCTGGTTCGCCTGCGAACCCGAGTTCGGCTGGACGTTGGCGGCTTCGGCGCCGAACAGTTCCTTGACGCGGTCGATCGCCAGCTGCTCGGCGACGTCGACGTATTCGCAGCCGCCGTAGTAGCGCTTGCCCGGATAGCCTTCGGCGTACTTGTTGGTCAGTTGCGAGCCCTGGGCCTGCATCACGGCCGGCGACGTGTAGTTCTCGGATGCGATCAGCTCGATGTGGTCCTGCTGGCGCTTGTTTTCCTTCTGGATGGCATCAAACAGTTCCGGGTCAACCTTGGCGAGCGTGTGATCTTTTGCAAACATGAAAAAACTCCAATCGATAAGAGAACCAGGCAACGGTCAGCGCTGAACAGGCGGGAGCCGAAAGACATGCGGGGCAGCCGCGATACCAACGCGTACCAGTCGGTGGCTGCCCAGGCGAACGGCAAGTTTGAAATCTCACGTTCCCCGGTGGGTGCCCACCTTCGCCACGCACCGGCAGGCCGATCGCTTTCCTGATCGGGCGGCAGCGCACGGTTTTCGCCAGTCACGTGAGATGTAAATGGAACTCCGGATTGTACGGGATTGTTCGGTTGGCAGGCAAGGAAACCGATGCCGACCTGGCAACCCGGCCGCCGGCGCTGCTCCGGATGGTCATTTCGGCTACAATCTCACGGTTGCAACCTTGCCAGGTAACCCATCATGATCGTTTTCATCACCGGCGCATCGGCCGGCTTCGGCGCCGCCATGGCGCGCACTTTCGTCAAGAACGGCCACCAGGTGGTGCTGGCGGCGCGCCGCAAGGACCGCCTCGACGCCCTGGCCAAGGAACTGGGCGAATCGGCCCTGCCGATCGCGATGGACGTCACCGACAAGAACTCGATCGAGGAGGCGCTGTCGATGCTGCCGCAATCCTGGCGCCAGATCGACGTCCTGGTGAACAATGCCGGCCTGGCCCTGAATACGAAGCCGGCCCATGAGGTGCCGCTGGAAGACTGGGAAACGATGATCGCCACGAACATCAAGGGCCTGGTCACGATGACGCACGCCCTGCTGCCCGCGATGGTCGAACGGGGCAGCGGCCTCGTCATCAACATCGGCTCCGTGGCCGGCCGCACTCCGTATCCTGGCGGGAACGTGTACGGCGCCACCAAGGCTTTCGTCGAACAGTTCACCCTGAACCTGCGCGCCGACCTCGTGGGCACGGGCGTGCGCGCGACGAACATCGCGCCGGGCCTGTGCGGCGGCACCGAATTCTCGAACGTGCGCCTGCGCGACGACGCGGCCGCGGCGAAAGTCTACGAAGGGACGCAGCCGCTGACGGCCGAAGACATCGCCGAGACCGCCTACTGGGTCGCTTCCCTGCCCCCGCACGTCAACATCAACCAGATCGAGATGATGCCGACCTGCCAGGGCTACGGTCCGCTCAACATCAAGCGCAACCCGGGCTGATTTCCTTAAACACAAAAATCGGCCGACCGGCGAACGAATTGTTTTCGCTTTGTAACAGCGGCGCCGTCGAAAATGAAAAAGTGCTACAGTTGCTGGCTTGGCATGAGCCTCTCACATTCTCACGCCTGCGACTCATACCCATGTATATGTACCCTGGCGCACATATAACGGGTATAAATGGCGTAAAATGTTTCCCATTTTCATTTATGGCAGCTGAAATGCCTTCAGTTTTCACCTGGACAGTTCGCGTCTATTACGAGGATACGGACGCCGGCGGCATCGTGTACTACGCCAATTACCTGAAGTTCTTCGAACGTGCGCGCACCGAATGGCTGCGTTCGCTCGGCATCGATCAGCAAACCCTGCGCGACCAGGACGGCGCGCTGTTCGTCGTGCGCAATGCCAGCGTCGACTATGTCGCCTCGGCGCGCCTGGACGATGAAGTGAAACTGACCCTGAACGTGGAAAAGCTCGGCCGCGCTTCCGTCCAGTTCGCCCAGCAAGCCTGGCGCGGCGACACGTTGCTCTCGAGCGCCGACGTGAAAGTCGGCTGCATCGATGCCGTCACGATGCGTCCGCGTTCCCTACCCGACCTTGCCGCTGCTAAAATGCGTGCCGCCTGATCATCCATTTGACCAAATATATATCCAATGAACGCAGTCCAAGACCTCTCATTCATTGAACTGATCCGCCATGCGCACGTGCTGGTGCAGTTGCTGATGGCCCTGCTGTTCGCGATTTCACTGATGAGCTGGACATATATTTTCCGCAAACTGTTCGCGATCCGCGCCGCACGCCGCCAGACGGAACAGTTCGAGCGCAGCTTCTGGGCCGGCGGCAACCTGCACACCTTGCACCAGAGCGCCAGCAGCCAGCGCGACCAGAGCGGTCCGCTGGCCCGCATCTTCGAAGCGGGCATGGGCGAGTTCATCAAGGGCAAGCAGGCGTCGCGCGACGCGCTCGACATGGGCGCCGTGCTGGATGGCGCCCGCCGCGCGATGCGCGCCGCCTTCCACCGTGAGCTGGACCAGATGGACACGCACCTGAACTTCCTGGCGTCCGTCGGCTCCGTCTCGCCGTATATCGGCCTGCTGGGTACCGTCTGGGGCATCATGAATGCGTTCCGCGGCCTGGCGAACGTGCAGCAGGCGACTTTGGCCACGGTCGCGCCGGGCATCGCCGAAGCGCTGATCGCCACCGCCATCGGCCTGTTCGCCGCCATTCCGGCCGTGGTCGCGTACAACCGCTTCACCCACGACATCGACCGCCTCGCGATCCGCTTCGAAAGCTTCGTCGAGGAATTCTCGAACATCCTGCAGCGCCAGTCGCGCTGATCGCCGCCCGAGGAACCGACATGGCCTTCAACAGCAGCCTGCGGGGCAGCCGTCGCAAGCTCAAGTCCGAGATCAACGTCGTGCCGTACATCGACGTGATGCTGGTGCTGCTCATCATCTTCATGGCAGTGCCGCCGACGCAGAACCCCAGCGAAATCAAGCTGCCCAGCGCCGAGCGCTCGACGCAGCCGCCGGACGACTACATCCAGATCGCGGTCAGGGAGAACGCCCAGTTGCAGATCGGCATCACGGGCAAGAATCCGCAGCCGCTGGAAGACGTGTCGAGCCGTTCGACGCTCGTCACGCGCCTGCGCGACCTCCACGCCGAGCACCCGGATTATCCGGTCTTGATAGCTGGCGACCGCGACAGCAAATACGATGACGTCATCCAGCTGATTTCCGAAGCCAAGAAGATGGGTATCAACCGCGTCGGCCTGGCCACGAAGTGAAGACAAACTGATGTCAGCAACGAAGCAGACCAATATCGGCAACAGCAACGGCGCGCCTTACAGCGTGCCGCCTGAACCGAACCGCTGGCCGGCCATCGGCCTGGCGGTGGGCGTGCACGCCCTGTTGCTGGCGTTCCTGTGGATCGGCGTGAGCTGGCAGAACAACGCGCCCGTCGCCGTCGAAGCGGAAATCTGGGACGTGACGACGCAGACCGCCGCCCCGCCGCCCGCCCCTGCCCCCGAGCCGGAACCCGAACCCGAGACCCCGCCGCCGCAGCCCGCGCCGAAAGCCGTGGAGCCGCCGCCGGTCGTCGAAAAACCGCAGCCGAAGCAGCCGGACATCGCCCTCGAGCGCGAGAAGAAGCGCAAGGAAGAATTGAAGCGCAAGCAGATCGAGGAAGAGCGCGAACTTGAGGAACAGAAGCGCGCGGAACAGAAACGCGCGGAAGAAAAGAAAGCGAAGGCGCTCGCCGAGAAGAAGGAACGCGAACTCGAAGAGAAGAAAGCCAAGGCCGACGCTGAAAAGAAAGAAGCCGAGCAAAAGAAAAAAGACGAAGCGGAAAAGAAAAAGAAAGAGGAAGCCGAGAAGAAGAAAAAGGCCGCCGCCGAACAGAAGAAACTGGAAGCCGCCCGCGCCGAAGAAATGCGCCGCATCACGGGCGCGGCCGGCAATCCGACCAGTACCGGCACGGCCGAGAAATCGACGGCGCCGCGCATCGACAAGGGCTATACCGCGGCCATCACGGCCAAGGTGAAAGGCAATACGTCGTACGCGGGCAGCCTCGACGAACCGGGCAATCCGACGGCGACGTTCCGCGTCGAGCAGTTGCCGACCGGCGAGATCATTTCGGTCAAGAAGATCAAGAGCAGCGGCGTGCCGTCATTCGACGATGCCGTCGAAAAGGGCATCACCAAATCGTCCCCACTGCCAAAGAAGAAAGATGGTACGGTAGAGCGTTCCCTCGTGATCGAGTTCCATATGAAGGATCTGCAGTGATCGCGTTCCGACCTTAACCATTGCTGAGAGAAACATGAAGAAACTACATACCCTGCTGTTTTCGGCCTCCCTCCTGATGGGCGTGGCCGCACATGCCCAGCTGAAAGTCGAAATCGCCGGCGTGGGCAGCAACCAGATCCCGGTCGCAGTCGCGGCATTCGCCGACGAATCGGTGGCACCCGAACAGGTGTCCGCCATCGTCCGTGCCGACCTCGAACGCAGCGGCGTATTCAAGGTCATCGACGCGCGCCAGACCATTTCCGACACCGCCAACATCGACCTGGCCGCGTTCAAGGCCAGCGGTGCGGACGCGCTCGTCGTGGGCTCGGTGCAGCGTCTCGCGGACGGCCGTTTCCAGGTGCGTTATAAACTGCTGGACACCGTCAAGCAGTCGCAGCTCTCGCAACTGTCGGACGCCGTCACCGCGCGCAACACGCGCCTGGAGGGCCACCGCATCGCCGACGACGTCTACGAAAAACTGACCGGCGTGCGCGGCATCTTCTCGACCCGCATCACGTACGTGAAGCAGGACCCGGCCGCGCGCGACTACAAGCTCGTCGTGGCGGATGCGGACGGCGAAGGCGAGCAAGTCGCCGCGCACGGCCGCGAGCCGATCATCTCGCCGTCGTGGTCGCCGGACGGCACGAAGGTCGCGTACGTCTCGTTCGAACTGCGCAAGCCCGTGATCTATGTGCAGAACCTGGTGACGGGCCAGCGTACCGTCATCGCCAACGAAAAGGGCAACAACTCCGCACCGGCCTGGTCGCCGGACGGCACGAGGCTGGCCCTCGCCCTGTCGAAGACCGGCAATACGCAGATCTGGGTCGTGAATGCCGACGGCACCGGCCTGCGCCGCGTCTCGAACAGCAACGGCATCGACACCGAACCGCGCTTCGCGGCCGATGGCCAGACCATTTACTTCACCAGCGACCGCAGCGGCGGTCCGCAGATCTACAAGATGAGCGTGAACGGCGGGCAGGCAACCCGCGTCACGTTCAACGGCAACTACAATATCAGCCCTCGACTCTCCCCGGACGGCAAGACGCTGGCGTGGATTTCGCAACGCGATGGGGGTTTTTCTCTGTATGCGATGGACCTGGCTTCCGGTCAGGAACAACGCTTGGCCGATGGGGCCACCGAACCGAGTTTTTCGCCAAACGGCAAATACATCATGTATGCGACGAGGGGTGGCGGGCGTACCGCATTGGCCGTTGTGTCGGTCGACGGACGCGTCAAGCAGCGCCTGAGCACCCAAGCGGGAAACATTCGGGAGCCCAGCTGGGGCCCGTTTATGAAGTAAAATTTTTTGACCAGGAGAAAAACCATGCGTAATGTGAAAAGTGTAGCGTTCATCGTGGCTGCCGCCGCCCTGCTGTCGGCATGCTCGTCGACCAAGCTGCAGGAAGCCCCGAAAGTCGAAGAAAAGCCGGTCGCACAAGCACCGACCCCGCCGGCCGACACCCGTGAGATCCGTCCGGTCGAGACCGCGACCGTCGACCCGCTGAACGACCCGAAAGGCGTTCTGGCGAACCGCAGCGTGTACTTCGACTTCGACAGCTACGTCGTGCGTGACGACGGCAAGCCGGTCGTCGAGAACCACTCGGCTTACCTGACCAAGAACACGCAGCGCAAGATCCTGATCCAGGGTAACACCGACGAACGCGGCGGCACCGAATACAACCTGGCCCTGGGCCAGAAGCGTGCAGAAGCCGTGCGCAAGTCGATGGCTGCCCTGGGCGTCTCGGACGGCCAGATGGAAGCCGTTTCGCTGGGCAAGGAAAAACCGACGGCCACCGGCCACGACGAAGCTGCCTGGGCTGAAAACCGCCGCGCCGATATCGTGTATCAATAATCGGGACGCTGTCGAGTCTGTCCAGAACAGTGCATTGACAGCGGGGCGGGATGCGGTGCAGACTGCATCCCGCCCCGTTTCCATTTGGATTTAGAAAGAGTCATGATGATCAAACCGTTCCAGTTCCGTCTCGCCGCCGTCGCCCTTGCCCTCACCGCTTGGCTGCCCCTGCACGCGAACGCCGGCCTGCTCGACGACGATGAAGCCCGCAAGGCGATCCTCGACCTGCGCGCCAAGGTGGATGCACTGGCACGCGACGTCAATGCCCGCGTCGACAACAAGGCCGACAAGTCGATCGGCGTCGACATGCTGAACCAGCACGAACAGACCATGCAGGAGATTTCGCGCCTGCGCGGCCAGGTGGAAGTCCTCGCGAACGAGATCGCCAACGCCCAGAAGAACCAGAAAGACCTGTACGCGGACCTCGACGCCCGCATCAAGAAACTCGAACCGCGCCAGGAAACGATCGACGGCCAGACCGCCGAAGTCCTGCCGTCGGAAAAGAAAACCTACGACGGCGCGATGGAGCTGTTCAAATCGGGCGACTACAAGGCCGCCGCCGGCGCCCTGCAGGATTTCGTCCGCCGCTTCCCCGACTCGGCCTACGCCGCCAACGCCCAGTACTGGCTCGGCAACGCCTTTTACGCCCAGCGCGACTACAAGAACGCGATCGCCGCCCAGGAAGCCGTCGTCGCCAACTACGGCACGAGCGCCAAGGCCCCGGACGCCATGCTCAACATCGCCTCCAGCTACACCGAGCTGAAGGACAAGAAGAACGCCAAGAAGGCCCTGCAGCAGCTCGTATCGAAGTTCCCGGACTCGGCCGCGGCGCAGGCCGCCAAGGACCGGCTGGCGGCGCTGAAGTAAGCCGTTTGACACGACCGCAGTTACCCCCTATAATCTTGCTTCTTTCGGGTCGTTAGCTCAGTTGGTAGAGCAGCGGACTTTTAATCCGTTGGTCGCTG
>CBIHRX010000314.1:0-7448 GCA_966212555.1 uncultured Massilia sp.
GACGCCGCCGACATCGCCTACGACCGCTCGCTGCTCGCGTCCACGCGCGCGCTGGCGGAGCGGGTGTCCGTCCGCGACGGCAAGGTCGTGGCGGACGTGCCCTACGTGGCGCTCGACAGCTTCGAGACCGACACGCTGGGCCGCATCTACTACCGCGTAGGCGGGCTGCACGGGGAGACCGTGTCCGGCTACGACGACCTGCCGCCCGTCCCGAAGGACACGCCCCGTTCGGAACTGTATCCGGCCCTCGTGCGCTTCTATCACGCCGACTACAACGGCGAACCGGTGCGCATCGCCGCCCTGCTGCAGCCCGTGTACGACGATTCCATGCGCGGCATCGCGCTGATCCAGGTGGGCGAGACGCTGGACGCGCGCCGCGCGCTGTCGCGCCGCATCCTGGTCAATACCCTGTGGCGCCAGGCGCTGCTCGTGCTGGCCGTGGCCACGCTCGTGTGGTTCGCCGTGCGCCTCGTGCTGCAGCCGCTGATGCAGCTGAAACAAGTCGTGGAGACGCGCGCGATCTCCGACCTGTCCGACGTCGACGAAGCCCTCGTGCACCGCGAAGTGCGGCCCCTCGTCGCCGCGATGAACGGAACGATGGCGCGCATGCAGAACCTGATCGCGAGCCAGCGCCGCTTCATCGCCGACGCGTCGCACCAGCTGCGCACGCCGCTGACGGTGCTGAAGACGCAGGCCGAGCTGGCGCTGCGCGAAAACGATCCGGCCGCGATGCAGGCGATCGTGCGCTCGATCGCGGCGACGACGGATTCGACGGTGCACCTCGCGAACCGCCTGCTGACGCTCGCGCGCATCGAACATGGCGGCGCGAACGCGGCGCTCGCGCCCGTGGCACTGTCCGAGGTGGCGCGCCAGGTGGGGCTGGAACTGGCGCTGCCGGCCGTCCAGAAGGGCATCGACCTGGCGCTGGAAGCGGAAGACGACGGCGCCACGACGATCGCCGGCCAGGCGCTGCTGCTGCACGAACTGGCGAGCAACCTGGTCGACAACGCGATCCGCTACACGCCGCCGGGCGGCACCGTGCTGCTGCGCGTGCGGCGGCTGATCGGTGTCGTCGTGCTCGACGTGCAGGACAGCGGGCCGGGGCTCGATCCGGCCGAATACGACAAGGTGTTCATGCCCTTCTACCGGGCGCAATCGACCTTGGAGAGCAATCCGGGCGGCACGGGGCTGGGTCTCGCCATCGTGCGCGATATCGCGACGGTGCACGGGGCGACGCTGGAGCTGGCCAAGGCGGAAAGCGGACGCGGTCTCAAGGTCTCAGTGACCTTCGCCGCCCGGTGACGCATGCACGCGTGGGCGGAGGCCGCCCACCCTACAAGCGGTAGGGTGGGCACCCCGTGCCCACGCGTGACGTTCGCGTTACGCCATCATTACCGGTAATCGTCCGGTGTGATGCCGTACTTCTGCATCTTGTAATACAGCGTCTGCTTGGGCACCCCCAGCACGGCCGCGACATCCACGACGCTGCCCCCTGCCCTGCGCAATTCCTGTTCGATGACGGCGCGCTCGAACGCGCCCACCTGGTCCGCCAGCGGCACCGGCGCCGCCGTGCGCGCGGCCAGCAGGCCGTCCGCGCCGCTGGACAGGCCCAGCGCGAAACGCTCCGCGATGTTGCGCAGCTCGCGCACGTTGCCGGGCCAGTCGTGCGCCATCAGCGATTGCATCAGCGGTCCCGGCACCGTGGGCACGCCGCGCTTGTAGCGCGCCGCCGCGCCCAGCAGGAAGTGCTCGAACAGCAGGGGGATGTCTTCGCGCCGCTCGCGCAGCGGGGGCAGGTTCAGCACGATCAGGTTCAGGCGGTAATACAGGTCGCTGCGGAATTTCTGCTGGTCGGACCACTCCTTCAGGTCGACCTTGGACGCGGCAATGACGCGCACGTCCACCGGCACCGGGTGGTTGGAGCCGAGCCGCTCGACGTAGCGCTCCTGCAGCACGCGCAGCAGCTTGACCTGCAGAGACAGCGGCAGGCTTTCGATCTCGTCGAGGAACAGCGAGCCCTTGTCGGCGTGCTCGATCTTGCCGACCTGGCGCTTGGTCGCGCCGGTAAAGGCGCCCGGCTCGTGGCCGAACACTTCGCTCTCGAAGATGTTTTCCGGGATCGCCCCGCAATTCAGGGCGACGAAATGGTGCGCGCGGCGGCGGCTGAACTGGTGCAGGCAGCGCGCCACCATTTCCTTGCCGGTGCCCGTTTCGCCGTAGATCAGCACATCGGCCGACTCGTCGGCCAGGTCGAGGATCAGGCGGCGCAGGTCGCGCATCGGGGCCGAATCGCCCAGCAGCATCGCCTCGATGCCCTCGCCGTTCGCGATGCGGTGGCGCAGCGTCTCGACTTCCAGGATCAGGCGCCGCGTCTCCAGCGCGCGCTGCACGGCCTCGACCAGCTGCTCGGACGAATACGGCTTGGGGATGAAATCGTAGGCGCCGCCGCGCATCGCGCCGACGGCCATCGAGATGTCGCCGTGGCCCGTCACGAGGATCACCGGCACCTGCGCGTCGATGGCCTTGACGGCGGCCATCAGCTCGATCCCGCCCATGCCGGGCAGGCGCACGTCGCTGACGACGACGCCGGCAAAGCCGTGTTTAATCTGCCCCTGCGCCAGCGCCGGCTCGGCGGCGTCGAAGGGCTCGACCTGGAAACCGGCGAGATCGAGCGCCTGCGCGCTGCCCGCGCGGACGATGGCGTCGTCTTCGACGAGCAGCACTTTCATGGATTCGTACATTATGTTGTCTCCTACTCCGCCCGGGGCAGATCGATGATGAACCGGGCGCCGCCCTCGGGCGGCGACTCGGCCCGCAGCCGGCCGCCGGACTCGCGCACGATCTGCTCGGAGATCGCGAGCCCGAGGCCCAGCCCCTAGCCCTGCGGCTTGGTGGTAAAGAAGGGTTCGAACAGGTGGGCGCGGACGTCCTCCGGAATGCCCGGACCGCTGTCGGTCACGGTGATGAGGACCCGCGCGCCCTCGCGCCCCGCTTCGACGACGAGCTGGCGCGGCGAACTGCCCGCCATCTCCATCGCGTCGAGCGCGTTGCCGAACAGGTTCACGAGCACTTGCTGCAGCCGGTTGCTGTCGCACAGCGCATACAGGTCGCGCGGGTGCGTCGCCATGCGGAACCCGACACGCTCCTGCGCGATGCGGCGCTCGACGAGGAACAGCGCGGCCGTGACGGCATCCGCCACCGGCACGGCGCTCGGCCGGGTGTCCGACTTGCGCGCGAACTGGCGCAGCTGCCCGGTCAACTGGCCCATGCGCTCGACCAGTTGCGAGATGGTGGTCAGGTTCGCGGAGGCGTCGGCGAGCCGGCCCCGTTCGATCAGCACGCGGGCATTGTCCGCCATCGTGCGCAGCGCCGTCAGCGGCTGGTTCAGTTCGTGCGTGATGCCGGCGGAGAGCTGGCCCAGCACGGCCATCTTGCCCGCCTGGACCAGTTCGCTCTGGGCCTTGCGCAACTGCTCTTCGGCCTGGCGGCGCACGGCATTCTCGTCGCGCAGGTCGCGCGTCATCTGCTGCAGGCTGGCGGTGCGTTCGGCCACCAGGTTTTCCAGCTGATCGTAGGCGCGCTGCAAATCCTCGCGCGCGCGCCGGCGCTGGCGGCCGAGGCGGTGGCGCTGGCGCGCATACAGCACCAGCATGACCGCCAGCGCTTCCGACAGCACCGTCAACAGCGCCGCCGCGCGGGCGCTCGCGCGGGCCGGCGCGAGGTCGGACAGGTACACCATCTGCCAGTTGCGCTCGACCAGCCCGCGCGCCTGGCTGAGCATGGGGCCGGTGGCCGGCGACGGTCCGGTGACGATGCGCGCGCGGGCGTCGAGCGAGCGCATCTCGCGCAGGCCCAGCGGCGCGAGCGCATGCGAGAAGTACTGGCGCGACTGTTCCAGTTCCTGCCGCGCGGCCGGCGTCAGCGGCGCCAGGGTGCGGTACTTCCATTCGGGCACGGAGCTGAGAAACACGACGCCATGCGGATCGGTGAGCAACGCCCTGCCGCCGGCCTCGGTCCAACTCGCCTCCAGGCTCTCGATGTTGACCTTGACGGTCGCCACGCCCAGCATGCGGCCCTCGTGATATATGCCGCGGGCAAAGTAATAGCCGGGCTCGCCCCGGGTCGTACCGACGCCGTAGAAGCCGCCCGGCATGCCGCGCAGCGCGTCGCGCACGTAGGGCCGGAACGCGACGTAGTCGCCGACGAAGCTGTCGGGCGCGCGCCAGTTGCTGGCCGCCTGCGTCACGCCCTTCAGGTTGACGATGTAGATGCTGGTCGATCCGGCCAGGCGGTTGACGCGCTCCAGGTAGACGTTGACGTCCCGGCGCAGGGCCTCGTCGCCCGGCTGGCGCAGCAGGGCGATGACGTCCTTGTTCAATTCGAACGTCCCGGGCAGGAAATCGTACTTGGACAGCAGGTGTTCGAGGCCGGCCGCGTACGTGTCGAGCCGCTGTGCGCCGGACAGCCGCAACCGGTCGATCGCCGCATCCTCGGCATAGCGGTAGGCCACGGCCGCCAGCGCCGCGCACACCAGCAACAGCAGGACCGACAGCCCCAGCCGGCGCGGCCAGCGGCCGGCCGTTTGCGGGTTGACGGTGGGTGCGGCTGCGGGCATGGCGGTCCTGGCGTGTTTACATCCCGTGATTAAAACACATGACGCACGCCGAGGTTAATGCCCGTGGTGCCGGTGCCGGCGTTCGTGGCGTCGCCGACCGTGTACGCGGCGCCGTCGCGGTTGACGATATGGCCATACGCCGCGTACAGGTCGGTGCGGCGCGACAGGCTGTATTCGTAGCCGATCGCGGCCTGGCGCGCATGCGCCTCCTGCCCGGAATCGTCGCGATGGACGATCACGGAGGCGAGCACCCTGCCCGCGGCGCCGGCCTGCACGGCCACGCCCAGCAGCGCGTCGCGGCTGGCGCGGCCAGGCACGTTGCGGTTGCGCGCGAAGGCCGCGTGCGCCGTCACGGTGCCGAAGCGGTAGCGGGCCACCAGCATCGTATGGCGGTCGTGCGCGGTGCCCGTCGCATCGTTTTGCCGGTGATGCGCCAGCGCCAGCGTCAGCGGACCCGCCTCGTAGGTGGCCGACGCGTCGACGGTGCGGTTCCGCGCGGCGTCGCCGGCCGTCTCGCCGGCGCCGACCAGCACGTCGGCGGACAGGCCGTTCCACTTCGGCGACTGGTACTCGACCGAATTGTCGACCCGGCCGAGTCCGGGGAGGATGTTCTGCGCATTGCCTGCGAGGCCCGTGCAGAACAGGTCGACGATGTCGCGCATGACCTTGTAGTACGGCGCGTACTGGCGGCCCAGGCTGATCGTGCCGGCCGCCCCGGACAGGCCTACCCAGGCCTGGCGGCCGAACAGCAGTCCGCCCTGCGCGGCCTTGCCGGTGTCGATGTTGTAACCGTTTTCCACTACGAAGACGGCGCTCATGCCGTCGCCGAGATCTTCCTTGCCCTTGAAGCCCAGCCGCGAGCCGGACGCCACGCCGCTGCCGATGTTCTGCGACGAACCGGCGGCGCCGCCACGGTCCAGGACGATGCCGGCATCGGCGACGCCGTAGACCTTCACGAAAGATTGCGCCTGCGCGCAGGAGGCAAACGTGGCGAGCGCGCACGCGCCGGCGATAAAACGATTTTTCAATCGAAGTCTCCGTTGATTGTGATTTTGTATGTGGTCAGCCGACTTGCGCGACGACGGGCGCGACCTGCTGCGGCTTGTCTTCCAGCGCGCCTTCCCAGTTGGCGACGACGGCCGTGGCGACGGCGTTGCCGACGGCATTGGTGGCCGAGCGGCCCATGTCGAGGAACTGGTCGATGCCCATCAGGAGCAGCAGGCCCGCTTCGGGGATGTGGAACTGGTTCAGCGTGGCGGCGATGACGACCAGCGACGCGCGCGGCACGCCGGCCATGCCCTTCGAGGTCAGCATCAGCAGCAGCAGCATGGTGATCTGCGTGCCCAGGGACAGGTCGATGCCGTAGGCCTGGGTGATGAACAGCACGGCGAAGGTGCAGTACATCATCGAGCCGTCGAGGTTGAACGAATACCCCATCGGCAGCACGAAGCTGGAGATCTTGCGCTGCACGCCGAACTGGTCCAGCGCCAGCAGCAGCTTCGGATACGCGGCTTCCGAACTGGCGGTGGAAAACGCCAGCAGGAACGGTTCGCGAATCAGGGTCAACAGGTGCAGTACGCGCTTGCCGATGAACAGCGAGCCGCCCAGGATCAGCAGCACCCACAGGGTCAGGAGACCGAGGTAGAAGCCGCCCATGAATTTCGCGAACGTGAGGAGGATGCCCAGGCCGTTCGTGGTGATGATCGACGCCATCGCCGCGAACACGGCCAGCGGCGCCAGGTTCATGATCACGCCGGTAATGCGCAGCATGACCTGCGCCAGCTGGTCGATCACGGCGGTGAGGCCGGCGGCCGACTGGCCCAGCGCACCCAGCGCCGCGCCGAAGAACAGTGCGAACACGAGCACCTGCAGGATCTCGTTGTTGGCCATCGCCTCGATCGGCGATTTCGGCACCAGGTGGGCGGCGAAGTCCTTCAAGGTGAACGCGGTCGTCTTCAGGCCCGTGGTCGCGTCGACGGGCGGCAGCGGCAGGTTCAGGTGCGCGCCCAGCTGCATCACGTTCGACAGCACCATGCCCAGGCTCAGCGAGACCAGCGACGCGATCACGAACCAGGCCATCGCCTTCATGCCGATGCGGCCGGCGGCGCGGCCGTCGCCCATGTGCGCGATGCCGACGGCCAGCGTCGAGAACACGAGCAGCGAGATGATCATCTTGATCAGCCGGAGGAACACGTCGGTGACGATGGAAATGTGGGCGGCGATGTCGGCGCTGATCTTCTTGTCGGCGACGGTTTCATGCAGGCCGTAGCCGACGGCGGCGCCCAGTACCATCGCGATCAGGATGTACAGGGTCAGGGGACGCTTCTTTTTCACTTTGATCTCCAAGATTCGCGGCGTTTCCTGGCGCCGCGTGTTGTCGTGACCCGGCGGGAACCGGGTGCGACCACAACAGCAAGCCGCATGCCAGAGAGATCTGAGGAATATTTACGCTGTAAGAGACTGATTCAAAACGTGTTTTATTTCGGCAACTGAATGTTGGCGGCCAGGACCATCCAGTTTTCCAGACGGTCCCGGCGGGTGCCGTATGAAGACTTGGACGGCCCTTGCCCTCTGTATGCAGAGCAACAAATAGGCTTACAATGCCGCGTCGATTCAACAATGCGGGACGTGGCATGGAAACCAAATGGCTGGAAGATTTCATCTCCCTGGTCGAGACCAAGAACTTCAGCCGCTCGGCCCAGCTGCGGCACGTGACGCAGCCCGCGTTCTCGCGCCGCATCCGCTCGCTGGAAAACTGGCTCGGCACGGACCTGATCGACCGGACCACGTTCCCGACCCGCGTCACGCCGGCCGGCATGGTGTTCTACGAGCA
>CBIHRX010000315.1:0-7440 GCA_966212555.1 uncultured Massilia sp.
GCGCCGCCGCATCCGCCCGGGCGTTCCTGACGCAACTCATCCAGGCCTACGCGGGCTGGTTGGAACGGCACGCCGCGTAAGCCGCCGTCGCGCGCCGCCCCGGCGCGCGACATGCACGGTATTCACATCGCTGCTGCAAAGGGATCAATTCCAGGCAAGCGCATGCTCTGCCAGAATCGTCTGGCGTTCAACCGCAGGCCCGTTCCGGGCATTCGATATAAACAGTATAAACAGACGAGACGAATCATGCACAGCGCACACACTTCCCCTACGTCGATGACCGGCAAACCCATCGACGTCGTTGCCGTGATCGACCGATGCCGCTTCTCGCCGTTGCAGAGGTGGATCATGTTCCTCAGTTTCTTCGTCATCGCCGTCGACGGCTTCGATACCGTCGCCGTGGGCTATGTCGGCCCGGTGCTCGCCGCCAGGTGGGGCGTGTCCAGGGTCGCGCTGGGACCGTTGTTCAGCGCCGCCCTCATCGGACTGGCGGTCGGCGCGCTGTTCGCGGGGCCGCTGGGCGACCGCGTCGGCCGCAAGCGCGTCCTGATCGGATCGGTGGCGTTCTTCGGCGTCTGCACGCTGGCGAGCGCCTATGCCGGATCGCTGCAGCAACTGACGGTGCTGCGGCTGTTGACGGGTCTCGGGCTCGGCGCGGCGATGCCGAACGCGGTCACGCTGCTGTCCGAATATGCGCCGCGCAAGCACCGTTCGCTGCTGGTGAACGTCATGTTCTGCGGCTTCGCGCTCGGCGCGTCCGGCGGGGGATTCGCCGCGGCGTGGCTCATTCCCGCATTGGGATGGCAAAGCATCTTCGTGATAGGGGGCGTCGTGCCCATCGCCCTGGCGCTGCTGCTGTTCACGATGCCGGAATCGCTGACCTTCATGGTGGCGCGCGGCTATCCGGCGGCGCGGATCAGCGCCGTCCTCCAGCGCATCGACCGGTCGTTCAAGGTGTCGCCGGCCGGCTACGGCGTGCCCAGGCAGGAAACGGCGGGCGGCAAGTCGCCCCTGTCCATCCTGTTCAGCGCGCAGTTCAGGATGGGTTCCTACCTGCTGTGGCTGACGTATTTCATGGGTCTCGTCGTGTATTACCTGCTGACGAGCTGGATGCCGACGCTGATGCGCGAGGCCGGCTTCGATCTCGGGCAGGCCGCGCGCATGACCGCGCTGCTGTCGCTGGGCGCCGGCGTCGGCCCGCTGCTGCTCGGCTGGCTGATGGACCGCATGAATCCGTACCGCGTCGTCGCGGTCGGGTTTGCCCTGGCCGGCTGTTTCGTGTGGCTGGCAGGAGTCACCGTGACGGACGGCGACGTGCTCCCGTGGGTGATCTTCACGACCGGCACGTTCCTGGCCGGCGCGCTGACGTCGATGCCGGCGATCGCCGCATCCTACTACCCGGTCGCGGCGCGCGCGTCCGGCGTCGCCTGGATGCTGGGCATCGGCCGGTTCGGCGGCGTCGTCGGCGCGTTCGCCGGCGGGCCGCTGCTGGCCGCCGGCTTGAGCATCGCCCAGATCATGGGACTGCTGGCCATCCCGTCCTGCATCGCGGCGGCGGCGCTGCTCGCGCAATCGCGGCGCCTCACGGGCGAGCCGGTCCTGGCGGAACCGGTCCTTCACTGACGCGTCATCGACAAACGGGAGTGCCATGTTCACACATCTCGGGGTCGGCGTCCGGATCGCCATCGGCTTCGGCAGCATCACCGTCATGATGCTGGCCGTGGCGTCCATCGGGGTCACCCGCCTGGCCGAGCTCGACGAGACCGCGGTGCGGATGAGTTCCGACACGTACAGGCCTGCCGGGACGGCATGTTCCAGGTGACGGTCCTGGGCGGCCGGTTGATGGCCAAGGGCAGCGCGGACGTCAGCGCGGCATACCGCCGCAGCCTCGTCGTGATCGCCGGCGTGGCGGCGGCGGCGATGCTGCTGGCGACGGGGTTCGCCGTCCGGATCACCCGCTCGATCACGCAGCCGCTGAACGACGCGTGCAGGCTCGCGCATGCGGTGGCGGCCGGCGACCTGGGATGCAGTATCGAGGCGGCGGCGCGCGACGAAACCGGACAGTTGATTGCCGTCCTGGCGGCGATGAACGACAGCCTGGGCGGCATGGTCGCCCGCATCCACGACAGCGCCCGGGCGGTCCGGCTCGGGTCCGCCGAGATCGCGGCCGGCAACCTCGACTTGTCGAGCCGTACCGAACGGCAGGCGGCATCGCTCGAGGAAACGGCGTCGGCCATGGAGCAGCTGACGGCGACTGTCCGGAACAACGCCGCCGACGCCCACGCGGCCAGCCGGCTGGCGCAATCCGCAGCCGGCGTCGCGGCGGCGGGCGGCCGGGCGGTCGGCGAGGTGGTCGACACCATGGGTTCGATCGAAGCCTCGTCGCGGCGCATCGCGGACATCGCCGACGTGATCGACCAGATCGCATTCCAGACCAATATCCTGGCGCTCAATGCGGCGGTGGAGGCGGCCCGGGCGGGCGAACAGGGCCAGGGCTTTGCCGTCGTGGCGGCGGAAGTGCGCAATCTGGCGGAACGGTCGGCGCGGCCATCGCGAACGTCGTGGACAACGTGCGGCACGTGAACGACGTGGTCGCCAGGATCAGCGTGGCCAGCCGCGAACAAAGTACTGGAATCGAGCTGATCGGCACTGCCATCGCGCGGATGGACGACGTCACGCAGCAGAACGCCGCGCAGGTCGAGCAATCGGCCGCCGCGGCGCGGTCCATGGCCGATCAGGCCAACGTGCGCGGCGAGGTGGTGAGCGGATTCCGCCTGGCCCCCGGCCGGAAATTGCTGGCTGCGGCCGGGGCGCCCGGTTGATATGCGCGGCGGTTCAGTCGCCGAATCCCAGGAACGAGGTAAATGCCGTTACCGGTTCGCGTGGCAAACCCAATGCATTGATCCTGGCGGATGGATCGGCATAACCCATCGACATGCCGCATACGACGGTTTCATCCGGCGCAATCGAAAGATGCTGCCGGATGATTTCATGGTATTTGACGAACGAGATTTGCGGGCAGGTATCGAGTCCGCGGGCTTTTGCCGCGAGCATGATATTTTGTAAAAACATGCCGTAATCGATCCAGCTGCCGCGTTCGAGCGAACTGTCGATCGTGAAAATCAATCCGATCGGCGCGCCGAAGAATTTGAAATTCTGGGCGGTCTGGATATTGCGGCGGACCGTGTCGTCGAAATCGATTCCAAGGCTCCCGTAATAAATGGCGCCGAATTCCGCCTGGCGGGCCGCGTAGCGTTCGCCGAGCACGTCCGGAAAATGTTTATAGCACGGCGTATGGGCTTCCGGGCAGTTCGCATGGGCATCGCCGAGGGCGGCGCACAGTGCCTCTTTCGCCTCGCCGGCCAGCGCATGGACGCGCCAGGGCTGGGTGTTGGAATTGCTCGGCGCACTACGGGCGACATCGAGGATTTCGGCCACGACGCGCCGGTCGACAGGGCGGTCCAGGAAGCGCCTGACCGCGGCACGGCCCCGCATGACGCTGTCCACGGCATCGGTCACGCCGGCGCGCAAGGCCTTGCCATCCTCTTGCTGGTAATGCACGGAATTCATTGGTTGTCTCCACAAATTAATACGCCCGAATGGGCTGGTAATACCCAATGAATGCTAGCACGCACCCCATTCCCGATCAATTGAGGATGCGGCATGACGCAATTGCACGAAATTCATTTCGGTTTGAATAATGCGGTATCTGCCTGATAAATCCCGGTAGCGGTTTTTCCGTTTCGTTTTGGTTCATTTGCGCCGTGCATACAATTCACCGCGAAGCATGGAACATCGATGTTAGCCTGAATATGGCCGGATTATTGGTGCACGCCTTCGATTCGGCGATATATAACGATAAACATTCAGGAGATGGTAATGAGGTTCGCAAAATTGAGCGCCGCGGCGTCCACTTTTATCAGCGCAATGGCCTGCGCTCAAACTAATGTGACGATGTATGGGTTGCTCGATACCGGGATCGAATACGTGTCGAATGCCGATGCGGCGGGACACAACCTCGTGCGGTTGCCGGGCGTCAGTGGAGAACTCCCGTCCCGGCTCGGGTTGCGCGGCGAGGAAAGCCTCGGCCGCGATGTGAAAGCGGTATTCGCACTCGAAACCGGTTTCAACGTGCGCCGCGGCGACCTGGGGCAGGGTGGCCGCATGTTCGGGCGGCAGTCGTGGATCGGCCTGGACGGCCCGTGGGGCACGGTGTCGTTCGGCCGCCAGTACAACATGGCGTACTGGGTGCTCGCCGATGCCGAGATGCTGGGTCCCGACATCCATGGCATTGGCGCGCTGGACAATTATCTGCCGAACGCACGGAGCGACAATACGGTGGCCTACAAGGGAAAGTTTGCCCGGTGGACGGTCGGCGCCACGTACTCCTTCGGGCGCGATGGCGCGGGCACGGGCAATTCGCCCGGCCAGGGCACCTGCGCCGGCGAAGGGGCCGCCACGCAGAGCGTGCAGTGCAGGGAGTGGAGTGCGATGCTCAAGTACGATGCCCCTCGCTTCGGCGTCGCCACCGCGTATTCGCGCCAGCACGGCGGCACGAACGCCGCCGCGAATTTCTTCGACGGCGTCGCCCCCCAACCGCTCGCGTCGGGCGACGACTACGATGCGCGCATGCAGGCCAACGGCTACCT
Source organism: uncultured Massilia sp. (assembly GCA_966212555.1). Lineage (GTDB taxonomy): Bacteria > Pseudomonadota > Gammaproteobacteria > Burkholderiales > Burkholderiaceae_D > Telluria. The sequence continues at coordinate 4,650 of CBIHRX010000315.1, forward strand.
GCGATTCGGTCGCCTGAAGCTGGGCGCCGGCTGGATCGGCCGCAGCGTCCGGACCGCGTCCCCAACGATGCCCGATGTGCGCTCGCACCTGGTCTACACGGGGGCGCAGTATTCCATCACCGATGCGCTGATGCTGGATGGCGAAGCGCTGCACATCCGGGTGAAGCAGCACGACACCTCGGCGACGCTGGCAACCGCGCGCCTGACGTATTTCCTGTCGAAGAGGACGGCCGTGTACGTCAAGGGCGGGCATTTGTGGAATGGCGCCAGGTCCCGCTTTTCCGTCAGCGCCGGCGGCGGCGGGACGACGCCGGCCGCCGGGGCCAACCAGGTCGGCCTGATGGCCGGATTGCGCCACGCCTTCTGACATGGCGCGATTCGCACGCATTCCGGCCGCTTTCGCGCGAACGGGGGCGGCCGCGGGCGGCCGCGCCGGGGCAGACTTGTCGGTGGCGGCATCGTCGCACCGGCCGCCATCCCGTGACCCACGAATCCCAAGGAGAAGCCCATGAGCGAAACGATTGCCGGCATCGTCATCCCCGACAGCCGCATGGCCCGCGCCGCGACCCAGCTGGTGCGCGATACGGAAACCGACCTGCTGTACCACCACTCGCGCCGCGTGTTCCTGTTCGGCGCCCTGGCCGGGCAGCGCAAGGGGTTGCAGTACGACCCCGAGCTGCTGTACATCGGCGCGATGTTCCACGACATGGGCCTCGTGCCGCCCTACAGCAGCCCGGACCTGCGCTTCGAGGTCGACGGCGCGAACGCGGCACGCGATTTCCTGCGCGCCTACGGCGTCGGCGACGCCGACGTCGAGCAAGTGTGGGACGCGATCGCCCTGCACACGACGCCGGGCATCCCCGAACACAAGAAGCCGGTGGTCGCGCTGGTGACGGCGGGCGTCGAGATGGACGTCCTGGGCCTGGCCTACGACCAGTTCACCGGGGAGCAGCGCCGGCTCGTCGCCGCCGCCCATCCCCGCGGCGAGGATTTCAAGGAGGGCATCATCGACGCCTTCACCCGCGGCATCGCGCACAAGCCCGACACGACCTTCGGCAACGTCAAGGCGGACGTGCTGGCGTTGAAGGCGCCGGGCTACCGGCGCACCGACTTCTGCGGCCTGATCCTCAATTCGGCGTGGAACGATGCGTGTTCATGCGGCCGCGGGGAGGCGCACGGTCATTGAGCCGGCAGGCGCAGCACGAACGCCGCGCCCTGGCCGGGCGCGCTGTCCACGGTGACGGCGCCGCCATGCAGTTCCGCGATCGAACGGACCACGGCCAAACCGAGTCCCGTGCTGTCGGTCGAACTGCGGGCCGGATCGGCGCGGTAGAACCGGTCGAACAGGTGCGGCAGGTGTTCCGGCGCGATGCCGCAGCCGTCGTCGACGACCGTGATCGCGCACGTGTCGCCATCGGCCGCGGCGCGCAGGACGACGGTGCCGCCGCGCGGCGTGTAGCGCAGCGCGTTCGACAACAGGTTCGACAGCGCGCGCCGCAACAGCATGGCGTCCGCCACCAGCCGGCAATCGCCTTCGGCGCGCAGGCCGACGCCCAGTTCGTCCGCCATCACCTCGAAGAAGGCGATCAGGCGGGCGAACTCCTCGCGTGCGCTCAGCGCTTCGCGCCGGATCGTCTGCTGGGCATTGTCCGCGCGCGCCAGGAACAGCATGCTGGACACCATGCGCGACAGGCGATTGCCTTCCTCGACCATGACTTCCAGCGTGTTCTGGTACTCGCCGACGTCGCGCGCACGCCCCAGCGTGACGCTGGCGGCGGCGACGAGGTTGTTGATGGGCGAACGGAATTCGTGGGCGAGGTCCGACGAAAAGCGCGACAGCTGGTCGAACGAGCGCTCCAGCCGCGCGAGCATGTCGTCGAAGGCGAGGGCCAGCTGGCGCAGGTCGGACGGCCACGTTTCGTCCGCGATCCGGGTATGCAGCCCGTTTGCGTTGATGCGGCCGATCGCCGCGCTGATCGCGCGCAGCGGCGCCAGGCCGCGCCATACCAGCAGCCAGCCCAGGCCGGCCGCGCCGCAGGTGGTTGCCGCCACGACCAGCACCAGTTTCCTCAGGTAGCGGCGCAGCACGCGCTCGTCCTGGCTGACGTCCAGCGCCCCGCGCAGGCGCGTGCCCGGACCGGCGATGCGCTCGGCGCCGATGCTCGCCACCAGCAGGAAGCGCGGCTTGCGGCCGGCCCCGTCCTCTACGCGCTCCTCGTGGCGCGGGCGGTCGCGGCGCGCGAATCCAGCGTCGAACGCGGCGGCGTTCGGCGACACCTGCAGGATCGCGCCGCCAGGTCCCGTCAGCTGCCAGGCGAACCGCCCGCCGTCTTCCTGCTGTTCGCTCCATTCGTGCTGCCATTGCGTCGGCCCCTGCCGCTTCGCCAGGGACTTGAAGACTTCCATCTGGATCTGCAGGTCGTCGCGCATCTCCAGTTCTTCCTTCTCGTGCAACTGGTGCACCAGCTCCGCATACATCATGACGGACACGCCGGCCACGATGGCCGCGATGGCCACGCCGAAGAACAGCGACAGGCGCGCGCGCAGCGACCAGCGCCGCGCGCCCCGTTCAGGCGCGGACTTCGAGGACATAGCCGACGCCGCGCACCGTGTGCAGCAGCTTGACCGGATACGGGTCGTCCAGCTTGGCGCGCAGGCGCCTGATCACGACCTCGATGACGTTGGTGTCGGAATCGAAGTTCATGTCCCACACCTGGTCCGCGATCACGGCGCGCGGCTGCACTTCGCCGGGGCGCTTGATCAGCAGGGCGAGCAGCGCGAATTCCTTGGG
>CBIHRX010000316.1:0-7435 GCA_966212555.1 uncultured Massilia sp.
GCGCCGTGCAGCCGAGCAGGGCGACGCCGACGCCCAGGCGGACGTAGACGAGGGCGGCGCCGGGCGCGACATGCACGCGCGGCGTCACGCCGGGGAAGTAGCCGGCACCGAGGTCGCCGCCGAACAGCGACAGGGCGGCCGCCGCCAGGCCGTAGCCGGCCGCGATGCCGAGCAGGGCGCCGAGCACGCCCAGGGTCGCGCCTTCCAGCAGCACCTGGCGCAGCAGCGCGCGCCGCTCCAGCCCGAGCACGCGCAGCAGCGCGAACTGGCCGCGCCGGCGCAGCACGGACAGCGCCTGCGTGGAAAACACGAGGAATGCGCCGGTGAACAGGGCGACGAGCGCCAGCACCGTGAGGTTGACGCGGTATGCGCGGCTGAGGTTATTGCTGCGGCTTTCCTGGTTGGCGTCGCCGGGACGGCCGACGTTGAAGCGGCCGGGATAATCGCGCGCCAGCTCCGCCGCCAGCGCGCGTTCGAACGTGGCGCGGTCGATGCCGTCGCGCAGTTTCAGGTCGACGCGCGACAACTTGCCCGTGAGGCCGAAGCGCCACTGCAGCGCGCCGATGTCCATCACGCCGAGGCGCTGGCCGCTGCGCGCGCGCAGGATCGGACCCGCCACGCGCAGGCGCAGGTCCCGTGTGCCGGCCCGCACCGCGATGGTATCGCCGCGCGCCTTGCCCAGCCACGCCTGCGCGGCCGGCGAGAGGAACACGGCGTCGTCGGCGAGGACGTCGTACGGGCGGGCCGCATCCGGCACGCCCATGAGGTCGGGCGCGATCCAGCCGGCGCGGAAGGCGTCGAGCCCCACGATTTTCAGGGAACCCTCGCCGTCCGAGCGCGCGGCGTCGACTTCCAGCACGGGCGAGGCGAGGGCGACGCCTTCGTGGGTGGCGAGGCGCGGATAGATGCCTTCGTCGAACAGGGCTTCGCGCCCCGTCACCTGGACGTCGGCCTGGCCGGACAGGCTTTGCACGGCCGCGTTGAATTCGTTGAATGCCGCGGCGTTGATCAGGTGGATGGCGAAGCCCATCGCGACGCCGACGGCGATGGCGACGACGGCCAGCACGGCGCGCATCGGGTGCGCGCGCCACTCGCCGAACAGCAGCCAGCGGGAAAGCTGACTCACGCCGGACATTCCACCGCCAGCGCTTCCGTCGCCCGTTTCGCGCGGCGCTGCGCGGCCACCTTCGCACGGCCCCTCAGGCGGCCGACGTCTTCCTCGGCCCAGCGCTTGCGCAGGTTCAGGCGCGCGCACTGCTTGCGGTGCGTGGCGGCGAGGCGGGCCTGGCGGGCGTCGGCCTTGTCGATGCGTTCCTGTTCCTTCTCCCTTGCGATGCGCAGTTTTTCAAGCTCGAGGAGCGTGCGCGCGTCACGCGTGGTCACCGATTCCGCGCCTTCCGGACGGATGCCGACCGGCATCGGCGGCAGTTCGGCCGATTTGCCCTTGGCGCAGGGACGGTCGGAATAACTCGTCTTGCCGTCCTGCGTGCATTTGTAGACGGGGTCGGCGAGGGCGTTGGTCAGCAGGCAGGCGGCGAGCAGCGGAAGGAAGCGCATCATGGGAGTCTCCGGTTCACAGGATTTTACCGGGGTTCATGATGCCGAGCGGGTCGAGCGCGGCCTTGACGGCACGCATCAGCTGCAGCTCGACCGGGGACTTGTAGCGCGGGAGCTCGTCGCGCTTGAGCGCACCGATCCCGTGCTCGGCCGAGATCGACCCGCCGTGAGCCGCCGCGCTGTCGTGCACGATGCGGTTGACGGGGCCTTGCTCGGCGAGGAAATCGTCATGGCGGATGCCTTCCGGGGGCGCCACGTTGTAGTGCAGGTTGCCGTCGCCCAGGTGGCCGAAGCAGACCACCTGCACGCCGGGGTAGTCCGCCTCGAGCTGGGCATCCGTCGTCTCGATGAAGTCGGCGATGCGCGAGATCGGCACGGAGATGTCGTGCTTGATGTTCTTGCCGGCCGCCGCCTGCGCGAGGGGGATGTGCTCGCGGATCGCCCACAGCGCGCGCGATTGTGCGATCGACGTCGCGACGACGGCATCCTGCGCGAGCCCGTCTTCCAGCGCCCGTTCGATCGCACGTTCCAGCAAGGCCACGCCGTGCGCCTCGGATTCGTGGCTCGAGAGTTCCAGCAGCGCGTATTGCGGATAGCGTTCCGGGAACGGCTGCGGCAGGTCGGGGAAGTGGCTGGCGACGAGGCGCAGGCTTACGTCGCTCATGAGTTCGTAACCCGTCAAGGTGGGGCCGCAGTCCGCTTCGACGAGCTTGAGCAGCGCCAATGCGTCGCGCGGCGTGGCCAGCGCGACGAGTGCCGTGATCGCGGCCTTCGGCTGCGGGAACAGTTTGAGCACGGCCGCCGTGATGACGCCGAGCGTGCCTTCCGCACCCACGTACAGGTCGCGCAGGTCGTAGCCCGTGTTGTCCTTGCGCAGGCCGCGCAGCGCATCCCACACCTCGCCCTGCGCCGTGACGACTTCCAGGCCCAGGCACAATTCGCGCGTATTCCCGTAGCGCAAAACGCCCGTGCCGCCCGCATTGGTCGACAGGTTGCCGCCGATCGTGCAACTGCCTTCGGCCGCCAGCGACAGCGGGAACAGCATGCCGTGGTCGAAGGCCGCGTGCTGGATGTCCTGCAGGATGCAGCCGGCTTCGACGGTCATCGTGCGGTTGAACGTGTCGACCGTGCGGATGCGGTTCAGGCGCCGCAGCGACAGCACGATGGCGTCGCCCGTCGCATCCGGCACGCTGCCCAGCACGAGGCCCGTGCGGCCGCCCTGCGGCACGATCGGCACGCGCAGTGCCGCGCACAGGCGCACGACGGCGGCCACCTCCGCCGTGCTCGCGGGACGGACGACGGCGCGGGCGCGGCCCGTGAAGCGGCCGCGCCAGTCGGTCAGGTACGGGGCGGTGTCGTGCTCGTCGACGAGGACGTTCGCGGAGCCGACGATGGCGGCACACCGCTCGATGAAGCCATCAGTCATGCGGTACTTTGACCTTGTCGAGCAACTCCTTGGCCAGCTTCTGCGCCTGCTTCTTGTACGGGCGGAGGTACAGCAGGGCGAACAGGAAGTACGAAACGACGAGCAGCGTTTCGCCCAGCGCCATCATGCGCGAGATTTCCGTCTTGTCGCTCCAGGCGCGCACGATGCCTTCGACGAAGTAGATCAGGATCACCATCGACGACCATTGCAGCGTGTACAGGTCGCGCTTGAGGACACCGCGCAGCGGCAGCAGCAGCGGCAGGGCCTTCAGCGCCAGCAGCGAGCCGCCCGGATGGAGCGGCGCGACGACGATCTCCCAGACCAGCAGCCAGGCGAACAGGATGACGAGACTCGTCACCGCGCCCGTATGAAACACCCTTTGCGTTTGCATTGCCTATTCCGTCCCCTGCAGTGTTTTGGCCGCCATCGCGAGGCGCCGGCCGAGCGCGATCGCGAGCCGCTTCTCGTCTTCGGTCACCGGGCGGTTGCCGTCCACGCCCGACCAGTGGGTCGCGCCGTAGGGACTGCCGCCGCTCGCGGTGGTCATCAATTCCGGCTCGGTGTAGGGCAGGCCCATCACCATCATGCCGTGGTGCAGCAGCGGGATCATCATCGACAGCAGGGTCGATTCCTGGCCGCCGTGTAGGCTGCCCGTCGACGTGAACACCGCGGCGGGCTTGCCGGCCAGAGTGCCGGACAACCATTGTGCAGAGGTGCCGTCGAGGAAATATTTCATGGGCGCCGCCATATTGCCGAACCGCGTGGGCGAACCGAGCGCCAGTCCGGCACACTCCGCCAGGTCCTCGAGCTCCACGTAGGGCGCCCCGGCGCGCGGGATGTCGGGTTCCGTCGCTTCGGCCACCGTCGATACCGCGGGAACAGTCCGCAACCGGGCTTCCAGGCCCGGCACGCTGTCGATGCCCTGGCCGATCAGCTCGGCCAGCCGGCGCGTCTTTCCATGACGCGAGTAATACAACACGAGGATAATCCGATTGGTTGGGTTCATCGTTGGTATTATAGGGCGCTTTACAAGATGACACGCTCGCCGTCGGCGCTTTTTCGATGCTTTCCAAGACCGTCACCAATCTTTCCCGCAGCACGACCGAGATGATCAATACGGGCGTCGACCGGGTGCGCGGGCTGACCTGGAACGAGGCGCGCGACCTCGTGCGCTTCGCGCGGCGCCGCCTCACCGAGGAAAAGCTGCCGCAGGTGGCGGGCAGCCTCACGTTCACGACCACGCTCGCCATCGTCCCGCTGCTGACGATCGTGCTGGCCATCTTCACCACGTTCCCGATGTTCGGCAAGCTGCGCACGGCACTGGACAATTATTTCGTCCAGATGCTGATGCCGAAGGCGATCGCCAACACGATCACGTCGAACCTGACCCAGTTCGCCAGCAAGGCGACCGGACTGTCCGCGGTCGGCGGTATCGCCCTCGTGTTCACCACGGTCGCCATGATCGGCACGATCGAGCGGGCGTTCAACCAGATCTGGAAAGTGCGGCGCCCGCGCCCCCTCGTGCAGCGCGTGCTCGTGTACTGGGCCCTCGTCACGCTGGGGCCGCTCGCCTTCGGTCTGTCCCTGACGCTCACGTCGCAACTGTTTTCCGCCACCAACGGCCTGATGAGCCTCGTGCCGTTCCTGGGCGCCGTGTTCTACACCGTCGTGTCGGTCGCGTTGACGACGGGCGCCTACGTGCTGCTGTATATGACGGTGCCGAACCGCGACGTCGACTGGCGCGACGCCGTCTGGGGCGGCCTCGTCGCCGCCATCGCGTTCGAGGTGGCCAAGCGCGTGTTCGCGATCTTCATCCGCCAATTCCCGACCTACGCCATCATCTACGGCGCGCTCGCGGCGCTGCCGCTGTTCCTCGTCTGGATGTACCTGTCCTGGATGATCACGCTGGTCGGGGCGCTGCTGACGGCCGCGCTGCCCATCGTCAAGTACGAGCGCTGGTGGTACGAACCAGTGCCGGGCGGGGCCTTCGTCGATGCGATGGCCGTGCTGAAGGTACTGCATGGCGGGGCGCGGCTGACGGGCACGGCGATGGTGTCGAGCGCCCAGATCCGAACGTGCACGCGCATCGGCTACGACGAGATGACGGAGCTGCTGGAACGGATGGTGGCGGCCGGCTGGGTGGGCCGCGTGCAGGTCGAGACCCAGGTGCCGCTGCGCTGGGGCAATCGCGCGCGGGCGGGAACCGATTGCTGGGTGCTGCTCGTGGATCCACGCCTCGTCAGGCTGGCGGACGTGTATCGCCTGTTCGTGTTCGGCGGCATCGGCAGCGAGGCGGGACCGCCGGCCGACGGCGCGCAGTCGCCACTGGCGCTCGACACGGCCGCGCTCGCACGCCAGGTCGAAGCGTCCGTCGAGCGGGGGCTGGACGAGACGCTGGCGGCACATTTCGACAGGGTCACCAGCTGAGCTTGCCGGTCAGCATCTCCCAGTACATCACCCAGTCCGCACGGAACGAATACCACGGGTGGCCGAACGTGGCCGGGCGGTTCTTCTCGAAAAAAAAGTGCCCGATCCAGGCCCCGCCATAGCCCGTGACGACCGCGACGGCGAGCCACCACGGATTCAGGCTGTCGATGTATTGGGCGACGCCCGCGATGGCCGACGACGTGCCGAGGAAATGCGCGCGCCGGCACATGCGGTTCTCGTGCCGGGACAGGTACCAGGGATAGAACTGCGCGAAGCTGTCGTAGCGTACGGCGGCCATGCTCGTCTCCTGTCGTTGTCCTGTCCAGTGTAGATCAATCCAGGCCGCGCACGAAGTCCGCGAGCGCGGCGGCGACGCGCGCCGGCTGTTCCGTCATCAGCGCATGCCCGCAATCGAGCGCGACGACGCGCGCATGCGGGATCGCGGCCACGAGCGCCTGCGCGGAGCGGGGCGGCGTCATGACGTCGCGCCGGCCCTGCACGAACAACGTGGGGCAGGCGATGGCCTGGGCCGCGGCGCCCCCGTTCGCGTACGTATTGCACGCCACGAAGTCCGTGTGGAACAGCTGCGCCGGATTGACTTGCGACAGGCGCTGCATCAGCCGGCGCGACGCGCCCGCCAGCCAGAAACCTTGCGGCTGGGCGGGCGCGGCCGGCGCGACGGACGCGTGCGACCACAGGTTGACCATGTCGATGGCGGCGGGCTCGTCCGTGCGCGCCGTTTCCAGCAGGGCATCCGACACCTTCATCGGCCACGTGCTGCCCACGAGCGCCAGCGCGCGCACGCGGGCGGGCGCCCGGGATGCGGCCTCGAGGGCGATCAGCGACCCCATGCTGTGGCCCGCCAGCACGGCCTGGCCGACGCCGGCCGCGTCGAGCAGGTCGAGCAGCCAGGCGGCCATCTCGTCGACGGTCGCGAGCGCGGGGCCGGCGCTGCGGCCGTGGCCGGGCAGGTCGACGGCCAGCACCGGATGGCCCTCCTGCGCGAGGGTGCGGGCCTGGGCCGTCCACACGGAATGGTCGTTCTGGGCGCCGTGGATCAACACGACGGCGTGGTTGCCGGGCGCCCCGCCGGCGGTGTACGCGTAGGCGGTTTTGCCGTTCACGTCGAGCAACATGTCAGGCTCCTTTCTGCGCCAGTTTGAGGGCGCGGGCGACGTCGTCCAGCAGGTCGTCGGCGTCTTCCAGGCCGACGTACAGGCGCACCGTGCCCGCGCCGGCGTCCGCCGCGAACGAGCGGGGGCCGCCGCAGCCATCGGACCGGCCGAACAGCTTCAGCGCGTCGAGGAAGCGGGCCGCCGCCGCCGGGCCGCCCTGCAGCGCGAACGGGACGACGGCGCCGGCGCCGCGCGGCAGGAGCGGGTGGTCCGGATACGCGACGGCGCCGACGGCCGGGTGGCTCGCGAGCGCCGCCGCGACCTCGCGCGCGCCGGCGACGTGGCGGTCCATGCGCATGCCCAGCGTCTCCAGTCCCCGCAGGATCACGGCCGCATCGTGCGCGCCCAGCGCGGTGCCGAAAGCGCGCAGGCCGGCGTGGCGCGCGCAAAGGGCGAAGGCGCCGACCGTCGATTCCTCGGCGAACACGCGGCCGGCGCACGCGGCGTTCGGTTCGCACAGTTCGGCAAAACGGCCCGTGCGCACGTGGGCGGCATGCCAGTCGAAGGTGCCGCCGTCGACGAGCAGGCCGCCCGCCGCGCCGGCCCGGCCCGCGAGGAAGGCGGCATCGTGGACGACGAGGTCGGCGCCATGGTCGAAGGGGGACAGCAGCCACGGCGTGGCGAGCGTCGCGTCGACGAGCAGCGGCAGGTCGTGGTCGTGCGCGACGGCGGCCACGCGCGGGATGTCGAGGACGGCGCCATCCTGCGCGAGGGCCGCGCCGGCCAGTACCCGGGTTTCGGGCCGGATCGCGGCGCGCCAGGCGCCGGGATCGCGCGGGTCGACGAAGGTGGCCGCCACGCCGAAGCGGCGCAGGCCGTGCGCGAGGAGGGCGCGGGCGTCGTCGCGGAG
>CBIHRX010000317.1:0-7427 GCA_966212555.1 uncultured Massilia sp.
ACGAACGCCTGAACTACGAAGACTACGACATGTGGCTGCGGCTGGCGGACCGTTACGCCTTCGCGTTCCAGCCGGAGGTCGTGGCGCACTACCGTATCGTGGCCACGTCGATGGTGCGCACCGTGTTCGCCCAGCCGAGCGCCTGGTATCACCACACGAATTTCCTGATCCGCCGGAAATGGTTGCGCTCGGGCCGCCTCACCCGCGAGCAACGCGCGACGTGGGCCGACAAGATGTGGTGGGCGGCTTACGGCCTGTTCGTCCTCGACGACCGGCGCGCCGCGTCCTGCCTGTGGCAGGCGTTCCGCCACTCCGGCCGGCCGCGCGCTGCGGTGCTGGCATTGACGTCCCGGCTCGGGGTGTCGCGCGCGCGGCTCGTGCGCATGCGCCAGGCCGTGACAGGGGTGGCGCGAGACACGCCGGCCTGAGTGGGCGGGCGGATTCGAAGATGGTGCCCGGAGCCGGGATCGAACCGGCACGCCATCGCTGGCACGGGATTTTAAGTCCCGGGTGTCTACCAGTTTCACCATCCGGGCAGCGGGCAGGATTCTAGCACAGCCGGACCCGTTCAGGGTCAAACATGCAATGTTGACTTGTCCGGCGTCTCCCACCGATGAGCCGAACCGAACGGCCGGACGAGCGCCGTCGCTGCCGCCACCAGCACATGTGGCGGACGCTGCCCCTGCCGCCGCCCCACTGGCCGCGTCAGTACGCGCAACGCGACATCGAACGACACCCCATCTTCATGCAGCAGGCGCGCGGCGTGCGCGATGCCGTGTCGGGAGCTGGCGTTCAACACGGCATCGATGAACATGGCGGATATGCGGTCGTGGCGTCGATTCATCGCTCGCTCCTGGAAGGCTCGGACGGTTTCATTGTGCGCCAATCCGGCCGATGTTGCCATTCAACATGCATGATACGTGCCGGCCCGCGGCGCATGGTGTAGCATGCGGGGCGATACGCCCGCGGCCGCCGCCGTCGTGGCAGGAAACATGCAAGGACACATTTTGAATATCACGATCAACGAGGAACTCCGCTCTTTCATCGATCCCCTCACTCCCGTCGAATACGCGGCGCTCGAGCGCAGCCTGCTGGCCGACGGCTGCCGCGACGCCCTCGTGCTGTGGCGCGACGTCCTGATCGACGGGCATAACCGCTACGACATCTGCACGAAGCACGGCATCCCGTTCCGCACGGTCAACAACGACAAGTTCGACTCGCTGGAAGACGTCATGCTGTGGGTGATCGACAATAATCTCGCGCGCCGCAGCGTGTCCGACTTCCAGCGCGGCATGCTCGCGCTGCGCAAGAAGGAAATCGTCGCCGCGCGCGCCGCCCAGCGTGCCGCCGAGGCACCCCCGGACGAGGCGGTGCAGGAACCCGGCGACGATCCGGCCGACCCGCCGTGGAGCACGCGCGAAGACGTGGCGAAGGCGGCGCGCGTGTCGGCCAATACGCTGAGCCAGATCGAGCGCATCCGCAAGACGGCCGCGCCGGAACTGGTCGACGCCGTGCGCAGCGGGACGATTTCCGTCAGCGCCGCCGCCAGCGTCGCGTCGTTGCCGCCGGACGCGCAGGTCGCGGCCGTCGCCGGTGGCCGCAAGGAGTTGCAGCAGGCCGCGCGCCAGGTGCGCGAACAGAAGGCCGGCGCCAAGCCGAAGAAGGAAACCGTCCCCGATTCGCCGGAAGACCAGGTGAAGGCGTTGCGGACCCAGGTCGGCGAATTGAAGGACCGCGTCGCCACCTTGATGACGGAAAACGAAGTGCTGCGCCAGAAGCTCGCCGCGCTCGGCAGCGCCTGATCGGGGAGACGCCATGACGATGTCCCGCGCGGCCCCGGTCGCCTTCGCCTGTGCCGCGCTGTTCGCGCTCGCCCAACCTGTGGCCGCGCAGGCCGCCACGCCGATGCAAACGGCGTTCACGTCCGCTGAACGCACACGCATGCAGGCACAGGCACGGCGCGTGTCCATCCTGCGCGACAAATGGGGCATCCCGCACGTGTTCGGGAAGACGGATGCGGACGCGGTGTTCGGCATGCTGTTCGCGCAGGCCGAAGATGATTTCAACCGCGTCGAGCTGAATTACATCAACGCGCTGGGGCGGCTGGCCGAGGTCGAGGGCGAGCGGGAGATCTGGCGCGACCTGCGCATGAAGCTGTACATCGATCCGGTCGAGCTGAAGGCGACATACGCGGAAAGCCCCGCCTGGCTGAAGAAGCTGATGGATGCGTACGCGGATGGCCTGAACTGGTATCTCGTCACGCATCCGCAGGTGCGGCCGAAGCTGATCACGCGCTTCGAACCGTGGATGGCCCTCGCGTTCAGCGAGGGCAGCATCGGCGGCGACATCGAGACGATCGACCAGAAGGCGCTGCAGGCGTTCTACAGCACGGCGCCCGCGCCCGCCGTCGCGCTGGCGGACAAGGGCTTCGATCCCGAGCCGCGCGGCTCGAACGGCTTCGCCATCGCACCTCGCCTCACGGCCGGCGGCCACGCGCTGCTGATGATCAATCCACACACGTCGTTCTACTTCCGCCCCGAGATCCACATGGTGAGCGGGGAGGGGCTGAACGCGTACGGCGCCGTCACCTGGGGCCAGTTCTTCGTCTACCAGGGCTTCAACGACCGCATCGGCTGGATGCACACGTCGGGCGGCGGCGACGTCATCGACGAATACCTGGAGACGGTGGACCGGCGCGACGGCAAGTTCGTGTACAAATACGGCGGCGCAGACCGCCCCGTGCGCACGAAGGCGATCGCGCTGCCATACAAGACTGCGAACGGCATGGCGACCCGCACCGTCACGGCCTATTTCACGCACCATGGCCCGGTGATCCGCGAGCAGGACGGCAAGTGGGTCGCGGTGCGCATGATGGACGACCCGATGCACGCGCTGATGCAGTCGTACGGCCGCACGAAGGCGCGCGACTACGCGGCGTTCCGCAAGGTGATGGACCTGCGCACGAATTCGTCGAACAACACGGTGTACGCGGATGCGGACGGCAATATCGCCTACTTCCACGGCAATTTCATTCCGCGCCGCGACCCGCGTTTCGACTGGACGAAGCCCGTCGACGGCAGCGACCCGGCCACCGAGTGGAAGGGGCTGCACGCGGTCGGCGAGACGATCACGCTGTTCAATCCGGGCAGCGGCTATATCTCCAACACGAACAATTGGCCGTGCACGGGCTTCGGCGCCAGCAGCCCGGATTGCGCCGGGTATCCTGCCTACATGTGGTCGCTGCCGCAGAATCCGCGCGGCGTCCACGCGGAGCGCGTGCTGCACGATGCGCGCGACCTGACGCTCGACGGCCTCATTGCGAAGGCCTACGACAGCTACCTGACGGCGTTCGAGCCGCTCGTCCCGGCCGTCGTGCACGACTGGGAAGCGCTGCCGGCGGGCGATCCGCTGAAGGCGCGGCTGGCCGACCAGGTGGCATTGCTGCGCGGCTGGGACCTGCGCTTCTCGACGGCGTCCGTGCCGACGTCGCTCGCCGTCTACTGGGGCCAGGCCATGGTCGCGCAGGCGTCGAGCCGCGCGAAAGCGCAGCGGGTACCGGTCATCGATTTCGTGCAGGCGCGCTTGACGCCGCAGGAGCGCCTGGATGCGCTGGCGCGCGCCAGCGATACGCTGCAGGCGGACTTCGGCAGCTGGAAGACGCCGTGGGGCGAGATCAACCGCTTCCAGCGCCTGTCGGGCGCCGTGGACCAGCAGTACGACGACAGCAAGCCGAGCCTGCCCGTCGGTTTCACGTCGGCCAACTGGGGCTCGCTGGCCTCCTTCGGCATGACGGCGAAGCAGACGACGAAGCGCATCTACGGCGACCGCGGCAACAGTTTCGTGGCCGCCGTCGAATTCGGGCCGCGCGTGCGCGCGAAGAGCATCCTGGCCGGCGGCGAGAGCGGGGATCCGAAGTCTCCCCATTTCGCGGACCAGGCCGCGATGTACAGCCGGGGCGAATTCAAGGACGTGCTGTTTTACAAGGAAGATATCGAGAAACAGCTCGAGCGCAAATATCATCCGGGCGAGTGAGCGGCCGTGCGCACGTTATACGCAGCGCAAAACGGCGCCTGAATACCGGTCCCGACAACTATGCAACCTGCATTCCTCGTTCTACTTGAGGCGGCCATACGGCTGTCCAACCAACACAAGGAGTGCATCGTGCGTATCCCATCGCTGTTTTTCCTGAAGCCGCTGTGCCTTGCGGCCATGCTGTGCGGCGCGGCCGGCGCCCAGGCGGAGATCATCGTCTATACCTCGCAAAGCGATTTCCTGAACGCGGTGTCGGCGCCCGGCGTCGACACGTTCGACGACCTCGCCGTCGCGTCGTACGGGGAGGTCGTCCACCGGACCGCCGGCGCCTACGGCTACCAGGCGTATTCCGGCACCGGCATCTGGGGCGCGGGCGGGCCGACGGATTTTTGGCTGTCGAACAATTTCCGCTACAACCCGATCGTGTTCTCGAACTTCAGCGCTGGCGTGAGCGCCTTCGGCGGCAACTTCTTTGCCTCCGATGTCACGGGCCAATACGTGCCGGGCGGCACGCTCGTGCTGACGGCCGTTGGCGGCGACACGCTGACCTACGACCTGGACGACGCGACGACGTCGTCGTTCATCGGCTTCGTGTCGACGTCGCCGCTGACCTCCGTATCGCTGGGCACCGATGGCGGCGCGTACTGGCCGACGGCGAACAATGTCGTGCTGGCGGTGCCGGAACCGGCCACGTACGGCATGATGCTGGCGGGCGTTACCCTGCTGGGCATCGCGGCAAGGCGCCGGCGCCGCTGACGCCGGCCGGCTGCCCTGGCGCCGCCGGGCGTCGACTGCGCCGGATTGCTATAATCGGCGGATCGGACAACGGCATACCAGGGCAGGACAGGGCAGTGGCAAAACTCTATTTCAGGTATTCGGCAATGAACGCGGGCAAGTCGACGTCGTTGCTGCAGGTGGCGCACAACTACGAAGAGCAGGGCCAGAAGGTGCAGCTGTACACGGCTGCCATCGACGACCGCTACGGCGTCGGCCAGATCACCTCGCGCCTGGGCCCGCAGCGCCAGACCGACGTGTTCGACAAGGACACGAATTTCCTGGACAAGGCGCCGGCCGTGTCCTGCGTGCTCGTCGACGAGGCCCAGTTCCTGACGAAGGAGCAGGTCGTGCAACTGCACCAGCTGGCGCAGGTGCGCGGCGTGCCCGTCATCTGCTACGGCCTGCGCAGCGATTTCCGCGGCGATCCGTTCCCCGGCTCGGCGCACCTGCTGGCGCTGGCCGACGATATCGAGGAAATCAAGAACATCTGCACGTGCGGCAAGAAGGCGACGATGAACATCCGGGTCGATCCGGAGGGACGCCGCATCCGCGAAGGCGAGCAGGTCAGCATCGGCGGCAACGAGAGCTACCGCCAGGCCTGCGCCCGCTGTTTCTACCTGGGCTGACGCGGCGCGGCCATGGCCTGGCCTGTCCACTTGCCCGCCTGGGCCGGCGGCCTCGGCGAGATGCTGCTGTATCTCGTGCCGTCGCTGGCGCTCGCGTTCCTCATCTGGATGGTGACGCGCGCGCACCCCGTTTTTTTCCTGTTCAGCGCCGTCGGCACGTTCTGCCACGAGCTCGCGCATTTCGCCGTCGGCCTGCTGCTGGGCGCCGAGCCCGTCGGCTTCACGATCATCCCGCGCCGCAACGGGCGGACGTGGGAGCTCGGCTCCGTCTCGTTCGCGAACCTGCGCTGGTACAACGCCGCGCCCGCCGCGCTGGCGCCGTTCCTCGTGCTGCTCGTGCCCGTCGCGGTGGCCTGGTGGCGCACCCGCGCCGCGTGGCACTTCGGTCCGGCGGACCTGGCGCTGACCCTGCTGCTGGCGCCGCAGTTCCTGTCGTTCTGGCCATCGCCCGTCGACTGGAAACTCAGCGTGCGCAGCTGGCCTTATCTGTTGATCATCTTGGCGGGCGGCCTGGCGTACTGCTGGTTTCAGACCAGTTTGTTTCGATTTGTAAAAGCGTAGGCAAACAGCCGCCGTGAAGACTTAAGCTCGGCTGAAGACGCGTACAAGCCGGCTCTGCGCCGCCGCGCTATCCTGTAGAATGGGTTGCATCCGCCGCTGCGTCGGCGCGACTGCCGGCCCTCCCGCCCAAGCAGTCGCTTGAATATTCCCGTCTGGAGAACCGAAGAATGAAGAAGCAGTTGTTGACGGTCGCGCTGGCGTTTGCCATGTCGGCCCACGTGGTGACGGCGCAGCCCGAAAAGGTTGCCGCGGTCAAGACCGACACGGCCCCCATCGTCCAACTCAAGCCAGCCGCCGCCCAGACCCAGGCCGCCCTGTGGGCATCGCGCGTGCTCGCGCGCTACCACTACAAGGCGACCCCGCTGGACGACGCGATGTCCGCGAAGATCTTCGACGCCTACTTCAAGGCGCTCGACAGCGAGAAGCTCTACTTCACCCAGGCCGACATCGACGGCTTCGCGCCCGTGCGCACCAAGCTGGACGATGCGATCAACAACGAAGACCTGACCGTCCCTTTCCAGATCTACAACGTCTACCAGCAGCGTTTCTTCGACCGCATGACGTATGCGCGTGAGCTGTTGAAGGGCAAGTTCGATTTCAGCACGGACGAATCGCTGCAGATCGACCGCGAGAAGGCCCAGTGGGCCAAGAACGAGGACGAGGCCAGGGACCTGTGGCGCAAGCGCGTCAAGAACGACTGGCTGCGCCTGAAGCTGGCCGGCAAGGACGAGAAGGCGATCCGCGACACGCTGGACAAGCGCTACGAGGGCTACCAGAACCGCCTCAAGAAGCTGAACAACGAAGACGTGTTCCAGATGTTCATGAACGCGTACGCGATGGCCATCGAGCCGCACACGAACTACCTGGGCCCGCGTTCGGCCGAGAACTTCGACATCGCCATGCGCCTGTCGCTGGACGGCATCGGCGCCGTGCTGCAGTCGCGTGAAGACTACACGGTGATCCGCGAGATCGTCCCGGGCGGCCCGGCGGACAAGTCCGGCAAGCTGAAGGTGGGCGACCGCATCGTCGGCGTCGCGCAGGGCAACGGCCCGTTCACGGACGTGATGGGCTGGCGCATCGACGACGTCGTGCAGCTCGTGCGCGGCGAGCGCAACTCGACGGTCCGCCTGGACGTGCTGCCGGCCGACGCCGGCCAGGACGGCAAGCACACGACGATCTCCATCGTGCGCCAGAAGATCAGCATGGAAGAGCAGTCGGCCAAGAAGAAGATCATCGAGGTCACCGATAACGGCGTCAAGCGCCGCATCGGCGTGATCCAGCTGCCGACCTTCTACCAGGACTTCGAGGCGCGCCGCAAGGGCGACAAGGATTTCAAGAGCGCCACGCGCGACGTGAAGCGCATCCTCGGCGAACTCAAGAAAGAGAAGGTCGACAACGTCCTGATCGACCTGCGCAACAACGGCGGCGGTT
>CBIHRX010000318.1:0-7385 GCA_966212555.1 uncultured Massilia sp.
GGTGGGGGGGCCCCCCCGCCCCCCCGCCACCCCCCACTTGCCCCAACCTTCCGGGGGGGCCCCGGTGCCCCCCCCCTACTCGAAATCGCCCCATCCGGGATCCGGTCCGCCCGCCCAATCGACCGGATAGACGCCATCGCGCACGTACCGGCGGATCGTCGAATACGGCCAATCAACCGCACGCGTCGCATACCCATGCCGCACCGGGTTGTAATGGATGTAATCGAGATGCCGTTCGAAATCGACATCGTCGCGGATGAGATGCTCCCAGAAACGCCGTTGCCAGATCGTTGATTCTCGATGCTTGCGTTTGGAAGCGCTACGCACGTTCGGATCAAGCGCGACATCCGACGAGAAACGTGAAACCGAACGCTTGATCAGCGACCAACGCGTAGAGAAATCAGAATCGCCCTCAGGCAAGGTCCAGATGCAATGGAGATGATCAGGCATCAACACCCAACCATCGACCAAAAACGGACGGGTTTTGCGCACGTCGTCGATCGCACGACGTAACGAAAACCGGATCGTCGGGTGGCACAGAATCGATCGTCGATGATAGGTGACGAGCGTGAAGAAGAACGTATTTCCGGTTCGGGTTCGTCGATAGTACGTCATGATCCGGCGATCGTACGCCGTTGATCATCGATAGCGTCGGAGGCGAATCAAACGTACGCGTGGGCACGGGGTGCCCACCCAACGGCACCGTTCAATCGTAGGGTGGGCACCCCGTGTCCACGATTCAATCCTCGGCGTCGACGTTCGACGCCCCCAACATCAACTGCGCCGCCTCGCTCGGCAGCGCCTCCACCGACTTGAGCTTGCGCGCCATCTGCCGGCTGCGCACCTCGGCGCTTTCGATGTTCTTCGCCGCGCGCTCCAGCGTGAGCTTGGTCTGCGCCAGCACGTCGCCGAACTTGCCGAACTCCGTCTTCACGGCGCCCAGCACCTGCCACACTTCCGACGAGCGTTTTTCCAGCGCCAGCGTGCGGAAGCCCATCTGCAGGCTGTTGAGCAGCGCCGCCAGTGTCGACGGTCCCGCGATCGTCACGCGCAGGGTGCGCTGCAGGTCGTCGGCCAGGCCCGGGCGGCGCATCACTTCGGCGTACAGGCCCTCGGTGGGCAGGAACAGGATGGCGAAGTCCGTCGTCGCCGGCGGGGCCACGTATTTTTCGCAGATGGTCTTCGCTTCGCCGCGCACGGCGCGTTCCAGCTCCGCGCCCGCGCGCGCGACGCCGTCGGCATCGCCCTGCTCGGCCGCTTCCAGCAGGCGTTCGTACTGCTCCTTCGGGAACTTGGCGTCGATGGGCAGCCACAGCGGGGGACCGCCGTCGATTGAGCCCGGCAGCTTGATCGCGAATTCCACGCGCGCGTTCGAGCCGCGCACGGTCTCGACGTTCTTGGCGTACTGGTCGACGGTGAGGATCTGCTCGAGCAGCATCTCCAGCTGTACCTCGCCCCACGTGCCGCGCGTCTTCACGTTGACGAGCACCCGTTTCAGGTCGCCCACGCCGACGGCCAGCTGCTGCATCTCGCCCAGGCCCTGGTGCACCTTTTCCAGGCGGTCGGACACCTGGCGGAACGATTCCGTCAGGCGCGTCTCCAGGGTCGCATGCAGCTTTTCGTCGACGGTCTGGCGCATCTCTTCCAGGCGCTTGGCGTTGTCGTCCTGCAGGTCGCGGATCTTGGCCTCGAGCGTCGCGCGGATCTCCAGCATGCGCTGCGCGTTCGACTCCGTCAGGTTCGCGAGCGCGCCATTGATGGTGTCGGAAAAGCGTTTGAGCGCGCGCGCCTGTTCCTCGCGGCCACCCTGGGAATTCAACTGGATCTGCTGGCGCATGCCGTCCAGCTGCTGCACGGTGGCGGCCTGGTTTTGCGCCAGGTGCGCCGCCAGTTCCTGGCGCGTGGACTGGGCGCTGCCCTGCAATTCCTGGCGCAGTTCGCGCTCCAGGCGTTCGAAGGCGTGGCGCTCGTCGCCGCCACGGCGCGCACGGGTCAGCAGGACGACCTGCAGGCCGAGCACGGCCAGCAGCGCCACCGCCAGCACGATGAATTCGAGAGTCGACATTAGTGCGGACGATTCCTCATCCAGTCCGCCGTCTGATAAAACGATTGCATCAGCGCGAGGCGCAGGTCGTAGTCGTAGCCGAGATCTTCCAGCGCCATCGCCATGCAGCGCAGCCACTGGTCGCGTTCGGACGTGCCGATGGCGAACGGCAGGTGGCGCGCGCGCAGCATCGGATGGCCGTAGCGTTCGATGAACAGGTTCGGCCCGCCCATCCAGCCGGACAGGAACATGAACAGCTTCTCGCGCGAGCTGTCGTTGGGGACGGGGTGCATCGCGTGGATGCCGGCGAAATCCGGCTCCAGTTGCATCAGGTCGTAGAAACGGTCGACCAGTTCGCGCAGGCGGGTCTCGCCGCCGATGATCTCGTACAGGGAGCGGGTCTCTTCCTGCGCGTCCTGGGACTCTTGGGGTGCGTTGGTATCGGACATCCATCCATGATAGCGCAACGCACGCACCACTGGAACGTCAGGCTTCCCTGAGCGTCTGCAACGGTGGCTGGCGCAACACATTGCGGAGGCCAAGCCAGCCGCCGACGAGCGCGCACACCGCGCCCACCACCAGTCCCGCGATCCACACGGTCGGATCGAACGTCCACGGGAACTTGAACTGGTACTTGGCCAATGCCCAGCCCAGCGCCGCCGCGCCCGACGCCGCCAGCAGGCCGGACAAGGCCCCGACCAGCACGAACTCGATGCGCTGCGCCTGCGCCAGCTGGCCGCGCGTGGCGCCCAGCGCGCGCAGCAGGCCCGCTTCGCGCGTGCGCTCGGCCTGCGATCCCATTAGCGCCGCGTACAGCACCAGCACGCCCGAGGCCAGCGTGAACATGAACAGGAATTCCACCGCGACGACGACCTGGTCCAGCACTTCCTGCACCTGGCGGATGATGCCGCTGACGTCGATGACGGTGAGATTCGGCCACGCGCGCGTCAGCGTGTTGGCCAGGCCGATGCCGCGCGCGGCCAGGTGGAACGCGGTCATGTACGTCGTCGGCGCGTCCTTCATCGCGGCCGGGTTGATGATGACGAAGAAGTTCGCCCGCATCGATCCCCATTCCAGCTTGCGCAGGCTCGTGATCCTGGCGTCGACGATCTGGCCGCCCATGTCGAAGCGCATGGTGTCGCCCAGCTTCAGGCGCAGCGTGTTCGCGAGGCCCTGCTCGACCGAGGCTTCCGCCACGCCCGGCGCATCGCGGTACCAGCGGCCCGCCACGATCTCGTTCGTGGCCGGCAGGTCCGCCGTCGAGGACAGGTTGAATTCGCGCTCCGCGAGGCCTTTCGCCCGCTCGTCCGTGTACGTCGTCGCGGTCACCGCGTTGCCGTTCACGGCGACGAGGCGGCCGCGGATCATCGGGTACAGCGTCACGTCGGGCACGCCGGCCGCGCGGATCGTGCGGGCGACGCCGTCGCGCTGGTCGGGCTGGATGTTGATGATGAAACGGTTCGGCGCATCCGGCGGCGTCGCCATGCGCCAGGCGGACATCAGGTCGCCGCGCACGACGGTCAGCACGAGCAGCGCCATCAGGCCCAGCGACAGCGACACGATCTGCACGACCGTCGCGCCGGGCCGCCGCTGCAGCGACGTGATGGCGAAGCGCCACGCCTGGTGGCGGAACGCGCCGCGCAGGCGGCGCAGGGACAGCAGCGCGAGCCAGCCGACGAGCGCGAACAGGCCGAACGCGCCGACAAAGCCGCCGGCCGTGAGCAGCGCCAGCTGCAGGTCGCCGGCCTGCCACAGCAGCAGCCCGAGGAAGACGGCCGCGCCGAAGCCGTACGTGACCAGCGCGAGCGGCTTCGGTGCCGCCTGCTCGCGCCGGATCACGCGGTTGTGCGGCACGTTGCGCAGCTGGAGCACGGGCGGCAGCGCAAAGCCCACGAGCAGCAGCATGCCGGTGGCGATGCCCTGCAGCGCGGGCAGCAGGGAAACCGGCGGCAGCTCGGTGGGAATCAAACCCTTGACCATTTCGAGCAGCACGAAGTGGGCGCCGAAGCCGACCAGCACGCCGAGCACGCTCCCCGCGAGTCCGACGATGACGAATTCGATGAGGAACAGCGCCCCGACCTCGTTCTGCGTCATGCCGAGACAGCGCAGCATCGCGCAGGCGTCGTGGTGGCGCTGCATGAAGCGGCGCGCGGCCATGGCGACGGCCACCGCGGCCAGCATCGCGGACAGCAGGCCGACGAGCGACAGGAAGCGCTCGGCGCGGTCGATCGTCGAGCGCATCTCGGGACGGCCGTTTTCCAGCGTCTCGATGCGTACGCCGCGCACGTTGTCCGCCGCGATCCGGGCGCGCAGCCAGCGCTCATAGTCGGCGATCGCGGCCTGGTCGTTCGGCGACCTGGCCGCCACCTGCATGCGGTACGTGACGCGCGCGTAGTTGTCGACGAGGCCAGTGGCGTTCAGGTCGCCGAGCGCCAGCATCACGCGCGGCGCGAAGTTGGCGAACGAGGCGCCGCGGTCCGGTTCCGACGCGATCAGGCGCGCGATTTTAAAGCTCTTGTCGCCCAGCTGGATCGTCGAGCCGACCTTCACGCGCAGCGGCGGCAGCAGGTTGACGTCGACCCACACCGTGCCCGGCGCGGGCGTGTCGTGCGTGATATCGCCGAGGGCTTCGCTCGCATCGATCGTGCTCGTCGTCACGCGCATGGCGCCGCGCAGCGGATAATTCGCCGACACGGCCTTGACGGACGCCAGCAGTGCCTGCGACGCATCGCCCTGCCCGGCCTGCGCCATGCTGGGGAACGTCACCGTGTCGGCCAGCACCAGGCCGCGCCGCGCCGCTTCGTCACGCCAGGCCTGGCGCAGCGGCTGGTCGGCATTCACGAGCAGGTCGGCGCCGAGCAGCTGGCGCGCGTCGCGATTGAGACCCGCGCGCATGCGGTCGACGAAGAAGCCGACCGCCGCCAGCGCCGATACCGCGACCACCAGCGCCACGAGCAGGAACCGCAGTTCGCCGGCACGCCAGTCGCGTGCGGTCATGCGCAGGGATTGGATCAGCATGGCGCTCACGCAGCGTCGAAGAACGCATCCACCTCGGCCAGCCAGGCGCGCTTGCGCTCGGGCTCGACGAACGCGGCGGCGAAACTGTTCTTCGCCAGCTGGCGCGCGTGCTGGACGTCGAGCGGCAATGCGTCGAACGCGGCCAGGTAGTTGTCGTTGATGTAGCCGCCGAAATACGCCGGGTCGTCCGAATTCACGGTGGCGACGAGGCCCGCGTCGAGCAGGCGGCGCAGGTTGCTGTCGCCCATGACGTCGAACACGCGCAGCTTGATGTTCGACAGCGGGCACACGGTCAGCGCCATCCGTTCGCGCACCAGGCGCGCCGTCAGGTCGGCATCCTCGAGGCAGCGCACGCCGTGGTCGATGCGCTCCACGTTCAGCACGTCGAGCGCGCTCTCGATATAGGCCGGCGGGCCCTCTTCGCCGGCGTGTGCGACGAGGTGCAGGCCCAGGTTGCGGGCGCGCTCGAACACGCGCGCGAATTTTTCCGGCGGGTGGCCGACCTCGGACGAGTCGAGGCCCACGCCGATGATCTTGTCGCGGAACGGCAGCGCCTCTTCCAGCGTGGCGATGGCCTCTTCCTCGGACAGGTGGCGCAGGAAGCACATGATGAGCGTGGCGCTGATCGGCCCGTCCTGGCAGGCGCGCCAGATGCCGTCGATGACGGTCCGGAACGGCACGCCGCGCGCCGTGTGCGTCTGCGGGTCGAAGAAGATCTCGGCATGGCGGACGTTGTCCGCGGCCGCGCGGCGCAGGTACGCGTTCGTCATGTCATAGAAGTCCTGCTCAGTCAGCAGCACACTTGCACCTGCGTAATATATGTCCAAGAACGACTGTAAATCGGTGAAAGCGTACGCTTGACGCAACGCTTCGACCGATGCATACGGGAGCGACACACCATTCCTTTGCGCGAGCTCAAAAATCAGCTCGGGCTCGAGCGAGCCTTCGATGTGGATGTGCAATTCTGCTTTCGGCATCGCCTGCAACATGTGGCGCAGCTGTTCGTTCAGCATGGGATCTCCGCGTTGAATCATTGGAATGGAATCAGGCAAGCAGTGTAGCGCATCGATGCAAGCCTCTCATTCCACTGAAGAATTCCTGAATGTCAGTACACGATACGCGTGCGCCACTGCTTAGCAAGATGGTGCACTATTTACTTAACGATTAATAAACATGATCGTGGCTGACGGGATCAAAAGTCTCGGTCGGAAATCATGTTCGAAATACCAAAAAAGGTATGAAGACCTGGTCCGGAATCATCTTAAAAATGGTTATTTCCTTATTCGTTACAAAGACTTGGAAAGGCCGGCCACACGTGCACGACACTGTTTTGACTTCGAGAACTAATAGGCAGATAATAAATTTCATAAGCGTAAGAAGACGCTCTCAGCGGGCGCTAACAAACCGGCGAGGGACCTCGCCAGCAGTACGGAGCCACCACAGCGGGTTCCATGAGGTCCTGGATAAAACCGGATGAGAACAAGAACATCGCCCTTCGTTTTGTGTCAGATCTTCTGACCTCCAAATCCAGACGGCGACCCCGACAAGAACACCTGCCAAAACGGGGCTTGGGCGGCCACTCGACAGCCGCCGGACGTGATCAGTGTTAGCACATTAGAGGACATTCACATGACCATTTTTGATAACTACGCAGCCCGCTATGAGCGTACCCGGGAAGAGGAATACTCCCTGTCTGAGTACCTTCAGCTTTGCAAAAAAGATCCCCTGACTTACGCCAGCGCTCCCGAGCGCATGCTGGCCGCAATCGGCGAACCCACCCTGGTCGACACCCGCCTCGACCCGCGCCTGTCGCGCATCTTCGCCAACAAGGTCATCAAGGTATATCCCGCATTCCGCGAGTTCTACGGCATGGAGGAAGTGATCGAACAGGTCGTTTCCTATTTCCGCCATGCGGCGCAAGGCCTGGAAGAGCGCAAGCAGATCCTTTATCTGCTGGGACCGGTCGGCGGCGGCAAATCGTCGATCGCGGAAAAACTCAAGCACCTGATGGAACAGGTGCCGTTCTACGCGTTGAAAGGCTCGCCGGTGAACGAATCGCCGCTCGGCCTGTTCAACGAGGAAGAAGACGGCGCCATCCTCGAAGAGGACTACGGCATCCCGCGCCGCTTCCTGCGTGCGGTGCCGAGCCCGTGGGCCGTCAAGCGCCTGCATGAATACGGCGGCGACATCAGCAAGTTCCGCGTCGTGAAGCGTTATCCGTCGATCCTGAAGCAGATCGCGATCTCGAAGACGGAACCGGGCGACGAAAACAACCAGGACATTTCCTCGCTGGTCGGCAAGGTCGACATCCGCAAGCTGGAAG
>CBIHRX010000319.1:0-7369 GCA_966212555.1 uncultured Massilia sp.
CTCCCGGCCCGTCAATACGCGCACCTCTCGACGTGTGCCGTGCACGCTCTTCAAAAGTGCGGTATAGTGTTGGTTGTGCGCTGCAATAAACATGGCAGTTCGCCGACAGCAGTACCACTAGCAGCTACGCAAGCCCAGGCACCCACGAAGGGTGCCTCTCCATAAAGCCCTCCCGCCCTGCGTGCCGAAACTGGCACCGTCCCGGCGCAAAGCTTTTGTGCCGAAATTTCTTTCGTTTCAGAGTCATTTCGTATCGTTGGCTCGCGTTGCTATTTCGCGTTCCGCTCCGAATAGCGTGGACGCTCACTGATCCATACCGAAAGTAAAGTTAAACAATGAGTTTTGAAGCACTAGGCTTACACGCGTCCATCGTCAAGGCAGTCTTCCAGGCCGGCTATGAAAAGCCGACCCCGGTGCAGGAGCAGGCGGTGCCGGCAGCGATCGCGGGCCGCGATCTGCTGGTCTCGTCGCAAACCGGTTCCGGCAAGACGGCGGCATTCATGCTGCCCGCCCTGAATAAATTCGCCAATACCGAACCGGCTGCAGCCGGCCGTACGCCCGCGCAGGAAGCGCAGGCGGCGCGCGCTCGCGGCGAGCGCGTCCGTTTCAAGGCAGCCCAGCCGAAAATGCTGGTCCTGACCCCGACCCGCGAACTGGCCCTGCAGGTGACCAACGCGACCGAACAGTACACGTCGCACATGCGCCGCATCCGCGCCGTGGCTATCCTGGGCGGCATGCCGTATCCGAAGCAGATGCAACTGCTGGCCAAGAATCCGGAAATCCTCGTCGCGACCCCGGGCCGCCTGATCGACCACATGGAGTCGGGCAAGATCGACTTCTCGCAGCTCGAGATCCTCGTGCTGGACGAAGCCGACCGCATGCTGGACATGGGTTTCATCGAGGACATCGAAAAGATCGTCGCCGCGACGCCGGAATCGCGCCAGACCATGCTGTTCTCGGCCACGCTGGATGGCGTCGTCGGCAACATGGCCCGCCGCATCACGAAGGATCCGATGGTGATCCAGATCGCCAGCGGCACGAAGCGTCACGAGAACATCACGCAGAAGGTGCACTTCGTCGACGACCTGTCGCACAAGAACCGCCTGCTCGACCACCTGCTGCGTGACGACACGCTGGACCAGGCCGTCGTGTTCACGGCAACGAAGCGCGACGCCGACATGATCGCGGACCGCCTGAACATCGCCGGCTTCGCGGCCGCCGCACTGCATGGCGACATGCACCAGGGCGCCCGCAACCGCACGCTGGACAGCCTGCGCCGCGGCCAGGTCAAGGTGCTGGTCGCGACCGACGTCGCCGCGCGCGGTATCGACGTGCCGAACATCACCCACGTGGTGAACTACGACCTGCCGAAGTTCCCGGAAGACTACGTGCACCGCATCGGCCGCACGGGTCGTGCCGGCCGCAACGGTATCGCCGTCTCGCTCGTGAACCACGCGGAAAGCATGAACGTGCGCCGCATCGAACGCTTCACCAAGCAGACCATCCCGGTCGACGTGGTGGAAGGCTTCGAGCCGAAGCGTTCGCCGGCACCCCGTTCGGCCGCCCGTCCGGGCTGGAAGCCGGGCGATGGCCGCAACGGCAAACCGGGCCAGCGCAGCTTCCACAAGCCGGCCGGCGAAGGCTATCGCGGTGACGCACCGCGCCGCGAAGGTGGCTATGAAGGCCAGCGCCGCGAAGGCGGCTACCGCAGCGAAGGTACGCCGCGCAACGACGGCGGCTATCAGGGCCAGCGTCGCGAAGGCGGTTATCGCAGCGAAGGCGCCCCGCGCAGCGAAGGCGGCTACCAGGGCCAGCGTCGCGAAGGCGGCTACCGCAGCGAAGGCGCCCCGCGCCGCGAACGCCCTGCCTTCGGCGCACATCCGCGCTCGGCCGATTCGGCCCGCCGTACGTTCGGCGACCGCTGATTTAGCTAAAGCTTGATATGTCGTCCCCGCGCAGGCGGGGATCCAGGTTCTGCATGCGTTGACGTAACGCCGGCAAGATTGGGTCCCCGCCTCCGCGGGGACGACGCCGTTTACGCGTCGTTATAACGCGCAGCTGCGGAATCCGGAAAAAATGTCGTCCCGCTCCGGCGTGAAGAAATTGCGGAAATGCGGCGAGCGCAGCCGCGCCGGCGTCGCGAAGGACGCGCCCCGCAACGTCTGGCGCGTACCGAACCACGGCGCCGAATAATCGCGATAACGGTCCGCCTCGAAGCCTGCGAACGGCAGGAAGGCGGACGCCGTCCATTCCCACAACGCGCCCCACGCGAAGCCCGGCTGGTTCGACACCGCCACGTATTCCCACTCGTCTTCCGTCGGCAGGCGGCGCCCCGCCCACGCGCACCAGGCCTGCGCCTCGTACAGGTTCACGTGGCGCACGGGCTCCGCGAGGTCGAGGGCGACCGGGCGGCCGAAACGCACCGTGTACCAATCCTCGCCCTCGCGCGCCCAGTAGCGCGGAGCCGACCGTTCCTGCGTCATGAGCCAGGCGCGGCCGGCGTCCGTCCAGTACTGCGGGCGCTCGTAGCCGCCGTCGTGCACGAAGTCGAGGTAGGCGGCCGTGCTGACGAGTGCCGCGTCGATGGCGAACGGCGCGACCTTCACGAGCGCGGCGTTCTTCTCGTTGTCGAACACGAAGCCGGTCGACTGGTCGCCGCCGCGCAGGAAACTCCCGCCGGGGAACGCGATCTCGCCCGCCCTGCCCGCGGCCGTCGATTGCGCGCGCGGTGCCAGCGCGCCCGCCGGCGCCGGCGCGCCGCGCGACTGCAGCGTCTGCAAGCTGTACAGGAAAGCTTCGCCGTGCATGTCCTCATGCGCCAGTACCAGGCGATACGGATACAGCGCGAGGTCGTCGCCGGCCTCGTGCGCGAGGCGGTCGAGGATGCGGTCGAGCACCTCGTGGCAATAGGTCTTGACGGCGCCCGGCGGCGGCAGGTCGAGGGTCCAGCGCGCGCTGTGCGGAACCGTGCCGGAATCGAACCAGTCGTCGCCGCGCGCCAGCAGCGAGTGGCCGCTGGCCGCGCCCGGCCGGCTGTCCAGTGCGCCGCGCAGCACGAACCATTCCGCGAACCAGGCCGTATGGCCCAGTTCCCACAACGGCGGATTCACGATCGGCAGGCGCGGCACGCGGGCCGCGTCGTCGTAGCCGGCGGCCGCGAGGGCCTCGAACAGCGCGAGCGTATAATGCCGCGCATCCTGCAATGCGGCGGCCAGTTCCCTGGGTCCCGCGTGGCGGAACGATGCTTGATTGACGGTCATGCATCATTGTACGACCAATTCCGACTCCGACCCGATGGCCAGAACGCATATCCACATCGTCAGCCCCGCATCCGCGCGCGAGAACAACGGCAACTGGCAGACGGCCAGCCGCTGGCGGCGCCACCTCGCGCGCGACTACCGCGTGACGATCGGCCCCGGCTGGCAACCCGGCGACGCGGTGCCGGACCTGTTGATCGCCCTGCACGCGCGCCGCTCCGCCGCCGCGCTGGCGGCCTTCAACGATGCGCATCCCGACCGGCCCGCGCTGCTCGTCCTGACGGGCACCGACCTGTACCGCGACATCCGCGACGACGCCGCGGCGCAAGCCTCGCTCGCCCGCGCGCACGCGCTCGTCGTGCTGCAGCCGCGCGGCCTGGACGAGCTGCCGGATGCCGTCCGCGCGAAGACGCACGTGATCTATCAATCGGCCCCGCGCCTGCGTCCCGCCCGGCCGCGCATGCCACGCGACGTCGCGATGATCGGCCACCTGCGCAGCGAAAAGGATCCGCAGGCGTTCATGGACGCGGCCCGGCTGGTCCGCACACAAGGCGTCCGTCTGCTGCACATCGGCGCCGCGCTCGATCCGGAGCTCGGCCGCCGCGCGCAGGAGACGCAGGCCGCGACGCCAGCCTACCGCTGGCTCGGCGCCCTGCCCCACATGGCGACGCGGCGCCGGCTGCGCCGCTGCCACGCGATGGTCATCGCGTCGCGCATGGAAGGCGGCGCGAACGTCATCATCGAGGCGGTGACGAGCGGCGTACCCGTGCTGGCGTCGAACATCCCGGGCAACGTCGGCATGCTGGGCGAGGATTACGCGGGCCTGTTCGCACCCGGCGACGCGCAGGCGCTGGCCCGCCTGATCGAACGCAGCGCGACCGATGCGCGCTTCGCCGCGCGCCTGCGCCGCCAGTGCGCCGCGCGCGCCGCCCTGTTCGCCCCCGCCGCCGAGCGAGCGCGCCTGCTCGACTTGGTGGATAATCTGCTGTTATCGCGCGCAGCGCGCTTCCAACATCCTCAACCAACGCACGCACACGAGAGCACCGCATGAACACATCCGCCGACCAACCCATCAAACTGACCTCGTTCTCCCACGGCGGCGGCTGCGGCTGCAAGATCGCGCCGGGCGTGCTGTCCGAGATCCTCAAGAAGTCGAGCGGCTTCCCCGTGCCGAAAGAGCTCATGGTCGGCATCGAGACGGCCGACGACGCGGCCGTCTACAAGCTGAACGACGAGCAGGCGCTGATCGCCACGACCGACTTCTTCATGCCCATCGTCGACGATCCGTTCGACTTCGGCCGCATCGCCGCCACCAACGCGATCTCGGACGTGTACGCGATGGGCGGCACGCCGATCATGGCGCTGGCCCTCGTCGGCATGCCGATCAACAAGCTGCCGCTGGAGACGATCGGCAAGATCATCCAGGGCGGCGAATCGATCTGCGCGGAAGCGGGCATCCCCATCGCGGGCGGCCACACGATCGATTCGGTGGAACCCATCTACGGCCTCGTCGTGATGGGCCTCGTGCACCCGTCGAAGGTCAAGCGCAATGCGGACGCGCGCGCGGGCGACGTGCTCGTCCTGGGCAAGCCGCTGGGCGTGGGCGTGCTGTCGGCCGCGCTGAAGAAGGATCAGCTGGATGCGGACGGCTATGCCGCGATGGTCGCGAACACGACGAAGCTGAACAAGCCGGGCAAGGCCTTGTCGGAACTGCCGGGCGTGCACGCGCTGACGGACGTCACCGGCTTCGGCCTGCTGGGCCATTTGCTCGAACTGGCGCGCGGCGCGAAGCTGACCGCACGGCTCGACATGGCGACCATCCCGCTGCTGCCGGGTGTCGAGGCGCTGGCCCACGCCGGCTATTTCACGGGCGCCTCGGGCCGCAACTGGGATGCGTACGGCCACGACGTCGAGCTGGGCGGCGCCATCACGGACACGCAGCGCGTGCTGCTGACCGATCCGCAGACGTCGGGCGGCCTGCTCGTGTCGTGCGATCCGGGCAGCGTCGACGAGGTACTCGCGCTGTTCCGCCGCGAAGGCTTCGGCGACGCGGCCGTCATCGGCTCGATGGCGGCGGGCGCGCCGAAAGTGGTCGTTGGCTAAACTGTAAACAGCCCGCCGTCGCGATCCGGATGCGTCGCGTCCGGATCGATGTCGAGCACGATCCCGTCGGCGCCGGGAATGCGCACGGGCAGCAGCTGGATGATGTCGTAGCGCTTCTGTTCCGCGTACTGGCGCGAGCCGGCGAACGCGGTCGACTGCGACAGCCAGGACAGCGCCGCCTGGCCCCGCTCGACGAGCGTGCCGCAGCACAGGCCCGAGCCGTACACGCCCACGCGGTACGACGGCTTTCCCTCCGCCGCCACGTACAGCGCCGCGTGCACCCCCGTGAAGTAATTGCCGATCGCGCCGTCGAGGTCGGCCTGCGTCGGGTCGTAGTCGACCGCGAAATAGATGGCGGAGCCGAACGGTTGCCCGATCGCATCGCGGGCCATCTGGAACGCCGCCGCGCCGTCCGCCAGGCCCTGCGCGCGCGTAAAAAAGCCGGCGCGGGTGCCGCTCGTTTCCCACACGGTGCCGATCGACAGGCCCGCCTGCGACAACGCCCGCGCTTCCCCCAGCGACAGGTTCTTGGCCGCGTTGTGGCTGTAGTACCGCAGCGCGAAATCGTAGCCCTGCGCGCGCAGCGCCTGCGCGTGGCGCGTCAATTCCATCGTCGTGTCCAGGCCTTTCAGTACCGACATGCTTGCCTCCGTGGCAACAAGAAGCGGGTACTGTGCCATTTCACTGATCCTAAATAATTGATCGTTCGCAAAAACCGCTTGTCGCAAATGGGACACGACCGTGGTAACCAAACGACAACATACGAAACGCTTGACACACCAAACAAAATTCACTTAGAGTGGAGAAATGTTCTCCCCTCTGCCTCTGTCGACTTCCCTATCGCTTGCCGGCGCGCTAACGCTGGCAGCCCTGCTACTACGCGCGTAAATCGCCGCTGTCCCGCCCGGCCAAGCTTGCCGGATCCGTAGCCCAAGGAAAGTTGTACCGATGTTTGCCACGACCACATCCACGCTGTCTGTTATTTCCGCCGGAATGTTCCTGCTGTCTGCCGGCGCACGTGTGGTGTTTCGTTCGCTGCTAACACTACCGATCGGTTGCCGGGCCCAGCGTCCGTGGCCCGTCCGGCAGCCTCCCGCCACAACGATCGAAACGACACCTTCACCAGCATTTAGATAGAAATCAGGAGCCACCGCCATGTTGACCAACCCTTCCGCCAAATACCGCCCCTTCCCCGCCGTCCCGTTGGCCAACCGCCAGTGGCCGGACCGCATCATCGACAAGCCGCCGGTCTGGATGAGCACCGACCTGCGCGACGGCAACCAGGCACTGATCGAGCCGATGAGCCCGGAAAAGAAACTGCGCTTCTTCGAAAAGCTCGTGCAGATCGGCGTGAAGGAAATCGAGGTGGGCTTCCCGTCCGCGTCGCAGACGGACTTCGACTTCGTGCGCATGCTGGTCGAGGAAAAGCGCATCCCGGACGACGTCACCATCATCGTGCTGACGCAGGCTCGTGAAGAACTGATCCGCCGCACCGTCGAATCGTGCGTGGGCGCGAAGCAGGCCATCGTCCACGTCTACAACTCGGTCGCGCCCGTGTTCCGCCGCGTCGTGTTCGGCATGAACCAGGACGAGATCGTGCAGATCGCCGTCAACGGCACGAAGCTGATCAAGGAACTGGTCGCCCAGCATCCGGACACGAAATGGGGCCTCGAGTATTCGCCGGAATCGTTCTCGACGACGGAACTGGATTTCTCCAAGCGCATCGTCGACGCCGTCGTCGACGTGTGGCAGCCGAGCGCGGACAACAAGGTGATCGTCAACCTGCCGTCGACCGTGGAAGCGGCGACGCCGAACGTCTACGCCGACCAGATCGAGTGGATGTGCCGTAACCTGAAGCAGCGCGAACACCTCGTGATCAGCGTGCACCCGCACAACGACCGCGGCACGGCCGTCGCCGCCGCCGAACTGGCCGTGATGGCCGGCGCCGACCGCGTCGAAGGCTGTTTGTTCGGCAACGGCGAGCGCACCGGCAACGTCGACCTCGTCAC
>CBIHRX010000320.1:0-7329 GCA_966212555.1 uncultured Massilia sp.
AAGGCGTTCATCTGGGCCTCCGAGCGCAGCGGCCGCAAGCATCTGTACCTGTACGACCTGTCCGGCAAGCTGCTGCACCCGATCTCCAGCGGCGACTGGGGCGTCGACAACATCCTCGCCGTCGACGAGCAGGCCGGCAAGGTCTATATCGCGTCGAACAAGGATGCCGTCATCGACAAGCAGACCTATGTGCTGAACCTCGACGGCAGCAATGCAAACAAACCGGTCCGGCTGACGAAGCCGGACGGCTGGCACGAAGACGTGTTCGCCCGCAACGGCAAGGTGTTCGTGGACACGTTCTCCGATCCGAACACGCCGCCGCAAGTCTCGATCCGCCGCGCGGACGGCAGCATGGTCGAGTGGCTCGAGCATAACGAGTTGAACGCGTCCCACCCGTACGCGAACTATGCGAAGGACCACCTGCCGACGGAATACGGCAGCATCAAGGCGCACGACGGCCAGACGCTGTACTACTCGATGATCAAGCCGGCCAACTTCGACGCCTCCAAGCGCTACCCGGTGTTCCTGTTCACGTACGGCGGCCCGCATTCGCAGCGCGTCACGCGCCAGTGGGGCAATCTGTTCAACCAGTACATGGCGCAGCAGGGCTTCGTCGTGTTCGTGCTGGACAACCGCGGCTCGTCGCGCCGCGAGCGCGCGTTCACCGACGTCATCTACGGCAACCTCGGCGCGCATGAAGTCGAGGACCAGCTGACGGGCATCGACTGGCTGGCGCAACAGAGCTTCGTCGATCCGAAGCGCGTGGGCGTGTTCGGCTGGAGCTACGGCGGCTTCATGACCCTGCGCCTGCTGGAAGCGGGATCCGACAAGATCGCGATGGGCGTGTCGGTGGCGCCCGTGACGGACTGGTCGCTGTACGACACGCACTACACGGAGCAGTTCGTGGGCGCGACGCCGCAGTCGGACCCGGCCGCGTACGAGCGCAGCGGCGTGTTCGCGCACCTGGACGGTCTCAAGTCGCCGCTGCTGCTGGTGCACGGCATGGCCGACGACAACGTGCTGTTCTCGAACTCGACGCGCCTGATCGATGCGCTCGTCAACCGCAACGTGCGCTTCGAACTGATGACGTATCCGGGCGCCAAGCACGGCATTTCGTCGCGCGCGGGACAGCGTCACGTGTACGGCCTGATCGAGGCGTTCTTCAAGAAGCACCTGGGCGGGACCGAGCCGAAATAGCCGACAGGAGGCCAGCCGCGCGACGGCCCAGTCGCGCGGCTGATAGCATTCTGTCATGAACGACACACCTTCCTCCCCCGCCGTCAAGCCGGCCCAGCGCAAACTCATGCGCCGCTTCGTCCTCGTCGACGGCATCGCGGTGCTGTTCCTCGCGCTCATCGCGGCCGTCGTGCTCGCCATCGACGCGCTGCTGCTGCTCTTTGCCTGCGTCCTGTTCGCCGTCCTGTTGTTCGAACTCTCCGCGATCCTGTGCCGGCGCTTCGGCTGGAACCGCAAGCTCGCGCTCGTCGCCGTCGTGCTGGCGCTGCTGCTCGTCATCGGGCTCGGCGGGTGGGCGATGGCGCCGCAGATCGCGGAACAGTCGACCGAACTGGCCAAGCAGATTCCGCAATCGCTGCAGCGCCTGCGCCAGATGGTGGAGAGCAAGCCGCTGCTCGCGCGTATCGCCGCCGACTTGCCGGATGCGAAAGAGCTCATCGGATCGATGCAGCAGTTCGTGCCGAACGCGGGCATCTTCTTCGGCGGCGTGCTCGGCGCGATCGGCAATGTCGCCATCATCCTGTTCGTGGGGATTTATTTCGCGCTGTCGCCGCGCCAGTACAAGCAGGGTATCGTGAAGCTCGTGCCGCAGGACAAGCGCGACCGCGCCGTGCAAGTGATGGACGACATCGGCGATACCCTGGCGCGCTGGCTGATCGGCAAGTCGCTGTCGATGCTGATCGTCGGCGTCGCGACGGCGGGCGGGCTCACGTTATTGGGCGTGCCGCTGGGACTGATCCTCGGCATCATCGCCGGACTGCTCGACTTCATTCCCTACATCGGCCCGATCATGGCGGGCGTGCCGGCGGTCTTGATCGCGCTGTCGATCAGTCCCGACCTGGCGCTGTACACGGTGTTGCTGTTCCTCGCCATCCAGACGATCGAAGGCTATGTGCTGCAACCGCTCGTCGAGGCGCGCGCGGTCGAGATTCCGCCCGCCCTCACCATCGTCATGCAGCTCGTGTTCGGCAGCCTGTTCGGCTTCGCGGGCATCGCGCTGGCGACGCCGTTGACGGCCATGCTGATGGTGCTCATCGATAAGCTGTACGTGGAAGACATCCTCGGGGATCGTCCCACCGGTTAACGTAAAACGGCCGCACGCGGCGGCCGTTCGTAGGGTGGGGTGATCGATGCCGGGGGCATCGGTCACGTGCCCACCATGGCGTGCAACCGATGATCAGCGGTTGCCCTTGTTGATCGCGTCACGCAGATCGCCGGCTTTTTCCTGCACCTTGCCTTCGACCTGCTTCGACAGGCCCTTGGCCTGCTGTTCGCTGCTGCCGACAGCCTTGCCGACTTCTTCTTGAATCTTGCCGCCGATATCCTTGGCTTTGCCTTTGATTTGGTCGTCGTTCATGTCGGAATCCTCCTTGATGAGTAAGACCGCTTGCGAATTCAAGCGGGATGCATTCAGGATAGTTGGATGGCGATCTTCATTCTGTACGCAAACTAACAAAGAATTAACTCGCCTTGCGCCACACGCTCGCGAGCCAGGGCTGCTGGTCGCGCGGCAAACCTTCCGGGCGGTAATAATGGCGCAGCGGCACGAAGCCGGCCGCGGTCACGTAGCGTTCCCACGCCGGGTAATCGTGGAAGCAGCCGTAGCGCGGCCCGTTCCACCCTTCCTCGTCATGGCCGCGCGGATTCGAGCTGAACAACACGCCGCCCGGCTTCAGCGCCGCCTGGAGTTCCCTCAGCACTTTCGGCAACACCTCGCGCGGCACGTGGAACAGCGACGCGTTCGCGAAGATGCCGTCGAACGTGGCCTCCGGCAAATGCAGGTCGATGAAGTTCTGGTGCCAGACCTCGCAACCGGCGTACGCGCGGGCCATCTCGACGAATCGTTCGCTGCCGTCGAGGCCGGTCGGGTGGTGGCCCAGCGCCGCGAACGTCTTGAGGTCGCGGCCCGGGCCGCAGCCGAAGTCGAGGATCGAGTACGGGGCCGGCGCGTCGATCGCTTTCAAGAGCGCATCGATGTTCTGGCTGACGTCGTGGTCGATGGTGCCGGCGAAGAACCGGCGCGCATTGTCGTCGTAATGGTGCAGCGTGCGCCGCGTGATGTCTTCGTAGTCGTCGTCTTCGATCATGTGTGCAAAGTGATGGATGATGCGCCGGTCGACATCCAGATAATGCTGTTTCATAAGCAATAACCGCGATGAAAGAGGTCCAGATCATTCTAGTCCGGGCCTCTTCCCGACCGGCGCAGCTTACCCGCCAGACATAAAATCCCTGCTTACCAAACGCGTACGCGCTCCTCCGGCGGCAGGTACAGGGCCTGGCCCGGCTGCACGTCGAACGCCTTGTACCAGGCATCCAGGTTGCGCACCGTGGCCGTGCGGTATTGCGGCGGGGCGTGGCCGTCCGTCAGGATACCGCGCCGCTCGGACGCCTCGCGCGCCTTCGTACGCCAGCTCTGCGCGTAGCCGGTGAAGAACTGGCGGTCGCTTTCCGCCGTCGCATTCTTGCCGGCGGCCGCGCGATAGGCGTCGTACGACGCTTCCAGGCCGGCCAGGTCGGCCAGGTTTTCGGACAGGGTCAGCTGGCCGTTGACGGCGAGGTCCGGGTACGGCTTGTACGCGTTGTACTGCTCCACCAGCTTGTGCGACGCGGCCTTGAAGTGCTCCATGTCTTCCTTCGTCCACCAGTCGCGCAGGCGGCCCTGGGCATCGAACTGCGAGCCCTGGTCGTCGAAGCTATGGCTGATCTCGTGGCCGATGATGGCGCCGATCGCGCCGTAGTTGATGGCATCCGGCGCCTTCGGGTCGAAGAACGGCGGCTGCAGGATGGCGGCCGGGAAGTTCAGCGCGTTCTGCAGCGGCAGGTTGACGGCGTTGACGAGCTGCGGCGGCATCGACCAGTCCGTACGGTCCGGCTTCGCATGCAGCTTCGCCAGTTCCTGGTCCGTGTGGAACGCTTCGGCGCGCAGCGCGTTGCCGAACGCGTCCTTCGGATCGACCTTCAGGCCCCCGTACGACTTCCACCGGTCCGGATAGCCGACGCCCACGTACAAGGTCTTGAGCTTTTCCTTCGCCTGGGCGCGGGTGGCGGGCGCCATCCAGTCGAGCTTGTCGACGCGCTTGCCGAACGCCGCCACGATGTTGGCGACCATCTTTTGCAGCTGCGCCTTGTTCTCGGCCGGGAAATAGTTGGCGACGTACAGCTTGCCGACCGCCTCGTCCATCGCCTCGTTCGTGGCGCCCAGCGCCCGTTTCCAGCGCATCGATTGCTGCGGCGTACCGGACAGCGCCTTGCCGTAGAACGCGAAGCGCTGGTCGACGAACGCCTTCGGCAGCACATTGGCCATGCGGTTGATGGCGTGGAAGGCCAGGTAATCCTTCCACGTGGCCAGGTCGATCTTGTCGACGAGCGCCGCCTCGCCCTTCACGGCGGACGGATGCCAGACGATGAACTTGTCCTGGTCCGAGAGGCGCGCGGCCTTGAAGAACGCGTCCCAGTCGAGGCCCGGCGCGTTGGCGGCGAACTCCTTGCGGGTCCACGTGTTGTCGGCCTTCAGCACGTCGGCCGAGTCGGCGCGGGTGCCGTGCGTGTTGGCGATGTCGACTTCCAGCGCGAAGATTTTCGCGGCGCGGGCATCGGCGTCCGCGTCCGTCGTTGCATAACCGGCAAGCTTGAGCATCGCGGCGATGTGCTTCTGGTACTGGCTGCGCAGGCCGGCCATGCGCTCGCTGTTGTCCAGATAATAGGCGCGGTCCGGCATGCCGAGGCCACCCTGCAGCAGGTAGGGCCAGTTGTGCGCCGGGTCGTGCAGGCCGGGCGAGATCCACAGGCCGAAGATGTTTTCGGTGGCGAAGTGCGTATTGTTCAGCGGGTCGACGTCCGCGCGCACGGACGCGCCCAGGGCGCGCACGAGGCCGGCCTTGTCCTTGATGGCGCCGATCTGCGCCAGCAACGGCTTCAGCGGGGCGGCGCCGCGCGCCTCGATCGCGGACTCGTCCATGTAGGCGTTGAAATAATCCGCGACCTTGCGCGCTTCCGGTCCGGCTTTCTTGTCGCTGCCGACACCCTCGATCAGCTTGACGATGCGCTGGTTGGTGTCTTCCGCCAGGTTGTCCATGGCGCCCCAGCGGCTGCGGTCTTCGGGGATGGTCGTTTTGGCAAGCCAGTCCTTGTTGGCCCAGGCAAAGAAATCGTCGCCCGGGCGCAGCGTGGCCTGGGCGGTCGTTCCGGCTTCTTTGGATGCGGGCGGGGTCTGCCCGGATGCACCCGCGCCCGTGGTAACGAGCGCGGCGCCGCACATCGCGAGGACGATGGCGGTCTTGATCGGAGTCATGCCGATGTTCATGATGTCCCTTTATGTTTTTCAGGTTCGTTGGTGAAGCTGGCGAGCACTATACGCGCGCCCCCCGAAAAAATTTCAAAAAAATCTTTCGAAAACCCTAAAGTTCTCCAAAACGCTGCCGTAAAAGACAGACAACCGGCAATCCGGCCGGAGTTTGCCTCAATTGGTGGAGCGCAGTCATGACGTCCAACGAAGTCCTCGCAATGTATGAAAACATCGCCGCCCTGAGCAGCCGCATGGCTGTCGCTGCGCGCGAAGGGGATTGGGACGGCCTGGCCCGCCTGGAAACGCAGTGCGCCCTGCAGTCGAGCGCGGCGAAGAGCGGCGTGCCGCCGCTGGAAGGCGCCGCCCGCAAACGCAAGATCGACCTGCTCAAGCAGATCATGGCCAACGACCGCGCCGTGCGCGACATCACCGAGCCCTGGATGGGCCAGCTGGACCGCGCGCTGAGCCCGGCACACTGATCCGCTTCACTCCGCCACGAGCCCCTTCGACTTGCCGTCCAAGGGGCTTTTTGCTTCCTGGTCGATACGCGCTTTCCGCTGCGCGGCCAGGATGCCGTCCAGGTTCCCTTCGATCCACGCGGCCAGGTCGCCGAGCTTGTGCCCGATCTGCTCGCCCAGCGGCGTCAGGCGGTATTCCACGTGGGGCGGGACGACGGGATGGGCGATGCGCTGCACGAAACCATCCTGCTCGAGCCAGTGCAGGGTCTGGGCCAGCATCTTTTCGCTGATGCCGCCCACCTTGCGACGCAGTTCGCCGAAGCGGTGCGTGCCGTCCATCAACGCGACGAGCAACAGGACACCCCAGCGGCTCGTCACATGTTTCAGCACTTCACGCGACGGGCAGTATTCTGAAAACAAGTCCGCGCGTACGACGCGCTCCGGCAGGTCCGCGCGCACGAGGTCGTTCATGTCCCCTCCTCGATCGATGGTCTGACCATATGGTAGCGATACGCCAAGCGGGAGGCCGACGCGCGCCGCGCAAACAAAAACCGCGCAGAGACTTCAATCATCTGCGCGGTTTTCAGGAATCGGGAGCGCGACCACCAGGTATCTCCTGGCGTCGCCTCTTGCCGGTTGCCTCCGGCGTCCACCTGCCACTGTCGGCAAGCGGACCGCTTCCGGCGTCAGGCGCTTCCTCAGCGATCGTCCGATCCCGCGCCACGCTATCGGTGGTGGCTGCGGCGGACCCTGGGCCGTTTGTTCGAGATCAGTATAACGCAAAAATCGCACTTGTGTAGACGACTCGTGCGCAAAATTTGCACGCTACTCGAGCGTCGGCTCGGCGGCCTCGTTGTCCGCCTTCGGCGCTTTCGTACGTGCCGCGAAACGGGCCTTCAATGTGTCGAACAGACCAGGGGTTTCGGTGGGCGCCGGCGCGGCCTTGCGGCGGCGGACGACGGCGAACGCACCCGCCCCGCCCAGCGCCAGCACGCCGATAATGGCGCCGATCCAGCCCCACGGCAGGCTGTCGTCCGGCGGCGGCGCCTTCGGCTTGTGCGGCACGAGCGGCTTGATCGAGTGGATGGGGCGCGGGCCGACCGGCTTCGGGGGCGGCGGGGGCGGCGCCTCCGCCCGCACCGGGGCAGCCGGCCTGGCGGTTTCCTGCGGCGGTTCCGGCTTCGCCTCCGCTTCCTTCGGCTTGATCTCCGGCTTGATCTCCGGCTTGGGCGTTGCGTGCGCGACGGCCGGCGCGGCCAGCGTCACCTGCAGCTTCTTCACCCGGTCCTCGACCTGGCCGAGCCGGGCGCGCAACTCGTCGTTCTTCGCGCCGAGCGCCGCGCAGGCCTG
>CBIHRX010000321.1:0-7317 GCA_966212555.1 uncultured Massilia sp.
CCACCGGCAGCATGTAGCCGTCGTTGTAGTCCGTGTGCTCGCCCAGCAGGTTGACGCGGCCGGGGGCCGACGCGAACGCTTCCGGGGCGCCGCCGAAGAAGGTCTCGGGATTGTTCATGTCATGTCACCTCCAGCCAGATGGGCCGCGCGCGGCCCTGGATTGTCGTCGCCGGCCAGTCCGGATCCAGCGTCAGGTTGTCCAGTCCGCCGGTACCGAGCAGGAACGTGTCCTCGACTTTCATCCCGGCGAAACTCGGATTGAACGCGAACGCCATGCCCGTCTCGATGCCGGTCGCGGTGCTCGGGCTCGCGACGATCTCGCGCGCCTGGTAACCCGTGATGCCGCCCTGGTGGTGCTCGCGGATCGCGTCCG
This sequence comes from uncultured Massilia sp., assembly GCA_966212555.1. Taxonomy (GTDB): domain Bacteria; phylum Pseudomonadota; class Gammaproteobacteria; order Burkholderiales; family Burkholderiaceae_D; genus Telluria. Next base: position 374 of record CBIHRX010000321.1, read on the forward strand.
GCCGGTTGACGTGGCGGTAGGCCGCTTCCAGCGCGTGATAGACGGCCGCCAGCGACTGGCCCGGGCGCACGGCGTCGAGCCCCGTCGCTTCCACCTGCAGCAGGTCGGCCTGCGCATTGCGCTCGTCGTCGGTGAGCGTCCCGAACGCGACGGCCCGCGACAGACTCGCCACGAGGCCATGGCGGCGCGCGCAGAACACGAGCATGGCGCGCGCGCCCAGCGGCTCGTTCGTCGGCACGGGATGGCGGAACAGCGGCAGTCGACGCGCGCCCGCGGCCAGCACCAGCGCGGGCTGGATCCCGCGCCGCCACAAGGCCTGGCTGCCTGCCGCCGCGAGTTCGAGTTCGGTCCATGCGGGCCGCGCGGCACGCAGCGTCTCCGTCATCGCGACGGCGGCGTCGCGGCCCAGCGCGCGGTAGCGTTCCTGCTCGGACGGCAGCAGGACCATGCGGCGCAGGCGCAGGCTCGCGGGCAGCGGCTGCTCGGCATGACCGTTGCCGTTGCGGGGCCGGTCCGACAGCACCGCGCCGCCATTCGCCACGCCCAGCACATAGGTCTCGCGCAGCTCCGTCTCGGCCCACGGCGCGATATGGAATGAAAAAGCGGCCGGAACCTGCTCCACGCGCAGGCGCTCGGCCTCGATGGCGTCCGTCAGGATCACGGCCTCGTCGCGCGTGACGAGCACCTCGGCCACGCCGCAATCGGCGGCCAGCAGCACGGAAGCGTCGCCGCCCGCCGTCGCCCACGCGAACCAGTCGGCGCCGCGCAGCCGGATCGCCTGCGCGCCCGCTTCGGCCAGCGCGGCGCGCAGCAGCGCGAGCTTCCCGGCCACTTCGGTCGCGCGGTTCATGGTTCGTCCTCCAGCCGCACGTCGACCTGCTGCAATTCGTATGCGGTCGTCTCGGGCAGCACGTCCATCGCGAACATGCCGGCGCCGATCTCCGTGCCGGCCAGGTATTTCAGCCGGTCGCGCGTGCGGTACGGCGGATAGAGCTGACAGTGCAGCTGCGTCTCGGGGTGGTCGGCGCCGTCCGTCGGCGCCTGGTACCACACCATCAGGTACGGGAACGGGCGCTCCCACAGGGTGTCGAACTTGAGCAGCACGGTCTTCAGTGCGCGCGCCAGGCCCGTTCTCTGCGCGGGGCCGAGCGCCGCGAAATCCTTGCAGGGCGCGGTCGGCATCACCCACACCTCGTACGGATAGCGCGCGCAGGCCGGCACGAAGGCGATCGCCTCGTCGTCGCGGTACACGACGCGCTTGTCGTCCGCCGCCTCGTCGCGCGCCATGTCGCACAGGAGGCTCGTGCCGTGCTGCAGGTAGTACTCGCGCTCCTGCGCGAGCTGGCGCGCCGGCACGGGCGGGATGAACGGGTACGCGTAGATCTGGCCGTGCGGGTGGTGCAGGGTCACGCCCACTTCCGCGCCGCGGTTCTCGAACGGCAGCACGTACTGGATGTGGTGCTGGCCGCCGATGCGGCGCGTGCGGTCGCCCCACACGTCGAGCAGCAGTTCGATGCGCGACAGCGGCAGCCGGCTCAGGGCCGCCTGGGGGTCTTGCGTGAACACGACGACCTCGCATTTGCCGTTGGCGGGCGCGGTCGGCACGGTGAGCGCCGGCGGTTCGTGCGCGTCCAGCGCCAGCGACGGAAAGCGGTTGTCGAACACGGCGATCTCGTAATCGCCGGCCGGCATCTCGGTCGGATGTTGCGGGTCGCGCGTGGGTGCCAGCGGGTTGTACTGCGGCGGCGGCTGATACGTGCGGTTCTGGCGGAACGCGGCATACGTGACCCACTCGCCGCGCAGCGGATGCCAGCGCAGGTGCGGGTTGGCGTGCTGCGGTTCGGCGAATGGGCTGGTCGCGACGATGCCGTCCGGGATGGGCCGGCTGCTGTACAACGTCAGGTGTCTTCCGTCAGGTTTGATCAGTTCTTGGCTGTGCATGGCTTCGACAGGTCAGGCATTGCTACGTATGTCAGGTCTGATCCTATCATGGCGTTTTCGCCACATTTTCTTGGCGCCACCTCTTGATTTTCCGACAATCAACGGGGCACGCGGAGGCCACTGGGGCGGCCGTGGCCCGGTCTGCTGCCTCTCCTAGGAGAACGTCGTTTTACAGGCGTTTTTTCCCTATGAAGACAGCGCTCATGTAGGCCTGAACCTACAAAACTTTTGGAAGGATTTACACATTTTGGCGAGAAGCCGGCCTACATGACTGCCGGGCGTCCAAAATCGTGGAGCGCCCCCGGAAGCGAGCCCGGGTGGCGCTGGAATGTGACACTTATTTTGCGATTACCTGGCCAGCTCGGCGAGTACGGCCGTGTACATCTGCAGGTTCAGCAACAGCTGCTTCGTGGTGATGAACTCGTGTTCCGAATGCCCCGTGTAGACCGTGCCCGGCATCGCCGGACCGAAGCTGACGGCATGCGGGAACAGGCGCGAATTCGTGCCGCCGCCGATCGCGACCGGCTTCGGATCCTTGATGCCCGTGAAGTACGCGAACGTCTTCATCAGCACCGGCAGCTGCGGCGCATCCTTCTGCACCCACGGGTCGCCGATCTGCGCCTTGACGTTCGCCAGCTGCACGTGCGCGCCCTGCCACTGCGCGAGCGCGGCATTGATCTCGTTGGTCAGCTGTTCGGCCGTCTTGCCCTGTGGCCGGCGGATGTTGATCGCCAGTTCAATGGCGCCGCCCTCCTGCTGGCGGATCACGGTCGGCGCGAACGTCATCGGGCCCATGAAGGCGTCGCGGTAGGCGATGCTGCCGAACTTTTCGCCGTAGTAGCCGGTGCCCACCATCTCGTTGAGGAAGTTCACCAGCGCGCCCGCCGTCGTGTCCGGCCACGCCTGCACGGCGAGCGCGTCGGCCAGCATGCTGATGGCGTTGACGCCGTCTTCCGGTTTCGACGAGTGCGCCGACAAGCCTTTCGCCGTGACGAGCAGGTCGCCGTCCTTGCGCTCGAACTGGTAGCGCATGCCGGTCTGCTTGCCGGCGCGGGCGCGGATCTGCGCTTCCAGCGCCGGCGTCGCGTTGGCGATCGCGGCCTGCGCGTCTTCCGGAATCTGGCTGCCGAAGAAGCCGCCCTTGAATGCCTTGACGAACGGGCTGCCTGCCGGCGGCGCGGGCGTGGCGGCCGGCATCGTCACGGCCAGCGTGCCATAGCCCTTCTCCGCCGTCACGGCCGGGTATTCCGCATCGAGCGTGATGTTCATCTGCGGCAGCGCGTGCGTCTTGATGAAGGCTTCCAGCGGCGCCCAGTCCGATTCCTCGGCCATGTACACGTACAGTTCGACGCGTTTCGACAGCGGGACCTGCAGGTCCTTCAGCGACTTCATCGCATACAGCGCGGTGGCGATCGGGCCCTTGTCGTCCTCGGCGCCGCGCGCCAGCAGGCGGCCCGGCTCGCTCGTGCGGTCCAGCTCGAACGGCGACTTTTTCCACTTGCTCGCGTCGACGGGTTGTACGTCGCCATGCGCGACGAGGCCCACGCGCTCATCGCCCTTGCCCAGGCCGACGATGGCCACGCAACCGTGGTCCGCGAAGTCCAGGCCCAGGCGGGCCGCTTCCTGTTTCAGGTAATCCTTGAACGCCTGGTGGCGCGGGTTGCGGTCGCACGGGATGTCCTTGTCGGCGACCGTGTTGTAGCTGACCAGTTTGGCCAACGTCTCCACGACGTCGTCGCGGTAAGCGGTGACGGCATGTTTGGCCGCCTTGATCGCCGTATCGCCCGGCACGGCCTGGGCGGGTGCGCCCGTTGCGCTTGCCGCCCAGGCCAGGCTGATGGCCATTACCAGGTTGCGTGCGCAAGTCTTCGTATTCATCGTCTCCATCTCCAGTATTGAAAGGGGGAAACGAGCATAGCAGGGTTGCGCAAAGCGCGCTGGCGCCCCCTCCGGTCGCAATCGGTTATCGTAGCCGCTGCACATTCGAACGACGACGACCATGACGCACAAGATCATCCGGAGAGTCCACCCCGCGCTGCGCGACGACATCGGCGACCTCATCACCCAACGCCCCGTACCGGGCCCGCATCTCGACCAGGTGGATCCCTTCCTGTTCCTCAATCACCACGGCCCGCAGGTCTATCCGCCGCACAACCGCGGCCTGCCGTTCGGCCCGCATCCGCACCGCGGCTTCGAGACCGTCACATTCATCCTCGACGGCCTGCTCGCGCACCGCGACAGCGCGGGCCACGAAAGCGTGATCGGTCCCGGCGGCGTGCAATGGATGACGGCCGGCCGCGGCATCGTGCATGCGGAGGTGTCGCCGCGCGAATTCATGGAGCGCGGCGGGCCGCTCGAGATCCTGCAGTTGTGGGTCAACCTGCCGCCCGCGCTGAAGATGACGGCGCCCCGCTACATCGGGCTGCAGCGCGACGGGATACCTGTCGTGGACAAGGGAGACGGCGTGCGCGTGCACCTCGTGTCGGGCACGGTCGGCGGCGTGACGGGGCCCATCGAATCGCTGACCGACGTGACGCTGTGCACGGTGGAAATGAAGGCGGGTGCGCGCCTGCACATGGATGGACTACTCGACCGCAACGTGTTCCTGTACGTCGTGCGCGGCGTGATCCAGGGCGTGCCGGAAACGGTGAGTGCATTCCACCTGGCCGAGTTCGATGCGGAAGGCGATGAACTGGACATCCTGGCCGACCACGACAGCGTGCTGCTGCTGGGTCACGCCTTTCCGATCCGCGAACCCGTCGTGGCGCACGGGCCGTTCGTGATGAACACGCGCGAGGAAATCCAGCAGGCGATCGTCGATTACCAGGCCGGGCGCTTCGGCGCGCCGATCTGAATCGCCGTCGACCTACGCCGGCCCGGTCCGCATCGGCCAGGCCGGCCGTGTTCGACGCCGCGCATCAGCGCGCGGCCTGGTTGACGACGACCTCGTCCGCGAACGGCACCTGGTTGAAGGCGACGGTGGCACCGGTGTCGCGGGTGACGAATTTTTTCGGCGCGACCGGCACCAGCTCTTCGCGCTTGCCGTCCAGGTCGACGAACAGCTTGTTCATCCGGTTGGTCACCGTGATCGTGCGGCCATCGGTGAGGCGGAACGAACCACGCATGTGCTCGGCTTCATCCGTGGTCAGGCGATAGGCGCCGTACGAGGACGGGACCGCCACGGCGCCGGCGGTGGCCGACGACGGCGCGATGGACGGGTCGGCGAAAGCCGAAACGGACAGGGTGGCGGCGCCGATGAAGGCCAGGGCTTGTACGATACGCATGATTGCTCCGATATTAATTTTCGATATGTATCACGGACCGTGAGCAAGATTTCAAAAGAATCGTCGGATGCTCAATCGGTCCACCGTTTTTCATATCGCCGCGTCGTTAATGTGCGGCGAGTGATGACAGTGTAGGAAAGGCGGCCGACGGCGTCATCGGGCAGCCGCCAAACCGTCGAAAACGAGGGATGAGCTGTCGAAAAACCGGACCGAAATGCTGCGGATGCATATAGTTTTTGACATGCTTCCGAGGCGCTTCTGCGCTCCCTGCATGGCCGGAATCCGTTACAGTGTCGGCGTCAAAAGCCATCCAGAACGAAGGAGCTGACCGATGCATCCTGTGCCCCTGGTCGCCACCACGCGTGGCTATCCGCCCGACGGCGAGCTTGCCGGTGCGCTTGCCGGCGGTTACGCGGTCGAGAACATCCACCATGGTTCGATCGCGGTCGTCGACGTGGCCGGTCGCCTGCTGTGGTCGGCGGGCGATCCCGACTTCATGACCTTCACGCGTTCCGCGCTGAAGCCGTTCCAGGCCCTGCCCTTCGTGCTCGACGACGGTCCGGCCCGCTTCGGTTTGTCGCGCGCCGAACTGGCCCTGCTGTGCGCCAGCCACTCGGGCGAAGAAAAGCACCTCGTGGGCGTGACCTCCATCCTCGACAAGATCGGCCTGGACGAAAGCCACCTCGCCTGCGGCTGCGCGGCGCCGCTGTACTACGACGCCGTCGGCCTGCCCGTGCCGGCCGAACGGCGCTGGCGCACGGTCCACCACAATTGCTCGGGCAAGCACAGCGGCTTCCTCGCCTGGTGCCGCCTGCACGGCGCGCCGACCGACGGCTATGTCGATCCCGCGCACCCGTTGCAGCGCGCGATCCGCGCGACACTCGCCGACTGCGTGCAAATGACGGAAGACACGCTCCCGATGGGCATCGACGGCTGCTCCGCACCGAACTATGCGATGCCGCTGGCACGCCTGGCGCACCTGTACGCGCGCCTCGCGCAGGGCAGCGCGGACGCCCGCCTCGGCGCCGCGCTGGGCGACCTGTTCGACGCGATGACGGCGCACCCGGACATGGTCTCGGGCGACGCCCGCACGGACCTCGCGTGGATGCAGGCCGGCGGCGGCGACTGGGTCGCCAAGATCGGCGCGGACGCCGTGCAGGCGATCGGCATCCGCTCGGCCGGCATCGGCATCGCGATCAAGGTCGCGGACGGCGCCGTGCGCGCCCTGCATCCGGCGACGTTTTCCGTGCTCGATCAACTGGGCCTGCTGGACGACACGCGCCGCAAACACCTGGAGCAATATCGCGCGCCCCCCATCAGGAATGCCCGCGGCATCGTGGCGGGCGACGTGCACGCCGTGTTCACGCTGGAAAAGGCCGACTCGCCCGTCTGAGCAATTTCCCAACACCGGGGTCAGACCCCGGTTTTGGGCAATTTCCAAAAAACGGGGTCAGAGCACATTTTTCCGTAGATTCGGGGTCAGAGCACATTTTCCGGCAATTTCTTCCTCTTCATGTATCCGCTTCGCGCCAGGGTGGCGACATTTGCCGCTCAAGTGCACCGCCGAAGTCCGGCAATGCCGACGCGTCGTTTTAATTGTCCCGATCAATTGATCCAAAAAGTGCTCTGACCCCGAATTTGGCCGGAAATGTGCTCTGACCCCGAATTGCCAACTTGCGCAGTTTGGTTTCGCAGCATAAAATCGATAGGTTACTATCT
>CBIHRX010000322.1:0-7290 GCA_966212555.1 uncultured Massilia sp.
CGGGGCCGGCGTCGCGGGCGACGTGGCGCCCGGCGCCGCGGCCGGGGCCGCAGGGACCGTGGTCGGCGGCGCGCCGGTCGCGGTCGCGCCCGGCACGTTCACGACGGGACCCGGCGCAGCCGTCGTCGCAGGCGCGGCGGCCGGCGCCGATGCGCTGGCGCTCGGGCCCGGCACGGAAATCAGCGGCACGGCCGGATTCTGCAGGGTCTCGACGGAGCTGCCGTTGGCGACCTCGGTCGCTGCCCCGGTCGCGGCCGGCGTGGCCACGGTGTTGCCGGTTTCCGCGTGCTGGCTGCCCGGCACGAAGCCGAAGTGCCAGGCCGCGGCGGCGGCGGCCACGACGACCACGACGGCGCCCGCGATCATCCCCAGCGGCAAGGTCGAGCGCTTGCCGTGACTGGGGAATTTCGATTGGGAGAACGAGGTCGGCGTCGGACGGCGGTTCGCCGTGACGGCGCTCGTATCGGGCGCGGGCTCGGTCTCCATGGCGATCTGGGCCACCAGCGGCGCCGGGTCGACCTTCACCAGCTTGGCGTAGGCCCGTACGAAACCGCGGGTCACGGCCGGACTCGGCAGCGACGCGTAATCGCCCGCCTCCAGGGCGATGACCTGGCGCACGGCCAGTTTCAACTGGTCTGCGACCTGCTCGACCGACCACCCCATCGCTTCGCGCTGCGCGGCCAGGACCTGGCCGGGAACACCGTGCACAGGCGGTTGGTTGTCGGGCGTCGCCGGCTGATCTGCACGCTCGGAACTCATTGTCGTTGTCTCACTCACTAAATGCACCGCGCTCGAAGGCCGCGTACTCGGGCGAGCCGGGGAAGCGCTTGCGCAGCTGCGCCGCCAGCGAAGCTTCCGTGGTCCGGTCGCCGAGCATGTGCTTGACCCGGATGGCCAGCCACAGCACGTCGGCCGACAGCGTATCGAGCTTCGCTGTCTCCGTCAGGCGGTTAATGAAAAACCCGGCGCGCTGGTAATCGCGCCGCTCGAAATACACCCGCGCCAGGCCGGCGCTCGTCGCCGGCAGGTCGGGATCGTAACGCAGCGCATCGAGCAGATAGCGCTCGGCCGCGTCGACATTCTTCATCTTCAGGCTGCAGTTTCCTGCGTTGACCATGGCTTTGACCGGCGTCGCGTAATTTGGATTCTTCAGCGCCGCGTCAAAATATGTCATGGCCTCGCCCGGCTTGCCGCCGGCGTCGCACAGGAACAGCCCGTAATTGTTCGACAAATCCGGATTGCGCGGCGCCAGGCGCAGCGCGTGCCGGTAGTTCTCGTCGGCGAGGCGGTTCTCGCCCATCGCCGTGTAGATCAGGGCGCGCACGCCGTACGCGTCGGCATCGTCCGGGTTCGCGGCGATGGCCTGCTTCACCTCGTCCAGCGCGATCTCGTACTTGCGCTCCTGGTAATAGCCCACCGCCAGTTGCAGGCGGATCTGGGCGCGTTTTTCCGCGGCCGTCTGGTCGGACAGCGTCTTGAGCTCGTGCGATTCGCCCGCCATGCCGCCATTGCCGGCACACGCCGACAAGAGCAGCGGTACGGCGAGCGCGCAGGCCAGGCGTCCGGACAGCCGCGGCATCAGGACGAGATCTCCACGATCTTGCCGAAGTTGGGGCCGAATTTCTGCTCGAGTTTTCGTTGATACTCAGCCATCTTGCTCATGCGCTCGGCAACGCGGGTACGGTCCTTGACCTCGCCCGCCAGCTGGCCGCAGGCGGCGTCGATGTCGTCGCCGCGCGTCTTGCGGATCGTCGTGACGAGACCGGCATCCATCAGCACCTGGGCGAACGCCTTGATGCGCGGGTTCTTCGAGCGCACGAGGCCCGATTCCGGGAACGGGTTGAACGGAATCAGGTTGAACTTGCACGACACGCCAACGATCGGGTCGTTGACGAGGGCGACCAGTTCGCGCGCATGGTCGTCCGTGTCGTTGACGCCGTCCAGCATGCAGTACTCGAACGTGATGAAGTCGCGCGGGGCAAATTCCAGGTAGCGCTTGCACGCGGCCATCAGCTCGCGCAGCGGGTATTTCTTGTTCAGCGGCACGAGCATGTCACGCAGCGGGTCGTTCGAACCGTGCAGCGACACGGCCAGCGCCACTGCGCACTCCTGCGACAGCTTGTCCATGTTCGGCACGACGCCCGACGTCGACACGGTCACGCGGCGGCGCGACAGGCCGTACGCGTTATCGTCCAGCATCAGTTTCAATGCGGTGACGGTCGGATCGAAGTTCAGCAGGGGCTCGCCCATGCCCATCATGACGACGTTCGTGATCTGGCGCTCGCCCTTCGGGCCCGGTTCGATGCCCTTCGTGCGGCGCAGCTCGAACTCGGCCATCCACAGCTGGCCGATGATCTCCGCGACGCTGAGGTTGCGGTTGAAGCCCTGCTTGCCCGTGGAACAGAAGCGGCAGTTGACGGCGCAGCCGGCCTGCGTGGAGATGCACAGCGTGCCGCGCGTCTCTTCCGGGATGAACACGGTCTCGACGGCGTTGCCGTTGCCCACGTCGACGAGCCATTTGCGGGTGCCGTCGCTCGACGTGTGGTCGCTGATGATCGCCGGCGCACGCACTTCGGCCCGGGTCTTGAGCTTTTCGCGCAGCGACTTCGCCAGGTCCGTCATGTCGTCGAAGTCGGCGACGCCGAACTGGTGGATCCAGCGCTGCAGCTGTTTTGCGCGGAACGGCTTCTCCCCCAACTCGGCGCAGTAAGCGACGAGCTGCGCGGGATCGAAGTCCAGCAAGTTGGTGAGAGTTGCCATGATTGAATCCTGTGCCTTCAAAATAAGTCCCGCCCGCCGGGCTCTTCGAGCATGGGCGAGCGGGGATATTGCAATGTTAAACCGGCCTAGGCCAGTTCAACAGAAATAAATTGATACAAAAAATGTCTGCGGATTAACGCGAGTAAACGTTCAGTGCCGGGAAGTAGTAAGCGATCTCGACAGCTGCGGTCTCGGCAGCGTCCGAACCGTGCACGGCGTTGGCGTCGATCGAGTCGGCGAAGTCGGCGCGGATGGTGCCCTTGTCGGCCTTCTTCGGATCGGTTGCGCCCATCAGTTCGCGGTTCTTGGCAATCGCGTTTTCGCCTTCCAGCACCTGGATCATGACCGGGCCCGACACCATGAAGTCGACCAGATCCTTGAAGAACGGACGCTCTTTGTGGACAGCGTAGAAACCTTCGGCTTCGGCGCGCGACAGCTGGGCCATACGGGCAGCGACGACCTTCAGGCCTGCGCCTTCGAAACGGCTGTAGATTTGGCCGATCACGTTTTTAGCGACTGCGTCAGGTTTGATGATCGACAGGGTGCGTTCGATTGCCATTTAAAAACTCCAATAAAAAGAAAGGTTTAAATCGAGATTTGGGAACTCAATCAACCTTCTATTTTACCATACATCCGTCATCCCACCGAGATTGCGTGGGGGCGCCGCCGGATGATACAGTGACAATCGATGAGACCTCGTCCGTACGGGCCTTGTTCCGGACCTTATGCAAGACTTAAAACTTGCGCTTCCGGCACTCGAACCCCTGTTGACGCCGGGTCCAGACCCCATATGGGGAGCAAAGCGATTTCTTCCAACGGAGGCATTATGATTCCCAGCCTGCAGAAAACCTACGACGTCTCGGCCATCCAGGCTACGCGTCACCGCGTGCTGCGCAACACTTACTGGTTGCTGGCACTGTCCATGGTCCCGACGGTACTCGGCGCCTACATCGGCCTGCAAATGGCCCTGCCGATCTTTGCCGGCGGCATGGGCGTGATCCTGTTCCTCGCGATCGCGTTCGGCTTCATCTTCGCGATCGAGAAGACCAAGAACTCGGCGGCCGGCGTACCGATCCTGCTCGGCTTCACGTTCTTCATGGGGTTGTGGCTGACGCCGCTGCTGCGCTTCACGCTCGGCTTCAGCAATGGCGGCACCCTGATCATGACGGCGTTCGCCGGCACTGCGGCCGTGTTCGCCACGATGGCGACGATCGCGACCGTGTCCAAGCGCGACTTCTCGGGCATGGGCAGCTGGCTGTTCGCCGGCGCGATCATCGTGATCCTGGCCGGCCTGGCCAACATCTTCCTGCAGCTGCCTGCCCTGATGCTGGTCGTGTCCGTGCTCGCGATGGTGATCTTCTCCGGCTTCATCCTGTTCGACGTGAACCGGATCGTGAACGGCGGCGAGACCAACTACATCAGCGCGACCCTGGCCATCTACCTGGACATCTACAACGTGTTCACGAGCATGCTGCAACTGCTGGGCATCGGCTTCGGCAACCGCGACTGATCCACACCGCTCGCATCGAAGAGCCGGCCTGCGGGCCGGCTTTTTTATTTGTTGCCAAAAGCCGGGGTCAGGCCCCGGTTTTTGGAAATGTCTTGCGCACAATGGGCGGACGGTAGCTTACCGAAAGTATGATTGGCAGAACCGCACGGCCCTGCGTACAATATCCGTTCGCTTTCGATCCCGTCCCCAATGTCCCGTAGCCTGGTCCACGTATTGCTGTCGCTGCTGCTGCTCGTTTCGCAGCAGTTGTCGCTCGCGCACGGCTATACGCACTGGGCCGAGACCGACGACACGCTCGTCCAGCAGATCGCGGCCGCCGCGGACACCGACGACGGCTCCGGCAAGCTGCCCAAGCCCGGCCTGCACGACCTGTGCGGCCAGTGCGCGGCCAGCGCCCAGATCGCGTTCGCGCTGCCGTCCACGCTGCGGCAATTCGTGCCGGCCGAACTGGCCTATGCCGCGCCGGCCCTGCCGGCCACCCCTGGCATCTGCCTGCTCACGGCCTGCCCGTTCCAGTCGCGCGGCCCGCCTCAAGCCTGATAACGCCCTGCTGTTTCCCGTACCGCCCGGCGCGTCCCGGCGGTATGGGCCGTTATCCATTCGCTTGAGATTATAGAAAAATCATGAAAATCGAACGTACGCTGCTCGCCAGCGCGCTCCTGCTCGCCTTCCACCCGGCCGTCCGCGCGGCCGACGATCAAGAAACCATCAACGACGGCAAGATCCAGCAAGTCGTCGTCACGGCCAGCCCGCTGCGCAATGGCGAAGGCGACCAGATCCTGACGCCGGCCAAGGTGCTCGCCGGCGACGAGCTGCGCGACAAGGTCGGCAGTTCGCTGGGCGAGACGCTGCAGAACGAGCTGGGCGTGTCCGCCTCCGCGTTCGGCGCCGGCGCGTCGCGCCCCATCATCCGCGGCATGGAAGGCTCGCGCGTGAAAATGCTGGAAAACGGGATGGCGACGTCGGACGTGTCCGGCCTGTCGAACGACCACGCCGTCGCGTCCGAAGGCGCCGTCGCGCGCCAGATCGAGATCCTGCGCGGCCCCGCCGCCCTGCTGTACGGCTCGGGCGCGATCGGCGGCCTCGTCAACGTCGTCAACGAGCGCATCCCGACGGCGCTGGAACCCAAGCTCACGGGCCAGGTCGAGACGCGCCTCAGCACCGTCGACAACGGCAAGGACATGTCCGGCACCCTGGACGGTTCCGTGGGCAAGATCGGCCTGCACCTGGACGGCAACCTGCGCAACACGGACGACTACCAGATCCCCGACCTGCGCGTCGTGAACGACCCCACGTCGCGCATGAACCGCCTGCCGAATTCCGATACGAAGGAGCGCAACATCGGCATCGGCGGTTCGTACATCGACGATTGGGGCTATGCGGGCCTGTCGGCGTCGCACCTGACGAACCTGTACGGCATCCCGACCGACGAGGGATCGCACATCGACCAGCGCCAGAACCGCTACGACTTCGACAGCGTCGTCAAGAACCCGCTCGCCGGCTTCGAGAGTGCGCGCGTAAAAGCCGGCTATACGGATTACCGTCACGCCGAGCTGGACGACGGCGTGCCGGCCACGCTGTTCTCCAATAAATCGTTCGAATCGCGCGTCGAGCTGACGCACGCACCGGTCACGCGCCTGGGCCTGCACGGCACGTTCGGCGTACAGACGGAAAACACGCACTTCTCGGCGCTGAGCGCGGAAGGCGGGCCGGACACCGTGCCCGTCACGCACTCGACGACGCAGGCCGCCTTCCTCGTCGAGGAATGGAGCCAGGGAGCGCTGCGCTGGAATGCGGGCCTGCGCTACGAAAACGTCGACCGCAAGCCGGTCGGCAACCGCGAGCGCAGCTTCGACCTCGGCTCCGGCTCGATCGGCGCGCTGTGGCCGTTCACGAAGGGCTATTCGGTCGGCGCGACCCTGTCGTACGCCCAGCGCGCGCCGGCGACGGAGGAACTGTATTCGGGCGGCCCGCACGACGCCACGCTCACGTTCGACGTGGGCGATCCGGACCTGCAGAAGGAAATCTCGCGCAATATCGAGTTGTCGCTGGCGAAGACGAGCGGCCTGCTGCGCTGGCGCGTGAACGCCTACCGCAACAACGTCAACAACTTCATCTACGGCCATGTCACGGACGCGACGTTCGACGAGGACGGCAACCCGGGCGGCGAGTTCCGCCAGCGTATCTTCCAGCAGGCGAAGGCGCACATCCAGGGCGCGGAAGCGGAGATGACGTGGAACCAGATCGGCATGGGCTGGAACGGCCGCGTGTTCGCGGACACGTCGCGCGGCTACCTCGACCACGCCGGCAACCTGCCGCTGCAGCCGGCCGACCGCGTGGGCGCCGCCATCGGCTACCGCCAGCCGCACTGGCGCGCCGGCCTCGACTGGACGCACGCCCGCGGCCAGGACCGCCTCGCCTCGTTCGAGACGTCCACGACGCCGTCGTACAACCAGGTCAACGCCAATCTCTCGTTCACGCAGAAGCTCCAGAACCTGGACCTGACGTATTTCTTGACGGCGAAGAACCTGCTCAACGAAGATATCCGACTGGCCACGTCGCTACTGAAGGATATTGCGCCGCTGCCGGGGCGGAATATCACGTTCGGCGTCAGAGCGAAATTCTGACTCACGACCGTCATTCCCGCGACAGCGGGAATCCATGCTGAGCCGAAGGTGGACGCTCAGCATGGGTCCCCGCCTCCGCGGGGACGACGACGGATGTATTGACGTCCCGTGCGCCACGCGTGCGGAACGTCCGTTATAGTCTTGCCATCAAACCCAATCCCACCGGCATGAGCTGCACCGTGCCGCCCCAAATGGTCCTTCGGAGACATTTTGTTCTCCAGGTATCAACGGACTTTCTCGCGCGGAAAATGTATTTTTTTTCATAGTCGTTCCAGCTTATGCATTTGCGCATAGAATGACCGCTTTCGGACTCGGAAGCGATCAGCATGGAAGCAGCGACGCGCGACTTTCATCTCCTCGGCAGCACCGGCGCCGTCCGCGCCGGTTACCACG
>CBIHRX010000323.1:0-7260 GCA_966212555.1 uncultured Massilia sp.
GCGGGCCTATTTTCGACGGTAAAAATTATTCCGGACAGCAGTGCGCGGAAGCGGGGAGCCATGCTGAGTCTCCGTTTGCCGTTACTGGCGAATAGCCGTTTGCGCCGTTGGAACCTACCTATGGATTCCCGCGTTCGCGGGAATGACGGGATTCAACCGCCGGTGACGGGCGGGAAGAACGCCACTTCCCCGCCTTCCCGCACCGGCGTCCCCGGCTCACACATCACGTGGTTGAACGCCATGCGCAGCGCGCGCTCGTGCGCGAGGGCTTCGGCCCACGCGCCGCCGCGGGCGATCAGGAAATCGCGCACGGCGCCGACGGTGGCCACGTCCGCGGGCAAGTCGACCGACTCGCCCGAGCTGCCGACGGCTTCACGCACGCTGGCAAAGAATCGCAGATTGATTTTCATACCATCTCTCAGTACTGCAGCGACGCGAACGGAATGAAGCGCACGACGTCGCCCTTCGCGATCGCCTGGCCCGGCGGATTGTCGACCAGGCCATCGGCCCATACCGTCGACGTGAGCACGCCCGAGCCCTGGTTCGGGAACAGGTCCAGCCCGCCGGCGTCGTTGATGCGGGCGCGCAGGAATTCGTTGCGGCGGTCCGGCTTCGTCCAGTCGAAATCCGCACGGAGCAGGATCGCCTTCGGTGCCACGTCACCCGTCACGCCCTGCAGGCGCAACAGGAACGGCCGCACGAACAGCAGGAACGTGATGAAGCTCGAGACCGGATTACCCGGGAGGCCGAGGAAGAACGCGCTGCCCTGGCCATGACGATTCACTTCGCCGAACGCGAGCGGTTTCCCGGGCTTGACCGCGATCTGCCACATGTTCAGCCGCCCTTCCGCTTCCACGGCCGGCTTGATATGGTCTTCCTCGCCGACGGAGACGCCGCCCGACGTGATGATCAGGTCATGCTGCGCGGCCGCGGCGCGGAGGGTGTCGCGCGTGGCCTGCAGCGAATCCGGCACGATGCCGTAGTCGCTGATCTCGCAGCCGAGGTTTTCCAGCAGCCCGCGCAAGGTAAAACGGTTCGAGTTGTAGATGGCGCCCGGTGCCAGCGGCTCGCCCGGCATCGCCAGTTCGTCGCCCGTGAAGAACACGGCCACGCGCACGCGCCGGCGCACGGGCAGGCGCGCGAGGCCGACGGAAGCCGCCAGTCCCAGCTCCTGGCTGCGCAGCCGGGTGCCGGCCGGCAGGATGACGGAACCGGCGACGATGTCCTCGCCCGCGCGGCGGATCCACTCGCCCGGCTGCGGCGCGCGTTTGACGGTGACCTGGTCCCCGTCCGCCTCGCACTGTTCCTGCATGACGACGGCATCCGCGCCTTCCGGGATCAGCGCGCCCGTGAAGATGCGCGCGGCGGTGCCCGGTTCCAGCTTCTGGCCGACCGTACCGGCCGGGATGCGCTGGGCGATGCGCAGCGTGGCGGATCCGCTCGCGCAGTCCGCCGCGCGCACGGCATAGCCATCCATCTGCGTGTTGTCCGCGGACGGCACGTTCAAGCCCGACACCGGGTCCGACGCGAGCACGCGGCCTTGGGCGGCGAGCGTGTCTACGTCCTCGAGGCCGTCGACGACGCCCCCCGCCGCCAGCAGGACGTCCAGCGCTTCCCGCACCGGCATCAGGGGCTTGCGTGCAGGCTGGTTCACTTGTCCAGCCCCGTGTGCGCCGCGATGAACTGCTTCATCTCGGCGACGTTCGGCTGCATGACGACGAAGCGTTGCGGCAGCGACTCGATGTCCTCGAAGCCGGCCGGACGGGCCGCGTCGGTGCCCAGCGCTTCCAGGATCGTCTCGTTGAACTTGGCGGCCAGCGCCGTCTCCAGCACGATCATCGGCACGCCCGGTTCGACGTGTTCGCGGGCGACCTTGATGCCGTCGGCCGTGTGCGTGTCGATGGTGATGCCGTAGTCGTCGAACACGTCGCGGATGGTCGCGAGGCGGTCCTCATGCGTCGAGCAGCCCGACTGGAAGCCGTAGTTGGCGACCAGCTTGAATTCGTCGCCGTCGCTGCCCGGCGCGCCGGACAGGTCGAAGCCGCCGTGCGTGTCGACCTTGCGGAACAGCGCATGCGTGCGGTCCGCGTCGCGGCCGACGAGGTCGTACACGAAGCGCTCGAAGTTCGATGCCTTCGAGATGTCCATCGACGGGCTCGACGTGTGGTAAGTCTCGGACGACTTGCGGACGCGGTACACGCCGGTGCGGAAGAATTCGTCCAGCACGTTGTTCTCGTTCGTCGCGACGACCAGCTTCGCGATCGGCAGGCCCATCATGCGCGCGATGTGGCCGGCGCAAATATTGCCGAAGTTGCCCGACGGGACGGTGAAGGACACCTTCTGGTCGTTCGACGTCGTCGCGCTCAGGTAACCGCGGAAGTAGTACACGACCTGCGCCACGACGCGCGCCCAGTTGATCGAGTTGACGGTGCCGATCTTTTGGCGGACCTTGAATTCGAGGTCGTTCGACACGGCCTTGACCATGTCCTGGCAATCGTCGAACACGCCTTCCACCGCGATGTTGAAGATGTTCGGGTCCTGCAGGCTGAACATCTGGGCGGTCTGGAACGCGCTCATCTTCTTGTGCGGCGACAGCATGAACACGCGGATGCCGCGCTTGCCGCGCATCGCATATTCGGCCGCGCTGCCCGTGTCGCCGGACGTGGCGCCGAAGATATTCAGCTCGTCGCCGTTCTTCGCCAGCGCGTATTCGAACAGGTTGCCCAGCAGCTGCATCGCCATGTCCTTGAAGGCCAGGGTCGGGCCGTTCGACAGGCCTTGCAGGATCAAGGTGCGTTCCGGCGACTGTTCCAGCACGCGCAGCGGCGTGATCTGGCTTGCCGCTTCGTCGGCGCGGGCATTCTTGTAGACCTCGGGCGTGTACGTCTTCGCGGTCAGCGCCTTCAGGTCGGCGTCCGGAATGTCCGTCGCGAACTTGCGCAGGATCTCGTAGGCGAGTTCCGCGTACGGCAGCTTGCGCCAGGCGTCGAGCTCGGCGCCGGTCACCTGCGGGTAGTGTTCGGGCAGATACAGCCCGCCGTCCGGCGCCAGGCCGCCCAGCAGGATGTCGGAAAATTGTTGGGGATTACGTGCTGCGGACGCGCTCGTTGCGCGGGTGGACACATATTGCATACGGTAGAAAAGATCGGGGTTGGCTGGCGTTGGATATTTATTATAGTCCGGACGAGCAATATTGTCTTTTTACCGAATATTGTTTTGTTATTCCGTTGGAAAATGATGCGCTGCAATGCGATGGGCCGGAAAGCCCACCGTTTGCATCAGCAGGCGGCGTGATTCACCGTCACCACGTGGATCGCCAGCCCCCCCAGCGACGTTTCCTTGTACTTGGCCTGCATGTCGAAACCGGTCTGGCGCATCGTCTCGATGACGTCGTCCAGGCTGACGAAGTGCGTGCCGTCGCCCTTCATCGCCAGCGACGCCGCCGTGATGGCCTTGATCGCGCCCATGCCGTTGCGTTCGATGCACGGGATCTGCACGAGCCCGCCGATCGGGTCGCACGTCATGCCGAGATGGTGTTCGATCCCGATCTCGGCCGCGTTTTCGATCTGGCCGTTGGAGCCGCCCAGCGCCGCCACGAGGCCCGCCGCCGCCATCGCGCACGCGACGCCCACCTCGCCCTGGCACCCGATCTCGGCGCCGGAGATGGACGCGTTCTTCTTGCACAGCATGCCGATCGCGGCCGCCGTCAGCAGGAAATCATGGATGCCGCGCCGCGCGTCGCTCGGGCGGCAATCCTCCGCGTAGTAGCGCAGCACGGCCGGGATGATGCCGGCCGCGCCGTTCGTCGGCGCCGTCACGACCCGGCCGCCGGCCGCGTTCTCTTCGTTGACGGCCATCGCGTACAGGCTGACCTGGTTGACGGCGTCGTGCGGCAAGTGGTTCGTCGCGTTTCTCGCCGCCTGTTCCTGGCGCCACAGCTTCGCCGCGCGGCGCTTGACGTTCAGGCCGCCCGGCAACTGCCCTTCCGTGACGAGGCCGTGCTCGATGCAGCCGCGCATCACTTCCCAGATGCGGTCCAGGCCGGCATCCAGTTCGTCGTCCGTCATGCGCGCGCACTCGTTCGCGCGCAGCATCGCGGGGATCGTCAGGCCGTCGCGGGCGCCCTGCTCCAGCAGTTCGCCCATCGTGGAAAACGGGAACGGCACCGCGACCGTCGCGCGCGCCGCCTGGATTTCGCCGGGCGCGGTGATGAAGCCGCCGCCGATGGAGTAAAAGATGCGTTCGATGACGCTGCCGTCCGAGAGCTGCAAGACGAAACGCATGCCGTTCGGGTGCTCCGGCAACGTGGATTGCTTGTGCCACACGAGGCCCGCGGCGCGGGTGAACGGCACGGGCTTCGTGCCGAGCAGGTTCAGGACGCCATCGAGTTCCGCTTCCGCGAGCTTGTCCTCGACGGTGTCGGGATCGACGTCCTGCGGCGTCTCGCCCATCAGGCCGAGGATCACGGCCTTGTCGGTGGCGTGGCCCACGCCCGTCAGCGCCAGCGAACCGTACAAATGCGCTTCGACGCCGACCGCGTCGTCCAGCGAGCCGCATTCGATGAGGAAGCGGCGCGCGGCGACCATCGGGCCGACCGTGTGCGAGCTGGAGGGGCCGATGCCGATCTTGAATAGGTCAAATACGCTCATGTCCATGAGCTGTCTCCTGGTTTTACTTGTTGATGGGCTGATGAACGTCTCATGGACGGCGCCCCCAAAACGTCATTCCCGCGAAGGCTGGAATGACGGTGTATTTGCCGACCACTTATGGTGAATCCGCAGATACATTGATTGTCTCACGCCGCCTTGCTCATCCCGACATCGACATTGGCCAGCATGTCCTCGACCATCTCATCGACGCCGATGCGCGCCTTCCAGCCCCAGTCCGCCGCCGCGCGGCTGTCGTCGAGGCTCTTCGGCCAGGAGTCCGCGATCTGCTGGCGGCTGTCCGGCTGGTACGCGATGCGGAACGCCGGCAGCTTCTTCTGGATGGCCGCGGCCAGTTCGCGCGGGTTGAACGACACGCCGGCCACGTTGTACGAGGAGCGGATGACGACCTGCTCCGCCGGCGCGTCCATCAGGTCGATGGTGGCGCGGATCGCGTCCGGCATGTAGATCATCGGCAGCGTCGTTTCCGGGCCGAGGAAGCATTCGTAGGCCTCGCCGCGCAGCGCGGCGTGGAAGATGGCGATGGCGTAGTCCGTCGTGCCGCCGCCCGGAGGCGACTTGTAGCTGATGATGCCCGGGTAGCGGATGCTGCGCACGTCGACGCCGTATTTCGCATGGTAGTACTCGCACAGGCGCTCGCCGGCCAGCTTGCTGATGCCGTAGATCGACGTCGGGTCCATGATCGTGGTCTGCGGCGTGGCCTCCGCCGGCGTGTTCGGGCCGAACGCGGCGATCGACGACGGCCAGAAGACCTTCAGCGGCTTGCCGGATTCGCCCCGCTCGCGCGCGATCTCGAGGATGTTCAGCAGGCCGTCCATGTTCAGCGTCCACGCCTTCAACGGCGCCTTCTCGCCCGTGGCCGACAGCAGCGCCGCCAACTGGTAGACCTGGGTGACGTCTTCGCCGGCGATCAGGCGCGCCACCGCGTCCTTGTCGAGCACGTCGAGGCGCACGTAGCGCGCGGCGCCGTAGACGTTGTCCGTGCCGATGTCCGCTGCGATCACGTTGGCCGCGCCATGCCGCTGCGCGAGGGCGGTCACCAGTTCGCTGCCGATCTGGCCGTTGGCGCCGATGATGAGGATGCGTTCCATGCTTGTTTTCCTTGCTCTTTCTGCGGCTTCGTGAGCCTGTTCCCGGCGCGCCGCTTCGTGGGCGGCACCATCCGGTCGATCGATGATCCTGCCGCCGCGATCAGGCGGCCTTGATGATGCCCAGTTCGCGGCCGGCCTGTTCGAAGGCGCCCAGCACCTTGTCCAGCTGTTCGCGGGTATGCGCGGCCGACAGCTGCACGCGCACGCGCGCCTGGCCCATCGGCACCACCGGGTAGAAGAACCCGGACAGCAGCACACCCAGTTCGAACATGCGGGCGGCGAATTTCTGCGCGACGGGCGCGTCGAACAGCATCACCGGCACGACCGGGTGCGTGCCCGGCTTGATGGTGAAGCCGATGCGCTCGATCTCGCGGCGGAAGTACGCCGTGTTCTCGTGCAGGCGGTCGCGCAGCTCGGTCGACTGGCTGATGCGGTCCAGCACCGCGAGCGACGCACCGGCGATCATCGGCGCCAGCGTGTTCGAAAAAAGGTAGGGACGCGATTTCTGGCGCAAGGTCTCGATGACTTCCTTGCGGCCGGACGTGAAACCGCCCATCGCACCGCCCAGCGCCTTGCCGAGCGTCCCCGTGATGATATCGATCTTGCCGATCACGCCGCAGTGCTCGTGCGTGCCGCGGCCCGTCTTGCCCATGAAGCCGGACGCGTGCGACTCGTCGATCATCGTCAACGCGCCGTATTTCTCTGCCAGCGCGACGATCTTGTCCAACTGGGCGATGGTGCCGTCCATCGAGAACACGCCGTCCGTGACGATGACCTTGTGGCGCTTGCCCGCTTCCGTCGCGGCCTGCAGCTGCTTTTCCAGGTCGGCCATGTCGTTGTTGGCATAGCGGTAGCGCGCGGCCTTGCAGAGGCGGATGCCGTCGATGATCGAGGCGTGGTTCAGGGCGTCCGAGATGATCGCGTCGTTCTCGTCGAACAGCGGCTCGAACACGCCGCCGTTGGCGTCGAAGGCGGCGGCGTACAGGATCGTGTCTTCCGTGCCGAGGAATGCCGACAGCTTCTTCTCCAATTCCTTGTGCACCGTCTGCGTGCCGCAGATGAAGCGCACGGACGACAGGCCGTAACCATATTTCTGCAGTGCCGCTTCCGCCGCCTTCTGCGTCTCGATGTCGCCCGACAGGCCGAGGTAGTTGTTGGCGCACATGTTGATCAGGGTGCGGCCATCGTCCGCGACCACCTCGGCACCCTGGCGCGAGGCGAGCACGCGTTCGGGCTTGAACAGGCCTTCGGTCTTGAGCGTGTCGAGTTTCTGTTGGAGGCCGCTATAGAATGCTTGGTCGCTCATGTTTCCTCGTCCTTGTCGGTTGGCGAATGGTATAGTGTGGATTCGTTCGATGTATGGAACTTGTTCTATATTTCGAACAGAAATTCAATATATTGAATATTACTCCCAGCCATTGAACTTGGCAAGCAAGCTCCATGAACAACAATACCAGCGCTCCGCCGGAAGTCGGCGCCACCCTGCAACGGCTGCGGCTCGC
>CBIHRX010000324.1:0-7259 GCA_966212555.1 uncultured Massilia sp.
GGCCAACGGCGGTGGAGGGAAGCTGGCGTGGATGGTGTCCGGCGAATTGATCACCGACGCCCTCGGCAGCCTGTACCGCGTGATCGTCGGCTTCCTCGTCGGCGCCGGCCTCGCGCTGCCGATCGGGCTGTCGATGGGCGCGAGCCGCATCGCGTACGCCTGGCTGAACCCGCTGTTCCAGCTGCTGCGGCCCATCCCGCCCATCGCCTACATCCCGCTGTCGATCCTGTGGTTCGGCCTCGGCAACCCGCCCGCCATCTTCCTGATCGCGCTGGGCGCCTTCTTCCCCGTGCTGATGAACACCATCGCGGGCGTGCGCCAGGTCGACGGCATTTATTTGCGCGCGGCGCGCAACCTGGGCGCGAGCGGGCCGACGATGTTCCTGCGCGTGATCCTGCCGGCGGCGGTGCCGTACATCCTGACCGGCATGCGCATCGGCATCGGCACGGCGTTCATCGTCGTGATCGTGTCCGAGATGATCGCCGTGAACAACGGCCTCGGTTTCCGCATCCTCGAGGCGCGCGAGTACTTCTGGTCGGACAAGATCATCGCCGGCATGATCACGATCGGCCTCCTGGGCCTCGCCATCGACGCCGGCATGAACAAGCTGAATAACTACCTGCTGCGCTGGCACCGCGGCCTGGAGCACTGACATGACCGCACATATCGTGATCGACAACGTCAGTAAAGTATTCGACGGCGACGGCCGCCGCATGGTCGCGCTGCAGGACATCGCGCTCGAGATCCCCCGTGGCCAGTTCGTCTGCCTGCTGGGACCGTCCGGCTGCGGCAAGTCGACCCTGCTGAATGCCATCGCCGGCTTCGCCCCGCCCACGTCGGGCAGGGTGCTGGCCGACGGCATGACCGTCGCCGGACCCGGGCCGGAGCGGGGCATGGTGTTCCAGGAATACGCGCTGTTCCCGTGGATGACCGTGGAGCAGAACGTCGGCTTCGGCCTGGAGATCAAGGGAATGGCGCGTGCGCAGATCGCGGCGCGCGTGGGCGAGCTGCTGAAACTCCTGTCGCTGGAGGATTTCGCGAAGCGCTATCCGAAGGACCTGTCCGGCGGCATGCGCCAGCGCGTGGCGATCGCGCGCGTGCTGGCGCTGGATTCGCCGATCATGCTGATGGACGAACCGTTCGGCGCGCTCGACGCCCTCACGCGCCGCAACCTGCAGGACGAGCTGCTGCGCCTGTGGGCGGAACTGAAGAAGACCGTCATCTTCGTCACGCACAGCATCGAGGAAGCGATTTATCTCGCCGACCGCATCGTCGTGATGACGTACCGGCCGGGCACGATCAAGCGCGACATCCTCGTCGACCTGCCGCGCCTGCGCGATCCGGCCGCGCCCGAATTCAATGCGCTCAAGCGCGAGCTGGGGCTGATGGTGATGGAAGAGCAGCAGCGCCATCACGATGCGGAAATCAAGGCGGCTGCGGTCGATTAGCCCGCTCGTCGTTCCCGCGGAAGCGGGAACCCATACTGAGCTTCAGAAATCGTGGCGATCGCGATACCAGTGCAACTTCGGTAACTCAGCATGGATTCCCGCGTTCGCGGGAATGACGTGTGATAGTGCTTACTCTTCTGGCAACCTAACCTTGCCCATTCCGGATGGTGTAGACTCGCGCGTATGCAACTCACCCTATTCATCGCCGCGGCACTCCTGTACGCGGTATGCGCCCTGCTGCCGTCGCGGCAGGGCTCGGCCATTTCGGCCGTCACCGCCGTGGCCTGGGCCGTGCACGGCGCCGCGCTGTGGCCGGACATCGTGTCGAACGGCACGCTGCGCGTCGGCTTCGCGTTCATGCTGTCGGCCGCGCTATGGATTTCCGTCGCCGCGTACTGGATCGAAAACCGCAACTTCGCGCTGGACGGCATGCGCCGCTTGGTCATGCCGTGCGCGGCCGTCGCGGCGATCCTGCCGCCGCTGTTCCCCGGCAACCTGATGCCCGTGCAGGCCCAGTCGCCCGCGTTCGGCTGGCATGTCGCGGTCGCCGTGTCGGCGTACAGCACGCTCACGATCGCCGCGTTCCACGCCGTGCTGATGGCGCTGCAGGAGGCGCGTCTGCATACCAAGAGCGCGAAGAAGGGCTGGTTCACCGGCGCGCTCGACCAGTTGCCGTCGCTGCTGACGATGGAGCGGCTGCTGTTCCGCATGATCGGCATCGGGTTCATCCTGCTCAGTCTCACCGTCCTGTCGGGCATCGTGTTCTCCGAACAGCTGTTCGGCCGCGCGCTGCGCTGGGACCATAAAAACTTTTTCGCGCTGCTGTCGTGGGTGCTGTTCGCCGCGCTGCTGGCTGGACGCCGCTGGCGCGGCTGGCGCGGCAAGACCGCGCTGCGTTTCACGCTGGCGGGATTCGCCACGCTGGCGCTGGCCTACGTCGGCAGCCGGTTCGTTTTCGAAGTCGTTCTGCACCGGGGGTTCGTATGACGCGACTGCTTTTCTGGATTGCGCTCGTCATCCTCGTGGTGGCCGCCATCCGCAGTAAACTGCGCGCCGCGATGACGCGCGCACAAGGCCCCGCTGTCAATCCGGCCTCCGGGCCGGCACCGTCGAGCGGCGGGGACGCCAAGGCCTGGCGCCGCGTCGAAGACCAGTCCGAGACGATGCTGTGCTGCGCCCATTGCGGCATCTATTTCCCGGCGTCGGAAGCCGTGCGGGCCGATGGCCGCGATTATTGCGGCACGGCGCACGCGCGCGAGGCGCACCAGCAGGCCCGGTAAGCCGCCGCATGGCGACGTGGCTGCCGCTTTCCGCCGAGTCGCGCTCGACGTTCTGGCGTTCGCTGCAAACGCTCACGGTCACGCGCATCGTGATCGCGTTCGTGCTGCTGCTGTATTTGTCGATCGACGTGCGGCGCGGCCGCGTCGGCGGCACCGCGTATGCCGAGACGTGCGTCGCCTACGTGCTGGCGGCGCTGCTGTTCGCGGTCGTCGCCCAGCGCTGGCGCCGCCGCTTCCTGTGGCAATTGTCGGTCCAGGTCGTCGTCGACATCGTCGCGATCTCGCTGCTGTACCTGGCCGCCGGCGGGATGCGCAGCGGCCTCGCGCTGCTGTATTTGTTCCCGCTGGCGGGTGCCGCGATCCTGGCGCCGCTGGTGCTGGCCCTGTTCTCGGCCGCGCTGGCCACGCTGTTCGTGCTGGGCGAGAGCACCTGGGGGATCTTCATGCGCGCGGACGATCCGCCGCTGACCCAGGCCGGGCTCACCGGCGCCGCGTTCTTCGCGGTGGTGCTGGTGGTCAACCGCCTGGCGGCGCGCCTCATCAAGCAGGAAGAGCTGGCCGCGCGGCACGGTGCCGACCTGCGCATCCAGCAGGCGATCTACCGCATCGTCGTGGACGACGTGGACGACGGCATCCTCGTGCTGGGGCGCGACGGCACCGTCTTCGGCGGCAACCCGGCGGCGCGCCGCATGCTCGGGCTGGAGACGCAGCCGGGCGAGGACGGCAACACCTTCATGCTGGCCGACCTGCCGGCGCTGGAACCGGTCGCGCAACGTTTCGACGCCTGGGTGGCCTGCTGCGCGGATGCGCCGGCGGCGACGACGGGCGGCTACGTCACCGTCAAGCGCTGGCACGACACGGACGGTCCGGTGCGCGGCCGCCTCGACCAGCCGGTGCACCTGAAGCTGCGCTTCGCGCGCGTGGACACGCGGGAAGGCACGGCCGGGCGCAGCCTCGTGTTCCTGCAGGACGTGAGCGCCATCGAGAACCAGGCGCAGCAACTCAAGCTCGCGTCGATGGGACGCCTGACGGCCAGCATCGCGCACGAGGTGAGGAATCCGCTGTCCGCGATCGGGCACGCGACGTCGTTGCTGGCGGAGGACCTGCACGGTCCGGCGGAAACGCGCCTGCTGCGCATCGTGAACGACAACGTGGCGCGCGTGAACCGCATGGTCGAGGACATCCTGAAACTGTCGCGCAAGGTGCAGCCGAACGGCACGCCCGTCGCGCTGGACGACTTCCTGCCCGAGCTGCGCGCCGAGTTCACGGAAATGCACGGCATGGCCGGTGATATAGTGTGGGTGGGCGATGCGGGCGGACGCTCCGTGCGCTTCGACGGCCTGCACCTGCGCGAAGTGCTCGTGAACCTGCTCGGCAACGCGATCCGCTACGCGAGCGGCAAGCCGGCCAGCATCCGCGTAGTGCCGGTGCCCGACGCGACGGGCCGCATGGAATTGCACGTGCAGGACGACGGCCCCGGGATCACGCCGGAAGTGCGGGCGCATCTGTTCGAGCCGTTCTACACGACGTCGAGCAAGGGCACGGGCCTGGGCCTGTACCTGGCGCGCGAGCTGTGCCTGAACAACGGCGAGATGCTCGACTACGAATACCGCACCGAGGACGTGCGGCCCGGCGCGGCCGCCGACGGCACGGGCGAGGCCAGCGGCCGCTTCGTGATCACGTTCGCCGCGTCGTCCGGACAAGACCCTACTGATTAGAAAGATAGGCATGAGCTCACCCCGCATCCTGGTGGTCGACGACGAACCCGACCTGCGCGAGCTGCTCGAGATCACCCTGCTCAAGATGGGGCTCGACGTGGACAGCGCCGCGACCGTCCGCGAGGCGCGCACGCTGCTGGGCCAGAAGCCTTATGCGCTGGTGCTGACCGACATGCGCCTGCCCGACGGCCTCGGGCTGGAACTGGTGCGCGAGGTCGCGGCCAACCATAAAAGCACGCCCATCGCCGTGATCACCGCGTACGGCAGCGCCGAGAATGCCGTCGTGGCGCTGAAGGCCGGCGCGTTCGACTACGTGTCGAAGCCCGTCGTGCTGGACGACTTGCGGGCGATGGTGCGCTCGGCATTGAAACTGTCCGACCCGGCGGCCGCGCCGACCGCCGGCCAGGCCGACGGGTCTGCCGATGCGACGTCGCGCCTGATCGGGCAATCGCCCGCGATGCAGGCGCTGCGCGCGCAGATCGCGCGGCTGGCCCGCTCGCAGGCGCCGATCGCCATCAACGGCGAATCCGGCAGCGGCAAGGAGCTGGCCGCGCGCGAGATCCACGCCCAGGGCGCGCGCGCCGGCAAGCCCTTCGTCGCCGTGAACTGCGGGGCGATTCCCGAGGCGCTGATGGAGGCCGAATTCTTCGGCTACCGCAAGGGCGCGTTCACGGGCGCGAACGACGAGCGCGACGGCTTCTTCCAGGCCGCCAACGGCGGCACCCTGATGCTCGACGAAGTGGCCGATTTGCCGCTCGCGATGCAAGTCAAGCTGCTGCGCGCGATCCAGGAGCGGCGCGTGCGCAAGATCGGCGCCACCGTCGAGGAACCGGTCGACGTGCGCATCATCAGCGCCACGCACAAGGATCTCGCCAAGTGCGTGGAGAACGGCAGCTTCCGCCAGGACCTGTTTTATCGCCTGAACGTGATCGAACTGACGTTGCCGCCATTGCGCGAGCGCCTGGACGACCTGCCGCTGCTGGTGGACGCCATCCTCGCGCGCCTGGCCGGGCCGGGCGGGGCGAGACTGGGACCCGGCGTGCTGGACGCGCTGCGCGGCTACGCGTTCCCGGGCAATGTGCGCGAGCTGGAAAACGTGCTGGAACGTGCGCTCGCGTTTGCCGACGACGGCGTGATCGAAGCGGGGGACCTGCTGCTGAAAGGGGCGAAGCTGGGCGACGCGGCCGTCGTGGCGCCGCCGGCGAGCGTGGCACCCGAGCCCGCACCTGAGCCCGCACCTGAGCCCGCACCTGAGCCGTCCGCGCCGCCGCCGCCGCTGGCCGACGACGCGCTGCCGAGCAACCTGCCGGACTACCTGAGCCAGGTCGAGCGCGACATCATCCTGCGCGCGCTGAACCAGACCCAGTTCAACCGCACGCAGGCCGCCACCCTGCTCGGCATCAGTGTCCGGCAACTGCGTTACCAGATGCAGAAACTGGACATACACGCGCCCGAACCCTGAACCTGCGTGGTCTTTTCGCCAACGCAGCAACGCCAAAACGGCGGATTTTGCACGATAAGTAAGCAGCTTAAATCGCGTCGCGAAATCAATGTTAGTGCTTACTTCGCCGTGGAGGCTTCAGGTATCGGCACTGATCGATGTCAAGAAAAAAATCTTAGTAGCAGAGCTCATAAAAATCGCGGACATCGACTACAATTAGGTCTGTAAGGCCGTTGTCTACTACATCTAGTGGTCAACGGCCTTAATGCCGAACAGGCTGAGTAGGGGCGCCACTGCGGTTTCTCAACATTGCTGCTCCTATTTTTTATCGGCAGAAAGTTATCGAGTTGCCAATTTTGATGAGTTGGCAGCTCGCCCTGGATTCACTCCGAGGGGTCCATATCTACCTAATTCGTGAAGGCGGTGGCAGTCAGTGACGCCAATGCTGGGAGGCTCAATGCAAACATCTTCGGACATTTCCATCAACCCCGTCGCGGCAGCTACGGCGGCAGGCAAGAGCGCGGACGAACTGGTCGCGGGCAGCGACTACCGCATCATCCGCCGTAACGGCGCCGTGGTGCCGTTCGCGCCGAGCAAGATCGCCGTCGCGATGACCAAGGCGTTCCTGGCCGTCAATGGCGAGCAGGGCCGCGAGTCGGCGCGCATCCGCGAGCTGGTCGGGCAACTGACGAACAACGTGGTCGCGGCCCTCGTGCGCCGCCAGCCGAACGGCGGTACCTTCCACATCGAGGATGTGCAGGACCAGGTGGAACTGTCCCTGATGCGTTCGGGCGAGCATGACGTCGCGCGCGAATACGTGCTGTACCGCGCCAAGCGCATGGAAGAGCGCCGCGCCGCCAAGGAAGCCGCCGGCACGACGGCGATCGCCGCCCCGCAGATCCACGTGGTCGACGGCGGCGCGCGCCGCCTGCTGGACATGAACGAAGTGTCGTCCCTGATCAACGCCGCCTGCGCCGGCCTGGAAAAGCACGTCGACGCCGACGCGATCCTGGCCGAGACGGTCAAGAACCTGTACGACGGCGTGCCGGTCGAGGAACTGCACAAGTCGGCCGTGCTGGCCGCGCGCGCGCTGATGGAAAAGGACCCGGCCTACAGCCAGGTCACCGCGCGCATCCTGCTGCACTCGATCCGCAAGGAGATCTTCGGCAAGGACGTGCCGCAAGCCGGCGCCGCCGCCGAATACATCACCTATTTCCCGCAATACGTCGCCAAGGGCATCGACGCCGAGCTGCTGGACGAGGAACTGGGCAAGTTCGACCTGCAGAAGCTGGCCAAGGCCATCGTCGCCGACCGCGACCTGCAATTCGGCTACATCGGCCTGCAGACCCTGTACGACCGCTACTTCCTGCAC
>CBIHRX010000325.1:0-7249 GCA_966212555.1 uncultured Massilia sp.
GAAGCCGGCGCCGAGCCGGTCGACGAGGCCGGCCAGCGTCTGGCGCAGCAGCGGGCTGCCCGCGGCCGTGTGCAGCACGACGTAGTTGTCGGCCGTCTCGATCCACTGGATGTCCGCGACGCGCACGACGCGCGTGACGCCGCGTTCGCTCACGAGCAATTGCTCCAGCGGAGCGGGCGGCAGCGCGGCGGGCCGGCCGTCCACGCGCGCGGCCAGCTTCCTGCGCAGCCGCGCCAGCGCGCGCGCCAGGCGGTCGCCGTCGTAGGGCTTGAGCAGGTAATCGATGGCATCGCAGTCGAACGCCTGGCACGCGTAGCGCTCGTACGCCGTCACGAACACGACGAGCGGCGCCGGTTCCGGCAGCGACGCCGCCAGTTCGATGCCGGACAGTTCGGGCATCTCGATATCGAGCAGCAGCGCGTCCGGACGGAAGCTGGCGATGCGTTCCAGCGCGTCGATGCCGTCGGCCGCTTCCTCGACGGCCGTGATGCCGTCCTGCTGCGCGAGCAGGTGGCGCAGCTTGGCGCGGGCGGGGCGCTCGTCGTCGACGATCAGGAGGCGCATGGGAGCCTCATCTCGGCGCGCACGCCACCGTGCGGCCGCGCCGTGAGGTCGAGCCGGCCCGCGTCGCCGTATAACGCCTGGATGCGGGCGCGCAGGTTGGACAGGCCGATGCCGCCGGCGCGTTCCGACGCCGCCAGCTTGCCCGCATCGTCCTCGACACCCAGCACGAGCTCGTCGCCTTCGCGGCAGACGGACACCGCGATGTGCGTCCGGCCGCGGCGCCGTTCGACCGTGTGCTTGAACACGTTTTCCAGCAGCGGCTGCAGGCTCATCACGGGCACTTCGCGGTCGAGCAGGGCGTCGTCGACCTGCCAGGCGATGGCGACGCGGTCGGCGAAGCGCTCGGCCATCACGTC
Source organism: uncultured Massilia sp. (assembly GCA_966212555.1). Taxonomy (GTDB): domain Bacteria; phylum Pseudomonadota; class Gammaproteobacteria; order Burkholderiales; family Burkholderiaceae_D; genus Telluria. Next base: position 921 of record CBIHRX010000325.1, read on the forward strand.
CGCGTACCCGCGCGCGAGGCGCAGCTCGGTGGCGAGCGGCGCCGCGTGGCGGTCGCCCAGGGCCAGCGTCTCGCGCAGCACGTCGGCCAGTTGCGTCAGCGTGGCGTCCGCCCTGGCCGGGTCCGTCCAGATCAGCGCCGATACCGTGTTCAGCGCATTGAACAGGAAGTGCGGCTGCATCTGCTGGCCCAGCCGCTGCAATTGCGCCTGGCGCAGCAAGGTGTTCGAGCGTTCCGCGCGCAGCCGCGCGTCGAGCAGGGCACGGTACGACTGCACGCCGAAGCGGATCGCCATGAACAGGCCGAAGAAGATCGTGATCTTCATCGATTCGTACACGAACAGCTGCGGCACCGGATCGTGGCGGTAGGTTTCGCCGACGAGCGCGTACACGCCATGGCGCAGGCCGAAGGCGAGGGGCACGAAGGCGATCCAGTACATCGGCAGCCAGCGCGACTGGCGCGCGAACCAGCGCCACGGCGTGCCGAGCAGGTGGTCGTCCGTGTGCGACCAGCGCAGCTGCACGAGGGCCAGCGCCGTCACGACGAGCGCCGAAGAACCTTCCCACAGCAAGGGTTTCCAGATCGCGTGGCTGTGCTCGTTGCGCATGAAATCCTGCATGGCGACGAGCATCATCAGGATCCAGAACAGGATCCAGGCGGACACGAAGACGGCATTGCGGCGCAGGAAGGTCATGCGGCGATGATCGGCCATCCTCGGGTGATTGTCAAAAGGCACGGGTGCGGCACCGGCGCCGCGCTTCTGCTAACGTCGAGCCGAGCAAACCAACCCCAGGAGGAAGCCATGGAACGTTTCCTGTTCGTGTATCACGGCAAACCGGGCGCCGATTCGGACACGCGCCACGACCTGTCGCGCTGGGCCGCGTGGTTCGACGGCATGGGCTCGCGCGTCCTCGACCGCGGCAGCCTCACGCACAGCGCCGTCGAAGTGCCGCGCCGCCTGCTCGGGCCGAAGGAATCCGCCAGCTCGCTGTGCGGCTATTCGGTCGTCGAGGCGGCGGATTTCAACGAAGCCGTCGAGATCGGCGAGCGCTGTCCGATCTTCGACGAGGGCGGGTCGGTCGAGATTGCGCGGTTGACGATTCCGTTGGCCTAAAAACCGTCGTCCCCGCGAAGGCGTGCAAACTTGGGTTCCCGCCTGCGCGGGAACGACGTATCAGCTTTGCCGGCTCAGCACCACGTGCGTCGCCGCCTGCGTCGCCACGTGCTCGGTAACCTTGAACCCCAGCGCCGGCAGGTCGATCCCGGCCAGCAGCGCCTCGCCGGATCCCAGCAGCACGGGCGAGATGGCCAGGTGCATCTCGTCGACCAGCCCCGCCTGCAGGTATTGCCGGATGGTCGACACGCCGCCGCCCAGCCGCACGTCCTTGCCGCCCGCGGCCTCTTTTGCGCGGGCGAGGGCGGCCTCGATGCCGTCCGTGACGAAGTAAAAGGTCGTGCCGCCCTTCATCTCGAGCGGGGCGCGGGCATGGTGCGTCAGCACGAACACGGGCACGTGGTACGGCGGTTCGTCGCCCCACCAGCCTTTCCACTCGTCGTCCGGCCACGGGCCGCGCACGGGGCCGAACATGTTGCGGCCCAAGATCCACGCGCCGACATTCTCGAAGCCGCGCGCGGCGAAGTCCTCGTCCGGACCGTCCGAACCTTTCGATTCATCGCCCAGCATGCGCTGGAACGTGCGGGTGACGCGGAACCATTGGTGCAGCGTCTCGCCGCCTTCGCCCAGCGGATTCTGCAGGCTCTGGTTCGGGCCGGCTCCGTAGCCGTCGAGGGACATGGCAAAGCATCGGACTGTCAGTCTGGACATCGTCTTCTCCTGTTGGACGGGACGCGGGCTGCGTCCCTCGTTCTTACGACGAATGGGGCAGCCCAATTTCGACAACGCGGCGCCGTTAATCGTCGATGTCGTCGTCGCCCGGCTTGCGCCCGCGGCTGCGGTCGAGCGGGCCCTTCATCGCTTCCACGTCGCGCATGAACTCGTCCACGCCGTGGTCGGGGCTCACGCGGATGGCGGGCGGCATCAGCACGGACATGTAGAGCTCGTCGGACAGGCGTCCCGTGCGCTGCACATTGCCAGCCAGAATCAGCCCGGAGCATAGCACGGCGACACCGGCGCAGACCCAGCGGTAGCGGATGCGATTGCGGGGGCGGATCGTGCACAGGTGGAAGTAGATCATCCCGGCCAGCAGCACCGTCGCGACATGCGACGCGTAATGCGTGAAGCCTTCGGCCGAGAACGCATAACCGAGCGTGCCGCCCAGCAGCGCATAGCCGGCCAGGGCCGCGGCGCCGCAGCCGAACACGAACAGGTGGCGGCCCAGCCGCGCGTGGCGGGCGAACAGCCGGTTGGCGCACGCCCAGATGCCGCCCCACAGCAGCGCGGCCGCGAGTCCGCCCGCGAGCGCCTCGGCGTAGCGCACGAGCTCGAAGTATTCCGTGTCGCTGAGCCAGCGCACGAGCAGCGCGACGGCGCCGGCCAGCAGCAGGCCCGCGGCGCCCGGCAGCACGCCTTCCCAGCCGTGGAACGTGCGGTCGAGGAGTTCCGGCACGACGGGATAGTCGGCCGCGCGCACGCGCAGCGCCGTGTGGCCGATGCGGACGACCGTGTCGCCCGTCAGCTCGGCGTCCTGCCGGCGCTTGCCCTGGATGACGATGCCGTTGCGGGTGCCGAGGTCGTGCAGCAGCAACCGGCCGGATGCATCCTGTTCGACGACGGCGTGCGCGGCGGCCGCGTAGTCGTCGTCGAGGATCACGTCGTTGTCGTAGCCGCGCCCGATGCGGATCGGCAGGCGGTCGACGCGCCGGCGCTGCAGCACGTCGCCATTCCTGGCCAGCAGCTCGACGAACCAGGGGCCGCTCATCTGGCCCGGCTCCGCCCGAGGGCCGACAGGAAGGCGCGGGTGGCGCGCATGCCGTTGTCGTACGAGACGCCCGCCAGGTCGAGCCGGCTCTGCAGGCTGGTCCGCGGGTCGTCCGTGCTGGCCGCGAGCAGGGTGAAGTTGTACAGCCCGGCGAACTTGCGGTAGGCGCGCACGCACGTCACGGCGCGCACGGGCAGGGTGGCCGTGTGCACGAACATCTCGGTACAGGCGGGACGCGTGAGGCGCGTGTCGCGGCCGGTGCCGATGCGGTCGACGCGAAACCGCGCGCTCGCCAGCACCGCGAACTGCAGCGGGTGCAGCGAGCTGGAACGGATCACCTGGTGCGTCATCGACACGTGGCCCGTCTGCTGCGTATCCGATACGTAGATCGCCGCTTCCATCGCGCAGCTGACGGAGTCGACCGTGTACTCGGCCTCGGCGCGGAAGTTCGAGCGGCCCCAGCAGCGCAACTGCTGCGATTCGCGCACGGGCACCTGGTACGGTCCCATCGCGCGCAGCGACAGCGGCTCGGCCAGCAGGCGGTCGATCAGCGCGCGCTGGTGCGCCAGCAGCTGCTGGCCGATCAGCGGATTGAAATTCTTCGGCGGATGCGGTTGCGTGGCGGCCTGCCGCAGCAGTTCCTGGGCGTATTTGACGGGCACGAGGAAGCTGACCAGTTCGCCGTCGCGGCGCTTGGAGACGTTGACGCCCGCGACTACGCCCGCCGCCGTCACGGTGGGCCCGCCGCTCATCCCTGAGTTGATGGGCCCGGTAAAAATCAGCTGCTCGTAGAAGCTGCGCGTGACGATGCCGTTGTACGCGCCTTCCGAGATGGCGAAGCCGAGGTCGAGCGGATTGCCGAGCGAGTACAGGTACTGGCCCTGCACGAGTTTCACGGGTTTGTCCGGCACCTGGAAAAATCCGGTGCCGTTGCGGTTCACGCGCACGACGGCCAGGTCGTGCAGCACGTCCACGGCCAGCAGTTCGATGGGACCGACCTTGCCGTCCGTGTCGACGTATTCGCCGACGTAGACGTCCGGGTCGAGCGCCATCTGCGACACGACGTGGTAATTGGTCAGCACGAGGTCGCCCGTACCGACGAGGAAGCCGGAGCCGACGCTGGACTGGCTGCGGCCGTTCCGCAGCAGCATGCGGATCTGCAGCAGGTCGGCCCTGGCGGCGGAATACAGGGTCTGGGCGGCGCTGGACGGCGTGGGCAGCGCCGCCGTCTCGTCCGTCTCGCCGGGGCCGGGCGCGGGAAGCGTCGTCGCGGGCGGCGTCGCGGGCGGGATCACGAGGGGCGGCTGCGGCGCCGGTTTGACGCGCTGGCCGGCCTTGCCCGCGGCGACGGCAAGCGACGCGGCGGCGCTGACGACGAGGGCGGCAAGGGCGGCAAGGGCGGCGGACGGGAGGCGCATGATGCCCCCATCTTGCCAGAACCGCCCGCGGCGGCGCTTACGCTTCGCTGTCGAGCACCGCTTCGGTGACCGGGGTCATCATGTGACCGAGCTTGGCCTGCTTGGTATTCAGGTAGTTGTCGTTGTAGGCGTTGCGGTTGACGAGCAGCGGCACGCGTTCCGCGACCTTGATGCCCAGCTTGCCGAGGGCGTCGATCTTGCGCGGGTTGTTCGTCATCAGGCGCACGGCCTCGATGCCGAACTGCGCCAGCATCGGCAGCACCAGCTCGTAGTTGCGGGCGTCGGCGTGGAAGCCCAGCTGCAGGTTCGCCTCGACCGTGTCGGCACCCGCTTCCTGCAGGCGGTAGGCGCGGATCTTGTTCACGAGGCCGATGCCGCGGCCTTCCTGGCGCAGGTACAGCAGGATGCCGCGGCCTTCGTCGGCGATGCGGCGCAGCGCGGATTCCAGCTGGGCGCCGCAGTCGCAGCGCTGCGAGAACATCACGTCGCCCGTCAGGCACTCCGAGTGGATGCGCGCCAGCGGGGCGTCGCCCGTGGACAGGTCGCCCAGGGTCATCGCCAGATGCTCCTTGCCCGTCGAATGCTCGACGAACGCATGCAGGGTGAACTGCGCCCACGGCGTCGGCAGGGAGCACGACGTGACGTAGTCGACGAGGTTGGACGGCGCGGTGGCTTTGTCTTGCATGGTTTTTCCTGACGATGGCGCAAAAAGGGTTACGTAAATAAGCTTACGTAACAGGCGAGTTTACCGGAAATCGGACATGGCCGTGTGGTTGGCCCCTTCGCGGCCCTGCGCCTTGCCATCCGATATGGGTGCTGCTGGTCGGAAATACAACATGGTGCGGGAAACGTGACGCGAGTGTTCACGTGATGCAACACAATTCCCGCACGGAATCATGGCTGTGCTAGGCTGGCACCAGCGTCGATACGGACGCCATGTTCTCTTGTTCGCCATGCCAACTCCCCTGAAATTCGTCCGCCGCCTGCTGCCGCGCGCCCTCGGCGCCTGGCTCGCCCTGGCCTTCGTGCTGTTGTCCATCGTCCTCACGCTGGTGCTGACATCCGTCATCGAACGCAAGTCGGCGGAACAGGTGCAGGCGAGCATCGGCCACGGCCTGGCCGAGCTGGCGATGCAAACGTCGGACAAGCTGGAACGCGGCATGTTCGAGCGCTACCGCGAAGTGGGCCTGCTGGCCCGGCGCCGCGCGCTGTCCGAAGGGCAGCCGCAGGAGCGCCGGCGCGCCACGCTGGACGGCATCCAGCGCACCCTCGGTTACTACAGCTGGATCGGCCTGGCCGGACTGGATGGCAAGGTGCAGGTCTCGGCCCAGGGCTTGCTGGAAGGGGCGGACGTGTCCAAGCGCCCGTGGTTCCGCAATGCCCTGCGCGGCATCCACGCGGGCGACGTGCACGAGGCGGTACTGCTGGCGCGCTACCTGCCCAGGCAGGACGAGCCCTGGCGCTTCGTCGACGTCGCCTTTCCCTATGTCGACGACGAGGGCGTGACGCGCGGCGTGCTGGGCGCGCACCTGTCGTGGCAATGGGCGCGCGACGTCGAGCGCTCGGTGATGGCCGGGATCGCGGCGCGGCGCCAGGTCGAGGCGCTGATCGTGGATGCGGACGGCAACGTGCTCCTCGGGCCGGCCGACGTGGTAGGCAAGCGACTCACCTTGCCGAGCCTGAAGGCGGCCCATGCGCAGCGCCGCGGCGGCTACGCCGTCGAGTCGTGGCCGGACGGGCGCTCGTACCTGGTCGGCTACCAGCTCGGCCACGGCCACGGCGAGTATCCCGGCCTGGGCTGGACCGTGCTCGTACGCCAGAACGTCGACGACGCGTTCGCCCCCGTGCGCCGCCTGCGCGAATACGGCCTGGCCAGCGGCATCGTGCTGGCGGGCGTGTTCTCGCTGGCCGGCGTGTGGCTCGCGCGCCGCATCACGCGCCCGCTGGGCGACCTGGCCGATGCCGCGCAGCGCATCCGTGCGGGCGAGACGACCCCGATCGAAATCAGGCGGGGCGGCTATGCCGAGGTGCGC
>CBIHRX010000326.1:0-7240 GCA_966212555.1 uncultured Massilia sp.
CTGCCACTTCCTGCGCAGCGAGCATGAAGTGCTGGGCGTGAAGGCGACCGACCGCGTCTACCAGGGCTTTTCGGTCGCGTTCGACATGTCGTTCGAGGAAATCTGGATTTCCTATCTCGTCGGTGCCACCTTGTGGATCGGTCCGAAGGAGACGGCCGGCGACCCGGAAGCGCTGCCCCGCCTGCTGGCCGAGAACGGCGTCACCGTGCTGCACGCCGTGCCGACCCTGCTCGCGCTGTTCGCGGACGACGTGCCGAGCCTGCGCATTATCAACCTGGGCGGAGAAATGTGTCCGGAGACCGTGGTCGAGCGCTTTTCAAAGCCGGGCCGCCAGATGTTCAACACCTACGGTCCCACGGAAGCCACCGTGTCGGCCAGCCTCGCGCGCCTGGAGCCGGGCCGGCTGATCACGATCGGCACCCCGCTGCCGAACTATGGCCTGCTGGTGATTTCGACCGAGACCGATAAGGGCTTGCAACTGCTGCCGCGCGGCGACACGGGCGAACTGTGCATCATCGGCCCGGGCCTGTCCGCCGGCTACCTCGGCCGCCCCGACCTGACGGCCGAAAAATTCCTCGCGAACCCCTGGAGCGCGGGCCCGGACGATCCGCGCCTGTACCGCACGGGCGACCTCGCGCGCATCGAGCCGGATGGCCAGGTCGTGTGCCTGGGCCGCACGGACGACCAGGTCAAGATCCGCGGTTTTCGCGTGGAACTGGGCGAGATCGAAGCCCAGCTCGCGCAGCAGGATGGCGTCGGCACCACGGCCGTGCTGCTGCGCAAGGACGACGGCATCGACCGGCTCGTCGCCTACCTCGTGCCGGCCGCCGGCGCGACACCGGAGCAGCTGGCGCCGGCGACCCTGCGCCGCGCGTTGTCGGAAAAACTGCCGCCGTACATGGTGCCGAGCCGCTTCGAGCAACTGTCCGTGATGCCGCGCCTGACGTCCGGCAAGATCGACCGGAAAGCACTCAAGGCGATGGCCTTGTCGGCCCCGCTGCCCAGCGATCCGGCCAAATCGGACGTGGCGGAAACGCCGGGCGAGGAAGCGCTGTTCGCCGCGCTGGATAAATTGTTCCCGGGTCAGCCGATCCGGCGGGAGCTGGATTTCTTCAGCGACCTCGGCGGCCACTCTTTCTTCGCCGCCCGCCTCGCCACGGCCCTGCGCGCCGACCCGCGCTTCGCCCACGTCACGGTGCGCGACATTTATTCGCATCGGCAGATCGGCGCCATCGCGGCCAGCCTGGACCAGGCCGCCGGCACGGCCGCCGTCGAGCCGGACTGGACGCCGCCATCCGAAACGCGCCGCTGGCTGTGCGGCGTGGCCCAGCTGGCGACGGTCCCCGTGCTCATCACCCTGCGCATGGCCCAGTGGCTGGCGCCATTCTTCACGTACCACTTCTTCACGGGCGACCCGGGCGATTCCGTGACGCGCGCCATCGCCGCGTCGATCGGCGTGTTCCTGCTCGCGACCCTGCTCGAGTTCGTGTTCGCCATCGGCGGCAAGTGGGTTGTCGCCGGCCGCCTGAAGCCCGGCGTGTATCCGCTGTGGGGTACAACCTATTTCCGCTGGTGGCTGGCCGACCGCCTCGTCGAAGCCGCCCCGACGTATCTGCTGGCCGGCTCGTCGCTGTACGGCTGGTATCTGCGCCTGCTGGGGGCGAAGATCGGGCATGACGTCGTCATCGGCTCGCTGACGATCCGCGCGCCCGACCTGCTCGACATCGGCGACAACGTCAGTATCGGCAATGCCGTCAACTTCGAGAACGGACGGGTGGAACGGGGCCGCTTGATCCTCGGCCGCATCGCGCTGGACGACGATGCGTGCGTGTCGTCGTACGCGATTTTGGAAGGCAATACGACAGTCGGCCGGCGCGGCCACCTGGAAGGCCAGTCCGCGCTGCAGGACGGCGGGCGTGTCCCCGACGGCCGCGTCTGGTGCGGCTCGCCCGCGCGCGACGCCGGCGCGTTCGACCCGTCGACCCTGCCGCCGCGCCCGCACGCCAGCCGCGCCCGTCTCGCCGGCGAAGGCCTGTTCTTCGTGTTCGGCATGCTGCTCGTGGCCACGCTGTTCTTCATGCCCGTCTTCCCCAGCTTCGTGCTGATCGACTGGTTCGACGAACGGGGCACCTTGCCGATCCTCGCGCAGAACTCGATCCAGGGCCAGCTGCTGCGCTACTTCGTGCTGGCGCTGCCCGCGTCCGCCGTGCTGATCGCGCTGACGATGCTCGTCTCCGCCGCCATCCGCTGGGGCTTCCTGCCCCGCATGATGCCGGGCCGCTCGGCCGTGCACAGCAATGCGTACTGCAAGAAATGGCTCGTGAGCCATATTCAGGAATCCAGCCTGAACGTCCTGCACGGCATCTACGCGACCGTGTTCGCGCCGTTCTGGTACCGCCTGCTGGGCGCGAAGGTCGGCCGCGACGCCGAGATCTCCACGGCGCTGGGCGTCGTCCCCGACATGCTGACGCTGGGCGACGAGACGTTCATCGCCGACGCCGTCATGCTGGGCGACGAGCAGATCGACGGCGGCTGGATGACGATGGAAGCGACCGTCGTCGCCAACCGCAGCTTCGTCGGCAACGGCAGCTACATCCCGGACGGCACGGTGCTGCCGGAAGGCGTCCTCGTGGGCGTGCACACGCATGCGCCGACGAACGAACGCATGACGGGCGGCGACACGTGGCTCGGCTCGCCGCCGATCCACCTGCCCGCGCGCGAACAGGTCAGCGGCTACCCGGAACACCTGACCTACCGCCCGTCGCCGGCGCGCCGCCTGGGCCGCGCGCTCGTGGAAGCCTTCCGCATCGTCGCGCCGCACGCGGTCGTCATCGCCGTCGGCTACACGGTCGTGCTGGACCTGATGCCGATCGCCGGTGCCGGCCGCTGGGGCGAAGTGATCTGGGACCTCGCCCTCATCAGCCTCGCGTACGGCATCGGCAACTACCTGTTCGTGCTCGCGTTCAAATGGCTGCTGCTGGGCCGCTACAAGAAGCGGGCCGAGCCGATGTGGACGCCGTTCGTCTGGCTGTCCGAAGGCGTCACGAACATGTACGAAGGCATCGCCGTGCCCAACTTCATGCGCTACCTGCGGGGCACGCCCTGGCTGCCGGTCGCCTTCAGCCTGCTCGGCTGCCGCATCGGCCGCGGCGTCTACATGGACACGACGGACATCACGGAATTCGACTGCGTGACGATCGGCGACCACAGCGAGCTGAACGCGCTGTCCTGCCCGCAGACGCATTTGTTCGAGGACCGGGTGATGAAGATCGATCATGTCGACATCGGCAGCAAGGTCTACCTGGGCCCGCGCAGCGCCGTGCTGTACAGCGCGAAGGTCGGGGACAATGCCCGCCTCGGCCCGCTGACCCTCGTCATGAAGGGCGAGCACATTCCGGCCGCGACCGCGTGGAACGGGTTGCCGGCGGCGCCGCAGCGGGTGTGATGGACAACGAATTGCCCGTGCGCTGGTGGGCCGGGGACGGGTTCGCCGGCGCGCCCCCTTCCGCGTCGCCCCTGCAGGTCGTCGGGGTGCGTGGGCAGCCCGACCGCGCGACGGCGCGGCGTACGATTCGCCTGGCGCTGCACGCCGCGCTGGCGGAAGCGAGCGGGCTGCCTGCTTCGTCGATCGAACTGTGCGGCGCGCCGGGCGAGGCGCCGTATGCCCTCCTCGACGGCCGCCGCATCGCCCTGTCGATCAGCCATGACGGCGACCTGTCCGTGGCCGCCCTGCGGCTGGACGGCGGCGCCGTCGGCATCGACCTGATGCGGGTCACCGACGTTCCGGACTGGCAGGCCGTGGCCCGCGGCTATCTTGGTCCCGCATGTGCGGCCGCACTGGACGGCATGCCCGCGTTCGCGCGCGCATGGAGCGAGCACGAAGCCCGGCTCAAATGCCGTGGGCTGGCGTTGGCGGAATGGAGCGCCGGCGACGAACCGCTGCTGTCGGCGTGCTCCTGCCTGTCATTGGTGCTGCCTGACGCTTACGTGGGCAGCGTCGCCGTGCTGTCCGACTAAGCGCACCCTGCAGTTGCCCCGGATGCAACACCGGCGTACACTCAGCCGTTTCCTCGATGGCTATCATGAATATTCTCTTTGACCGGACCGGCCCGATCAGTATCGCGATACTCTCGGGCGCATTTCTGTTTTCCAGTTCGCCCCATGCGCGTGAATCCGTCGCACAACGTAGCGAACGACAGGAAACCGCCTCGATCGAACGACTGCTGGGTGACGGCATGTGTACGAGCGCCGTGGACGCGATCAAGTCCGGCCTGGCAGCGAAGAAACCCTACATTATGCTGTTGGCTGGCAACATGTACGAGGAAGGACTGTGCGTCAAGCAAGACTGGGACAAGGCGGCGGGGCTGTACATGCGCGCGGAAGAGGCGGGGCAGCGCTTTGCGATCCAGCGGCTTGCGGCTGGATACGCCCGGCCTGGCCGGGACAACGGCATGGCGATCTGGTGGGCCGCAAAAGGGGGCGGTCGCCAGAGCTTTCCTGCGCGCTGTATTCCTGCCGCGGACCCGGTGAACGATCCGGACGGCTTCAATGCCGAGCTGGAAAAGATGGCACCGGAAACTTTTCAGAGCTGCGTCTACCTCATCGGCGTGGTCAACGAAGTGCTTTCCCAAGTCCGCTATCCGCGCGTGGCCTTGCGCAACAGCGTGACAGGCAGTTTCAAGATGGAATTCGTGCCCGCCACCGGCACCATTACCTGGACCGTCGACGAGCTCGACGTTGACGAAAATTCGCCGAACGCCTTTTTCCGCGACCTGGCTGTCGAGGAACTGGAGAATCCACGCGCGATCAAGAACAGCCTTATCACTTACTTGAAAGGCAAGAGCAACTTTGCGCTGGCGCGCTACCCTCGTCCGGCGGGCGACTTTGCGCCTGATTACACCTACCAATTCAAATACGTTTTCACGATCGAGAAGCAATGAACGGCACCGGCGGTGCATGGCATTTCAGTTGCAATCCTCATTTTGCTTCAGCAGACGGTGAGTCACCGTACCGAACCCTATTCACGAAAGCCTTACGGTAAGGCTTTCGAGCATCAGGCAATGGGATTCGGTACTGGACCAGCGACGCGGCCCGGCACGAATGCCGACCACAGGAGGACAATATGACGACTACCGCTCACGAGATGCATGAAGCGGAAACCAACGAATTGACATCGAAGGCTTCAGACGTGCTTTCCTCTCCGTACGTGCGCGGCGCCGCCGTACTGGGCGTCGCGGCGGCGGGCTATGCGTTCCTGAGGCGCAAAAAGAACCCTGTATCCGACAGGGCACCGGAACGCAGCCACGACACTGGCGCCATGCTGAAGGTCGGTAGTGTTCTCGTATCGCTGTTGGCGTCTTTTGCCTCGGCCAAGAACGATGCCCGCGTCGATGCACCCGCTGCGGTCCGGAAAGAAACGGAATATGCGCCGACGCGTTCGGAGGACGGTAAATCCGACGCGAAGGGCGCGGCATCATCCGCAAGCGCGCCCCCGCGCCCGAAGTTCGAGCACACCTCGACGAGCTGGATCGGCAGGCAGTGGCAGATATTGCTGGCGGCGGCAAATGCATGGATGGATGATTACGCGCCGAGCATGGGGGCAGCGCTTTCCTATTACACGCTGTTTTCCTTGGCACCGCTACTCGTCCTGATCATCGCGATTGCCGGGCTGGTTTTTGGACAGGACGCTGCACAAGGAGCAATTATTGCGCAGCTTCAAGGCATTATGGGTAAGGAAGGTGCGACGGCCGTGCAGGGGTTGCTGAACGCTGCGCGTGAACGGTCCACCGGGGTGGTCGCCAGTCTCGTCGGCGGTGTTCTCTTGCTGGTGGGCGCCACTGCCACTTTCGCCGAGCTGCAAACCGATCTGGACCGCATCTGGCAGGTGCCGGCGAAACAGAAACCGTCGGGCGTCTGGGGTTGGTTGCGCAGCCGCGTATTATCCTTCGGGCTGGTTCTCGGATTTGCTTTCATGCTGATGATTTCCCTCATCGTCAGCGCCGCGCTCGCAGCGACGGGCGAATGGTTGAGCGGAGGGGCTGCGGAAAGTGTTTTGGCAAGCGTATTGCATTTCATTGCGTCGTTCGCTCTCTTCACAGTCCTGTTTGCGATGATCTACAAAATCATGCCAACCGCGAAGATATCCTGGCACGATGTCTGGATGGGGTCCGCAGTGACAGCGTTGCTCTTCAACGTAGGCAAGTCATTGGTCGGGTTGTACCTTGCGAAATCGAGCGTGGCAACGGGCTTTGGCGCAGCCGGCTCGTTCGTTATTCTCGTCGCGTGGTTCTACTATTCTGCGCAGATTTTCCTGTTTGGCGCTGAATACACGTGGGTTTACGCAAACAGCAAAGTACGGAACGGGTAAACGTTCGCCGGCTTGTGTTTTGGGTAAGATTGCAGGATGGATAATCTCACCCACTCCGTCGTCGGCCTCGGCATCGGCGCGCTGATCGACCGCAGCGTGCCACCCGAGGCGACGCCCGACGCGCAGCGCGTGCGCACGCGCATGCTCCTCGCCATTGGCTGCCTCGCCAGCAATTTCCCCGACCTGGACCTCGTGCTCACGAAGCTGCTGGAGGCGCCGCTGGGCTATCTGTTGCACCATCGGGGCCATACGCATACGTTGCTGGCCGCGCTCGGCGAAGTGGCCCTGCTGCTGGGGCTCGTCTGGCTACTGTGGCCGGCCGCGCGCGGGGTACTGCATGCCAGCCCGCGCGCCCGGGCCGCGGCGCTCCTGGCGGCCTGCGTGGGCATGGTGCTGCACATCTCGATGGACGGCCTCAACGTCTACGGCGTGCATCCGTTCTGGCCGTTCGATACGCGCTGGTATTACGGCGACCTGATCTTCATCGTCGAACCCGTATTCTGGATCGCGTTCGGCATCCCGCTCGCGCTCATGGTGCGGGGACCCGTGCGGCGTGGGCTGTTGCTGGCCCTGCTGGCGGGCGTGCCGGTCGCCGTCACATTGGCCGGCTTCCTGCAGTGGGGTTCGCTGGCCGGCCTGCTGGCCCTGGCCGGCATCCTGGCGTTGGTCGCGCGCCGGCGAGCGCGGCGAGCGGGCGGCGACCGTGGCCGCACCGCCCTGGCCGCCGGGCTGGCCGCGTCCGTCGCCTTCGTCGTCGCCCAGGCAGCCGCCATGCACACGGCCCGCGACACGGTCGCCGCGGCCGTCGCCCGCCTCGATCCGGGCGAGCGCCTGCTCGACACGGCCCTGTCCGCATATCCCGCCAATCCGCTG
>CBIHRX010000327.1:0-7222 GCA_966212555.1 uncultured Massilia sp.
GCGAACTCGATGAACTGCCTGACCGAGGCGCTGGGCCTGTCGCTGCCGGGTAACGGCACCATCGTCGCCACGCACGCCGACCGCAAGGAACTGTTCCTGCGCGCCGGCCGCCTGATCGTCGACCTGGCCAAGCGCCACTACGAAGGCGACGACTACACGATCCTCCCGCGCAGCATCGCCACCAAGACCGCGTTCGAGAACGCGATGGCGCTGGACGTGTCGATGGGCGGGTCGACCAACACCGTGCTGCACCTGCTGGCCGCCGCGCACGAAGCGGGCGTCGAGTTCACGATGGCCGACATCGACCGCATCTCGCGCAACGTGCCTTGCCTGTGCAAGGTCGCGCCGATGACGAACAAGTACCACATCGAAGACGTCCACCGCGCCGGCGGCATCGTCGCCATCCTCGGCGAACTGGCGCGCGCGGGCCTGCTGGACACGTCGCTGCCGACCGTCCACTCCCCGACCCTGGGCGACGCGATCGAAAAATACGACATCAAGCGCAGCGACGACCAGGCCGTGCACCAACTGTTCCGCGCCGCGCCGGGCGGCGTGCCGACGCAGGTCGCGTTCTCGCAGGCCGAGCGCTTCGACAGCGCCGACCTCGATCGCGCCGAAGGCTGCATCCGCGACCGCGCGCACGCGTACTCGCAGGACGGCGGCCTCGCGGTCCTGTACGGGAACATCGCCGAGAAGGGCTGCATCGTCAAGACGGCCGGCGTCGACGAAAGCATCCTGAAGTTCTCGGGCAAGGCGCGCGTGTTCGAAAGCCAGGACGCGGCCGTCGAAGGCATCCTCGGCGACACCGTGCACGCGGGCGACGTCGTCATCATCCGCTACGAAGGCCCGAAAGGCGGCCCGGGCATGCAGGAGATGCTGTACCCGACGTCGTACATCAAGTCGAAAGGCCTCGGCAAGGCGTGCGCGCTGTTCACCGACGGGCGCTTCTCGGGCGGTTCGTCAGGCCTCGTGATCGGCCACGCGTCGCCGGAGGCGGCGGAAGGCGGCGCGATCGGCCTCGTCGAGGAAGGCGACACGATCGACATCGACATCCCGAACCGCACCATCAACCTGCGCGTGTCGGCCGAGGAAATGGCGCACCGCCGCGCGGCGATGGACGCGCGCGGCGACGCCGCCTGGCAGCCGGTCAACCGCGAGCGCGCAGTCTCGCAGGCGCTGCGTGCCTACGCGGCCCTGACCACGTCGGCCGACCGCGGCGCCGTGCGCGACCTGTCGCAGCTGAAGCGCTGACCGGCAGCCTGACGAACTTGGCGGCGATGCTGGCCGCGATGGCCAGCACGCCTATGGTTGCGAGCAATGCCTGCAGCATGGTGTCCTCACACGAAGTAGGTTTTTACGAAAAAGGCGAGCGTGATCGCGGTCGTGGCGCATAGCGTGACGGCACGAATCACGCCCGGCGGCGCCCGCCGTCCGATGTGCGCGCCGCCGTAGCCGCCGGCCGTCGCACCGGCCAGCATGGACAGCGTCTCCGGCCAGCGCACCGCGCCGGCCGCGATGAACGCGAGGACCGCCACTGTGTTCGCCGCGCTGACCAGCAGGGTGCGCGGCGCATTCAACAGCTTCAGGTCGCGATTGTCGAGCAGCCCCCACATGGCGATCATCATGATCCCCACCGCCCCGCCGAAATAACCGCCGTACACGCCCAGCGCGAACTGGACGGCCAGCACCGCGCGCGCATGAATGCGCCAGCGCGCACGCAGGGCTTCGCCGATGCGCCGTCCGAACGCGAGCGCGATGGTCGCCACCAGCAACAGCCACGGCAGCACGAACGTGAACGCGGCGGATGACGTCCGCAGCAGCAGCACGGCGCCGACCAGGCCGCCGCACAGGGTCGCGGCCAGCAGCGCACGCAACGGGACGGTGCCGACCGGCCCCAGGCCGTCGCGATAGGCCCACGCGCTGGCGAGCCCGCCGGGAAACAGCGCGACCGTGCTCGACGTATTCGCCTGCACCGGAGGCACGCCGGCCGCGATCAGCGCCGGCAGGCTGACGAACGAACCACCGCCGGCCAGTGCATTCATCGCACCGGCCACCATGCCTGCCACGAAGGTAAGGGTCATCGTTTCCATGCGTCGATGGTAAGCGCCGGCGCGGGCACCCGCAATCCGGCAATGCCGGCGTCAAGCTTCGGCCGATCCGAAGGCAAGTGCATCCTGTTTTCACAGCCGATTGTTAATTGGATTGACAAACAGGACGTTCCCCGGCACGTGGCCGGCCCGGCCAATCCAAGCATTTTTGCAAGCATTCCCTTTTATTACAAGCTCTTGGCGGCCTGCCAACGATGTGTTGTTTTCGCCGCCTCCATGTGACATTTGCGGTCAAAAAGCTTGCGCTACGGCAATTCCGTCTGACATCATTTGCACCGGTGCGGTCCACAAATACCGCAAAGCCGAAACCAGAACGAACATAGACGGAGCGCCGCGTGCCGCGACTACGCCCCCTGCAAACTTTCTCTCCGCTGATCGTGGCCGTGGCCGCGTCCTGCGTCATCGTCCCGCTCGCCGGCTGGCAGTGGCATGGCTGGCTGTTCGCCGCCCTCCTCCTGGCCGGCGGCGCGTTCGCCGCCCTGCGCACTTCCGCGCCGCAGGCCGAGCCATCCGCCGGCGACCATCTCGCCAGCCAGCGGGCGTTCGGCGCCGACGTGGCCGGCGTGTGGACCTCGCACATCGACGCGTCGCGCGACCAGATGGAAACGGCCGTCGTGGCGCTCGTCGAACGCTTCTCCGGCATCGTCACCCGGCTCGGCCAGGCGCTGGACGCGTCGGGCACCGCCCGCAACGGCGACAACATCGTCGACGCGTTCGCGGCCAGCGAAACCGAATTGCGCTCGCTGCTGGACATGCTGGCCGGGGCCGCCGCCAGCAAGCAGCAGATGCTGCAAAAGATCGAAGGCCTGCAGGAAGTCACGGCAAGCCTGCAGAAGATGGCGGCGGACGTCGCCAGCATCGCCTGGCAGACCAACCTGCTGGCGCTGAACGCGGCCATCGAGGCTGCGCGCGCCGGCGAGGCGGGCCGCGGCTTCGCCGTCGTCGCGAACGAGGTGCGCATGCTGTCGAACCGCTCGGCCGACGCGGGCAAGCACATCGCGGAACAGGTCGGCCGCATCAGCGCCGCCATCGATACCACGTGCCGCGCCGCCGGCGAGTCGATGCGCGAAGAGACGCGCGCCGTGCAGGCATCCGAACAGATGATCGGCAACGTGCTCGGTTCGCTGCGCGGCGTCACCGACGCCCTCGTCGCGTCGTCCGACCTGCTGCAGCGCGAGAGCGCCGGCATCCAGACCGAAGTCGGCGACGCGATCGTGCAACTGCAGTTCCAGGACCGCGTCAGCCAGATTCTGTCGCACGTCCGCGAAAACATCGCCCGCCTGCCCTCCTGGCTGGACGAACAACCGCAGAGTGGCCAACTCGATGCCCGCACCCTGCTGGCCGAACTCGAAAGCACCTATGCGATGGCCGAGGAACGCACGCTCCACAAGAGCACCGCGAAGCCCGCGCCGCAGCAGGCCGAAGAAATCACATTTTTCTAGTCCAGGAGATTTACATGGCAAAAACCATCATGGTGGTCGACGACTCGATCTCGATCCGCCAGGTCGTCGGCATCGCGCTGAAGCAGGCGGGCTATGACGTCATCGAAGGCGTCGACGGCAAGGACGCGCTGGCCAAGCTGACCGGCCAGAAGGTCAACCTGATCATCAGCGACGTCAACATGCCCAACATGGACGGCATCTCGTTCGTGCGCGAACTGAAGACCCGTCCCGCCTACAAGTTCACCCCGGTCCTGATGCTCACCACCGAGTCGCAGGAAGACAAGAAGGAACAGGGCAAGGCCGCCGGCGCGAAAGCTTGGATGGTCAAGCCGTTCAAGCCGGAAGCCCTGCTGGCCGCCGTCCAGAAGCTGACGTTCGGCTGATCCACCCGGCCGGCGCGAGCTGGCCATCCCGGAGCAATGATGACTATTGGCGAAACGAGCCAAGGGGCCGCCGCATGCCTGGCGGTCGAAGGCGAGATGACGATCTACCGCGCGGCGGAGCTGCATCCCGTCCTGCTGGACGCCGTGCGCACGATGGAGGCGCCCGCGCTCGACCTGTCCGAGGTGACGGAATTCGACTGCGCCGGCGTGCAGCTGCTGCTCGTGGCGCGGCGTGAAGCGCGGCGCCTCGGCAGGCAACTGGTGCTGCAGGGCGCCAGCCCGGCCGTGCGCGACGCGTTCGCAATGCTCGGCATGACCGACACCGGAGAGATGGCATGAGCATCGACATCGACCAGGTGACCGCCACCTTCATCGCCGAAAGCCGCGAGCTGCTGGAACAGATGGAAAGCGCCCTGCTCGCCGTCACGCGCGACGGCCTCGATGCCGTCAACGCGATCTTCCGCGCGGCCCACACGATCAAGGGCTCGGCCGGCATGTTCGGCCTCGATCCCGTCGTCGAATTCACGCACGTCGCCGAGAGCGTCCTGGACAAGGTGCGCGACGGCGCCATCCCCATCGGTGACGAACTGGTGGCGCTGCTGCTCGCGTGCCGCGACCACATCGGCGCGCTCGTCGACGCGGTGGAAAGCGGCACGCTGGACGACGCGGATCTCGCCACGGCGGGCGCGCCGCTCGTCGCCCAGCTGCAGGCCTACCTGGACGGCGGCGCCGCTCCGGCACCGACCGCCACGGCGACGGAACCGGAAGGCGCCGACGGCACAGCCGGCCAGTGGCACATCTCGCTGCGCTTCGGCCGCGACGTGCTGCGCAACGGCATGGACCCGCTGTCGTTCATCCGCTACCTGGGCCAGCTGGGCACCATCACGGGCATCGCGACGGTCGCCGACGACCTGCCGGCGCTGGACGCATTCGACCCGGAGTCGTGCTACCTCGGCTTCGAGATCGGTTTCCACAGCGCGGCCGACAAGGCCACGATCGACGGCGTGTTCGACTTCGTGCGCGACGACTGCGCGATCCGCATCCTGCCGCCCGAGAACCGCATCGCCGAATACCTCGCGTGGCTGGAAGAAGCGCCGGCGCAGCGCGAACGCCTGGGCCAGATGCTCGTGCGCTGCGGCAGCGTCACGGCGCACGAACTGGAACAGGCGCTGGCGGCGCAGGCCGCAAGCACGGCGCCGGCCCAGCCCATCGGCGCCATCCTCGTGGAACAGGGCGCCGTGCGCGTCCCCGTGGTCGAGGCGGCACTCGCGAAACAGCGCCAGGCGCCGGAAGCGCCGCGCCAGCAGCAGGAAAGCCGCTCCGTGCGCGTGGATGCGGACAAGCTGGACCGCCTCATCAACCTCGTGGGCGAATTGATCATCGCGGGCGCCGGCGCGAACCTCGTCGCGCGCCGCACGCAGATCCCCGAACTGCTGGAATGCACGTCGACCTTGTCCAGCCTCGTGGAAGAAGTGCGCGACAGCGCCCTGCAGCTGCGCATGGTGAAGATCGGCGCCACGTTCAACCGCTTCCAGCGCGTCGTGCACGACGTGGCGCGCGAACTGGGCAAGGACATCCGCCTGGAGGTCAGCGGCGAGGACGCGGAACTGGACAAGACCGTCGTCGAGAAGATCGGCGACCCGCTCACGCACCTCGTGCGCAACGCGATGGACCACGGCATCGAGCCGGCCGACGTACGCGCCGCGCGCGGCAAGCCGGCGCAGGGCACCGTCGCGCTGAACGCCTACCACGACTCCGGCAGCATCGTGATCGAAGTGTCGGACGACGGCGGCGGCCTGAAACGGGAGCGCATCCTCGCCAAGGCCGTCGAACGCGGCCTGGTGGAGCCGGGCCGCACGCTCACGGACAAGGAAATCTTCAACCTGATCTTCGAACCGGGCTTCTCGACGGCGGAGCAAGTGACGAACCTGTCGGGCCGCGGCGTGGGCATGGACGTCGTCAAGCGCAACATCGTCGCGCTGCGCGGCAGCGTGGACATCGCCAGCACCGAGGGACAAGGCACCACCGTCACCGTGCGCCTGCCCCTGACGCTGGCGATCATCAACGGCTTCCAGGTCGGCGTCGGCAAGTCGGTGTTCGTGATCCCGATGGACATGGTCGAGGAATGCATCGAGTTCGTCGAGCAGCCGGGCTGCGACTGGGTCGACCTGCGCGGCCAGCCCCTGCCCTTCGTGCGCCTGCGCGAACACTTCCGCATCGACGGCCAGCCGGCACGGCGCCGCAGCATCGTCGTCGTGCGCTACGGCGGCCGCAAGGCGGGCCTCGTCGTCGACAGCCTGCTGGGCGAATTCCAGACCGTGATCAAGCCACTGGGCAAGGTGTTCGCCGGCGCGCGCTTCCTGTCCGGCTCCTCGATCCTCGGCAACGGCGACGTGGCCCTGATCCTCGACATGGCGGCCCTGCTGGCCGGCGTCGAAACCGAAAGCCAGGCCGCGGCGGCCTGACGTTTAACTGAAGTGGAGAGCCAATCGTGCTTAAGAACCTGAAAATCGGCATCCGCCTGGGCCTCGGCTTCGGTGCGGTACTGCTGCTGCTGCTGGCGATCGCGCTGCTGGCCACGAGCCGCATGGCGGCCATGAACGACGCCACCGCCTACATCACGGCGGACGCCTACCCGAAAGTCGTCGTCGCCAAGGACCTGATCCGCGACGTCGTCGACCTCCCGCGCCAGATGCGCGGCATGCTGCTCACCAGCGACGACGCGGAGAACGAGCGCTATCGCAAACAGATCGAGCAGCTGCGCACCGATACGAACGCGCGCATCGCCGAGCTGACGAAGCTCGTCGCCAGCGAGACCGGCAAGAAGCTGCTCAAGCAGATCACCGACCGGCACGCGGCCCTGGAACCGGCGTATGCCCAGTTCTATGACCTGGTGCGCGGCGACCGCCAGCATGCGGCGGAATTCGTCAGCAAGACCTACGTCCCGCTCAACCGCGAACTGACCGCGGCCGTCGACGAACTGGCGACACACCAGTCCGAGAAGATGCAGTCGAAGGCCGCCGAGGCGCGCGGCACGTACGAGGAAACGCACCGGCTGGTGATCGCGATGACGGCCGGCGCCGCCCTGCTCGCGCTGTGCGTGGCCGCGTTCATCACGCTGTCCGTCACCCGTCCCTTGCGCGTGGCCGTGAACGCGGCCGACCGCCTGGCGGCCGGCGACCTCACGGTGCACATCGAGAGCCACGCGCGCGACGAGGCCGGCCAGCTGCTGGCCGCGATGAAGAACATGATCGCGAAGCTGACGCAGGTCGTCGGCGACGTGAACGGC
>CBIHRX010000328.1:0-7219 GCA_966212555.1 uncultured Massilia sp.
GTGGTCTGGTGCGACGGCGCGGCGGCGCTGCACGACGAGGTTGCGCGCCTGCCCGGGGCCGGCGGTGTGTTCGTGTGCACGTCCGAGCAGTTGACGATGGAAGACCGCATGCTGATGCAGGCCGTGGCGCGCGTGGTCCTGGCGGACGAGCAGGGCAGCCTCGCCGAGCAGCTGCGCCGCGCGGCCGCGCGCAAGGTGGAGCTGCCGCCGGCGCTCGTGCCGGCAGCCAAGCCGGCGCAGTACGAATCGAACGCGCCGGCCGTGCCGGCGCTCGTGCTCGACAACGGCATCGGCGGGTTTACTGCCGACGGGCGCGAATACGTCATCCGCACGGGGCCGGGACGGCACACGCCCGCACCCTGGGTCAACGTACTGGCAAGCCCCATGTTCGGCACGGTGATCTCGGAAAGCGGCCAGGCGTACAGCTGGAACCAGAACGCCCATGAATTCCGCCTGACGCCGTGCGGCAGCGGCGGCGAAGTGTTTTATCTGCGCGACGAGCAGACGGGCGTGTTCTGGTCGCCGACGGCGCTGCCGGCGCCGTCCGGCGGCGACTACGTCACGCGCCACGGCTTCGGCTACAGCGTGTTCGAGCACGCGGCGCACGGCATCCGCAGCGAGCTGCTGACCTGCGTGGCGCTGGACGCGCCGCTGAAGCACATCGTGCTCAAGCTGCGCAACGAGAGTACCGTCCCGCGCCGCCTGTCCGTCACGGGCTATGTGGAATGGGTGCTGGGCGAGCTGCGCGCGGAAGCCGCGCCGCACGTGGTGACGGAGCAGGATCCCGTCAGCGGCGCGCTGTTCGCCCGCAATGCGTGGAACGGGGATTTCGCCGGCCGCGTCGCGTTCTTCCACCTCGATGCCGAGCACGTGGCGTTCACGTGCGACCGCGCGGAATTCATCGGCCGCGACGGCAGCCTGGCCAACCCCGCCGCGCTCGCGCGCACGACGCTGTCCGGGCGCAGCGGCGCCGCACTCGATCCGTGCGCCGCGTTGCAGACCGTCGTCGACCTGGCGCCGGGCGAGGAACAGGAACTCGTGTTCATGCTGGGCGTGGGCGGGCGCCGCAACCTGGACGCCACCGGCATGGTCCAGCGTCACAGCGGGCCTGCCGCGGCGGCCGCCGACCTGGCCCGCGTGCGCGACTTCTGGGACGACACGCTGGGCGCCGTCCGCATCGAGACGCCGGAGCCGGCGCTCGACGTCCTGGTCAACGGCTGGCTGATGGTCCAGACGATCGCGTGCCGCATGTGGGCGCGCAGCAGCCATGACCTGTCGGTCGGCGCCTACCGTTTCGGCGACCAGCTGCAGGATGCGATGGCCGCCGTGCACGTGCGTCCGGAACTGCTGCGCGACCACATCCTGCTGTTCGCCGGCCACCAGTTCGTCGAAGGCGACGTGCAGCCCTGGTGGCATCCGCCGACCGGGCGCGGCGAGCGCACGCGCAGCCTGGACGACGCCCTGTGGCTGCCGCTCGCGGTGCACCGCTACGTCGGCGTCACGGGCGACTACGCGCTACTGGACGAGATCGCGCCGTTCATCGAAGGCCGCGCGCTGCGCCAGGACGAGGCGGCGTATTGCGACCTGCCGGGCCGTTCGCAGGAGCAGGCCAGCATCTACGAACACTGCGTGCGCGCGCTGCGCCGCGCCCTCGTGTTCGGCCCGCACGGGCTGCCGCCGGGCGGCGGCGGCGAGAGCGTCCGGCTCGGGTTCTTCCTGTACGACGCGCTGTGCCGCTTCGCGGAACTGGCCGAGCGCCGCGGCGACTACGGCTTCTGCACGACGTGCCGCAGCGCGGCCCAGGTCCTCGCGCACAACATCGACGGCAATGCATGGGACGGCGAATGGTACCGGCACGGGTATGGCGGCGACGACGCGTGGCGTATCGACGCGGGCACGCAGGGCTGGGCCGTGCTGTCCGGCGCGGCCGACCGGGACCGGGCGCGCATCGCGATGGACGCGGTGGACGCGCAGCTCGTGCAGGAGGGCGGCTGCCAGGACACGCAGGCGGTGATCTGGGCGGCGATGGCGTTCGCGCACCTGGGCGACACGGAGCGCGCGTGGGCACTGGCGCGCATGCTGGGTCCGGTCGGGCACGCGCATGCGGAACCCTATGTGATGACGGCAGGGCGGGACGACGGCAGCTGGTATGCGGGCTCGGCCGGCTGGATGTACCGGTTGATCGTCGAAGCCTTGCTCGGTGTGACGCGAGCCGGCGAAACCTTGACCTTGATGCCACGCCTGCCTGCCGGCTGGGAGGGCTTCCGCCTGCACTATCGCTACCGCGGCAGCCAGTACACGATCGCCGTGCGACGCGCGGACGAGCCGCTGCTGCAGGTGGACGGGGTGGCGCAGCCGGGCAATACGATCGCGCTGGTGGACGACGGCCGGACGCACGAGGTGGAACTGCACGTGGCGTTCCGCCCCGACGACGCGCGAAAGGATACGCCCTTATATTTTGTCAATAAATTAATATCGAATTGACAATTTTATGAGCCATGGATCAAGGTCCACATGCATGCAATTGCAAAAATTGCATCATGAAAACCTCGATCCGAATCCTCCCCCTGGTGCTGGCCGCGGCCGGCGTGTTCAACCCCGCGGCAGCGGCAACGCACGAACATGACGAGTTCGATGCGACCCTGCAGGCGCCCTATCGCGGCGATGCCCGCAATGCGCGCACGTTCACTATCTCGTTCGAGTATCCCGGCCTGCGCGCGCGCCGTCCCGTGACGTGGCGCCTGGAGCTCGTCGCGCCGTCCGGCCGCCGCGTCGCCCGATGGCAGGGGCGGCTGGCCCTCGACGGCACGCCACGTGACGTGGCGGTGCGCTGGCCGGGCGTGCTCGCCGGCCATCGGCCCGCGCCCGGCATCTACCGCGTGCGCCTGCATGCCGCCAGCGGCAGCGAGACGGCCGACCAGGCCTGGGACATCGCCGTCGGCAGCGTGCCGGCGCCCGCGCTGCCGGCCTTTACGCCATTGCCGACGGGCCGCACGCGCATGATGGCCATGCCGGCGCCGGGCGCGCTGCCGTACACGGTCTATTACGGCAACCTGCACAGCCAGACGCGCGACAGCGACGGCGGCGCCCCGGTCGCCGACTGCCACGGTGCGCAGGACCCCCAGACGGCGCCCTACGGCCCCGACGCCGCCTATCCGTACGCGCGCAAGCACGGCCTGGACATCCTGATGGTCTCGGAGCACAACCACATGTACGACGGCTCGGACGGCACGAACCCGGATGCCGATCCCGCGACGGCCAGGGCCCGCTACCAGGCCGGCCTGAAGACGGCGCGCGACAACTCCGATGCGAATCCGGGCTTCCTCGCGCTGTACGGCATGGAGTGGGGCGTGATCGGCAACGGCGGCCACCTGAACATCTTCGACAGCGACGAGCTGCTCGGCTGGGAGAAGAACGCGAAGGGCGAGCTGATTGCGGATACAGCGACGGCCAAGAGCGACTATGCGGCGCTCTATTCTCTGATGCGCCAGCGCGGCCTGACCGGGCAGTTCAACCATCCGGCGCCGACCGGCCAGTTCACCGTGAACGGCACGCCTCTCGCCTACACGCAAGACGGCGACGCCGTGATGGCCTTGTGCGAAGTGGTCAACAGCTCCGCGTTTTCCGTCAGCGAGAACGAGGGCGAGACGCGGCGCAGCAATTTCGAGCAGGCCTGCAACAAGCTGCTGGAAGCGGGTTATCACGTGGCGTTCAGCAGCAACCAGGACAACCACTGCGCCAACTGGGGCGCGTCGTACAGCAACCGCAGCGCCGTGCTGATTCCGAACGGCGTGCCGCTGACGCGCGCCAGCTTCCTCGAGGCCGTGCGCGCGCGGCGCGTGTTCGCGACGATGGACAAGGATGCGCAGGTGGTCCTCACCGCGAACGGCCACCTGATGGGCGAACGCTTCGACAATACGGGCGCGCTGCGGCTGCAGGTCGCGTACGCCAGCGCGACGGGGCGGCAGGCTGCGGCGGTCGCGATCATCGAAGGCGTCCCGGGGCGGGGCGGCGACGTGAGCCAGCTGTCGGACAAGGCGGACGTCACGACCACGCCCGCGCCGGGCGCGCATTTCTATTATGCGAAGGTGACGCAGGACGACGGCAAGATCCTGTGGTCGGCCCCGGTGTGGGTGACGCAGCAGCCCTAGAAGCCCAGGCTGCGTCCCGCGCCGAACAGGGTGGCGATGCCCAGCACGGCGAACACCAGCGCCGCCAGGCCGTGCACGAGTTTCAAGGGAACGCGTCCCGCGATGCGGTCGCCGAAATACACGGCCGGCACGTTCGCGAGCATCATGCCCAGCGTCGTGCCGGCGACCACCGCCACGGCGGACGCGTAGCGCGCGGCCAGGGCGACGGTCGCGACCTGCGTCTTGTCGCCCATCTCGGCGACGAAGAACGCGAGCGCGGTGGTGAGGAAGACGCCGAAGCGCGCGAGCGGCGTCTCGTCCTCGTCCACCTCGTCCGGCACCATGACCCAGGCGGCCATGCCGAGGAAGGCGATGCCCAGCACCCAGCGCATGACGTCGGGACCGAGCAGCCGGCTCACGAGCGCGCCGACGGCGGCGGCGAAGGCGTGGTTGGCGATGGTAGCGACGAAGATGCCGGCCACGATCGGCAAGGGACGGCGGAAGCGCGCGGCGAGCAGGAAGGCCAGCAACTGCGTCTTGTCGCCGATTTCGGCGAGGGCGACGATGCCGGTGGAAACGAGGAAGGCATCCATGGAAAGGCGGATCATAGCAGAGGTGTGCCGCCGGCGCGAACATGCTATCCTGCCCCGCGCTTCCACCATCCAAGGAACCCAAGAGTGCAATCCATGACCCGCATTGCAGCAGCGATCCTGCTCGCTTTTTCCGGCGCCGCACTGGCGCACGCATCTCCGTCCGCCTCCGCCACCGTCCCCGCCGCAGCCGCCGTCACGCAGGCGGCCCTGGATGCGCGCCTTACATCCGACGTCGAACGCACCATGAAGCTGTTCGACGTGCCCGGCATCGCGATCGCCATCGTCAAGGACGGCAAGGTCGTGGCCACGCAAGGCTTTGGTGTGCGCAAGCTGGGCGCCCCGGACAAGGTCGATGCGAAAACGCTGTTCGAGGTTGCGTCGAACTCGAAGGCCTTTACCGCGGCCGCGCTGGCGATGCTCGTCGACGAGGGTAAGCTCGCGTGGGACGACCCGGTCACGAAGCACCTGCCGGATTTCCAGATGTACGACGCGTACGTCACGCACGAGATGACGGTGCGCGACCTGCTCACGCACCGCAGCGGCCTGGGTCTCGGCGCCGGCGACCTGCTGTGGTGGCCGACGACGAATTTCTCGACCGACGAGATCATCCACAAGCTGCGCCACATCCGCCCCGCCACGAGCTTCCGCAGCAGCTATGCGTACGACAACCTGCTGTACATCGTGGCCGGCAAGATCGTCGCGGCCAAGTCGGGTAAAACGTGGGGCGAGACGATCCGCGAACGCATCCTGACGCCGGTGGGCATGACGGCGACGACGACCAGTCTCGCGGAGGGCGCGGGCAATGCGGACGTGGCGAACGCCCACAGCAAGATCGACGACAGGATCGCGGCCGTGAAGGCGATGCCGGTGCCGAACGCGGTGGGTGCCGTCGGCATCAATACGAATGCCGAGGACATCGCGCGCTGGATGAACGTGCTGCTGGCCGGCGGCCGCGTGGGCACGGATGCGAACGGGAAGGAGCTCCGTCTGTACAGCGCGAAGCAGGCGCGCGAGATGTGGACGGCGCAGACGCCGATGCGCATCAGCGAGCCCGACCCCAAGCTGGCCGCCACGCGTCCGAACTTCCTCGCGTATGGCCTCGGCTTCCAGCTGCGCGACTGGCAGGGCAGGCTGCTCGCGATGCACAGCGGCGCGCTGCAGGGTTTTTATTCGAAGGTGGTGCTGGTGCCGGAAGCGAAGCTGGGCATCGCCATCCTGACCAATGCGGAAAGCGGCGGCTCGCTGAACGCGCTGCAGTACCAGCTGCTCGACCGCATGCTGGACCCGGCCGCGACGACCGACTGGATCGGCGTCGTGAAAGCCGTCGAGGACGAACACCACGCGAAGGAACTGGCACGCATCAGGAAGGCGAGCGCCGCGCGCGCGGCGAAATCGCAACCGTCGCTGGCGCGTGCGGCGTACGACGGCGAGTACCAGGACCCGTGGTACGGCATCGCGACCATCCGCCACGATGGGAACAGACAGATCCTGACGATGTCGCGCACGCCCGACCTGACGGGCGAACTGGAACACTACCAGCACGACACGTTCATCGTGCGCTGGAAGGAGCGCAACTTCAACGCGGATGCGTATGTCACGTTCGCACTGAATCCGGACGGCAGCATCGAGCGGATGCGGATGCAGCCGATTTCGACCGAGACGGATTTCAGTTACGACTTCCAGGATTTGAATTTCACGCCGGTGAAGAAGGCCGCCCCGTAACCGTCGTCGCTACAGCTTGCGTCGTCGTCCCCGCGCAGGCGGGGACCCAAGTTTCCCTGCCTTCGCAGGGGCGACGGCTTAAATCGCCGGCACTGGAGAAAACCCCGAAATCGCCCGGTACTTCCCGTTGCCATACCTGAGCACCTGCTTCTGGTCGATCGCCGCCGGCGGCCCCGCATACGACTCCGCCCGGCTGATCGCGCCCTGGTAGCGGATGGTCAGGTCCCCCGGCTGCTCATGCGCCGCATCGATCGCCCAGCTGCTTTCGATCGCATAGCAGTCGTGCGTGTCCGCTGCGCCGCCGTCGTCGCGGGCGACGGGGTCTTGCTGGTGCGGCTTCACGAGCGGCGCCAGGCGGCGCTGGCAATCCGCCGCGCTGTCGACGTTGATGCCGGACAGCGCCAGCTCCACGGCCGGCTCGCGCCGGACGGCATCGCGGCCGACTTCGTACACCGCGAGCCAGGTGCCGCAGTAACCCTGCCAGCAACTGCCGTATTCCACCGCGACGGCCGGACGGCGCGCGGCCAGCGCGACTTCGCGCACGGCGGCGGCGCCGGAAAAGCCGCGCAGCGCGAAGATCCCCTGGCGTCCGCTCACGCCCCACGTGCCGCCATGCTGTTCGAACTGGTAGGCCGCCAGCGCCAGTGGCGTCGCGTGGACGGCGCCGGCGCGGCCGTCGTCCCCGGCGGGCACGAGGCCCGCGATCAGGGTCAGGTGCGTGGGGTCCGTGCGCAGCACCAGTTTCGGTTCGACGAGTACGCGGTTCGGCCCCAC